>NZ_OW659496.1:954356-1272474 GCF_940143175.1 Erysipelothrix amsterdamensis | reverse complement strand
ATCCACTCGTGTATGATGCTTTTATAAAAATATATACGGGTCAAATTCATGATTCAAGACGTCCGATTTATGAATATGTTGCGATGAACTATGCGTTTTTAACAACATCATGCAAGACCTTAACAACAGGTGACGCTCAAAAAATGGAAAGACAAATTGAAAGTCTTTTTGGATCGATAGAAAAGGTGGAAACAATATGACAGAAATTATCGTTTGCAGTGATAACCATGGTAAGAAAAAAGTTCTCGACGCAATTTTACAAAAATATCCTCATGCGGATGCCTACATTCATTGTGGCGATAATGAACTTGATTATGAATCCATGAAACCTTTTAGCGCAGTTACAGGCAATAACGATACCTTTTATAAATATCCAGAATCATTGGTCGTAGATGTAAAAGGCACGCGTATTTTTGTGGCTCATGGTCATTTAATGCGTTATCGCCATATAGAAGATGATATTATCGCGCTCGCAAAGGAACACCGTTGCACGATTGCGTGTTATGGACATACCCATGTTCCCGTCGTCAAAGATGTGGATGGGATTCTTTTGATTAATCCAGGTTCGCTCTATTATAATCGCGATGGATCACCAACATGTTTCGCAAAAATCACGATTACAGAAGATAAAGTAACCGTAGAGGAATTATTTGAAAGAGATTTATAAAAAGCATTGTATTCTATGCGTCTTAATGATATTATTGTAGACGCATAGAGCACAATTTGTCTCCGTAGCTCAGTGGATAGAGCACGCGCCTTCTAAGCGTGTGGTCGGGAGTTCGAATCTCTCCGGGGACGCCAAATTTAAACAATAACACCAATTATTTGGTGTTTTTTTTATGTTTTCCATAAAAATTCACATAAAATATAATCTACGCGATAAAATGAATTTAACAATAGGATTTTATGTGAAAATTTAGTACAATTATACAAGAACTTTATATGGAGGGGCATATGAAAGTAAAAAAGAAATACATTATTGGATTTTTTGGATTATTGGTCTTTTGCTTAGGATGTGGCGTTGGATATTTCCAAGGAATATCCAAGAAAACAGTTGAACAACAGCCCCCAAAAATTATGAAAAAGAACCTTATCAATACAAAGCGTTCAAAAATTACAAAAACAGAGCAACAGGACGATTTAGAACCTGAAACGGCGGATCATTTTGTTGAGGATTATCGAAGTGAAGAAACTCCCATTCCCTTTGATACACTTGAAAAAAATGATGAAAGTATGAATCAGGGAGAAACGATTACAGATCAAGAAGGAAAAGCAGGACTGAAACGAACAGTTTACAAAGAACTCTATAAAAATAACGATTTGGTTGATTCTTCGGTTCAATATACGGAAGTTGTTTATGCTCCTGTTGATGAAATTACGCGGGTTGGAATCAAAGAAATTATCGTGAATTCGGAGCAAATTGATAAAGAAGCATCGCTTTTAATGTTTAATCATGTGAATCAGATTCGAAAAGATCATCAGTTAGATGTTTTAACATGGTCAGAGTCTCTATTTGAGTATGCTGGGATTCGTGCAGTGGATCTTGAGAAAAGTTTTGAACACCGTCGTCCAGATGGGAGTTCTTGGGATAGTCTAAATCCTCAATTAATCTTTGCGGAGAATTTAGCGAAACGTGCGTTTTCAGTAGAAAGTGCCATGAATGGCTTTATGGAATCACCCAGCCATCGAGCAAATATTTTAGATGATTTTAAGTCGGGTGCGTGTGCACTTTACCAAGCCCCTGATGGGAATTGGTATTGGGTTCAACTATTCGGATATTGATATGGTCTTGTCTGAAATGAAAACTAAGGTTATTATAGATTGAGTATGTGGAGGTAAAGCATGGGTCGAATTAAGTATTATTTTAGAAGATTAAAAGCATTAGATTATAAAAATATGTGGCGAATTGCTGGTGTCATTAGTAAAGAAACAGGTAAATTTAGATTGTTTATTCTTTTAGATATGATTGGATGTTCATTTATCTATCAGTCGGGTTATTTAGATTACTTCGAGTTTGAGTTTTATTTATTGAATCGTGCGGAACGCAAGACGTTTATTACCGGCGGTATCGCAAACTCTATCATCGTAAAATATAATCAGAAAGAATTCAGACATAAATTTGCAGATAAGTCAGAATTTAATAAAGTATTTCGAGAGTATATTGGGCGTGATTTTGTCGATTTACGCGAATCATCAGATGACTTAGTTAAAGCGTTTTTAGCAGGACATGATGTTGTAATGGCAAAAGTGACAGATAGTCTTATGGGATATGGCGTGGAACGTTTTGTTACGGCAGAAATTGAAGATTTTGAGTTGTTTAAAAAAGAACGTATGGAACGCCGTCAGTTTTTAATTGAGGAGTATTTTGTTCAACATGAAGCAATGTCTTCCCTTTATCCTGAAAGTGTCAATACACTTCGTATGATTACATTTTTCGACGGTAAGGATGTTCATGTGCTTGAAGGTGTTTTAAAAATTGGTAATGGAGGGCACTTGGATAATTTTGGTGCTGGTGGAATGTATACGGTCTTGGACGATGGTGGCAAAGTTTTATATCCAGCATTTGATAAAGATGCAGTTGCTTTTAAAAAGCACCCTATTACAGGTACTGAGATTGTTGGTTTTCAAGTTCCGCTATACAATGAAATTGTTGAGATGCTTGATCGTGCGGCACGTGAAGTTCCGCAAATCCAATATGTTGGATGGGATGTCGCAATTGGTCAAAAAAGACCTTCTCTCATCGAAGGAAATTACAATACTGGCGTATTCCAAATGAAACCAAGTTTAACCGGTTCTAAGGAAGGCTTATTACCGAAATTTCGAAAAGTTATCGATATTTAAACCTCGACATCGTCGAGGTTTTATTTTTGTTTCGAACCCTTTTAAAAGATAAGCAAAACAAATGCGTTACTTTTGTTTTTTATCAAACAAAAGTGTGTTAAAATGAAACAGTATGAAAGGAAAAGTATGAACAACTATTATGAAACTTGCATGGACTCAATTCAGAGCTTTCTTGACGAAGGAAAAACGCGTGAGGCACTTGTGCTTATCGACGAAGAATTGAGAATGCCTTATGTACCCGAACCATATTTTACACAACTTCAAACAATTCGTGATTCACTACGAATTGATACAACCCCATCAAGTAAATACTACGAAGATATTGAAGACCTGGAGGAAGCATTCCGCGGTAATGAACTTTTACAACATAAAGCCATTATTTCTTTGGAACGAATGAATCTACGTAATGAACTATCACATATTAAAAAATGGCTCGTAGATGAATACATCGAAGATTGGATTAAAAAGCAAATTTTGTTTTTTTTGATTGATCAATCGATTGATATGGAGTTACATTTAAAGTTAAAGATGACGGAACATGTGATCGATACATCACAATTGGAAAATCCATTTGAATCCACATCGTATCAATCATGTGTGTTACAACTGGGTGATATGCTTGAATCTGAAAATCCGAGTTTATTGATTCTTTGTCTTGGTGCTCTGGAGCAACGTGTACTCGACGCATTTCCAGTACCAATTAAAGATTTAAAAGCTGAGGAGATTTTAGATACAGTGAACACTTATTTGTATAAAGTATAAAGAATGCAAAAATCACTCGTTTCAGTTAAAATAGAGTGGTGGTAAGTTTTTAGCACTCGTGTGTTGACTGTGCTAAAAGTTATGTTATAATAGTGAAGTACTAGGAGGACAAACATGAAATCTACATGGACATTAAATGAAAACTCAACAGGATTATTAACTGTTGAAGTTGAAGAAAAAGCTTGGAAAAAAGCACAAGATAAAACTTTAGAAAATGCAATTAAAAACGTTGAAATTCAAGGGTTCCGTAAAGGACAAGCACCTAAGGAATTAGCTCGTAAACAAGTAAACGAACAAATGATTATGATGGATGCAGTTAATGCAATCGCTAATGAAGCATTTGTTGCGGGAATGGTTGAACAAAAAATTGAACCCGTAGCAACACCAGAATTAGACATTGAAGCAATGACTGAAGACGCATTAACATTGAAATTTATCGTTACAGTTAAACCAGAAGTTGAACTTGGCGAATATAAAGGCCTTGATATCAAACGTAAACGTATCACAGTATCTGCTAAAGATATCGAAGCAGAACTTGTTAAATTACAAGAAGAACAAGCAGAATTACAACTTAAAGATGGCGCAGTAGAAAACGGCGATACAGTTGTAATGGATTTTGAAGGATTTAAAGACGGTGTTGCATTTGAAGGTGGTAAAGGCGAGAACTATACATTAGAAATTGGTTCAAACTCATTTATTCCAGGTTTCGAAGAAGCAATGATCGGTATGGTTTCAGAAGATGAAAAAGATTTAGATATCACTTTCCCAGAAGAATACCATGTAGAAGACCTAGCTGGTCAACCAGTTGTCTTCAAAGTTAAATTACACGAAGTAAAAACAAAAGTGTTACCAGAATTAAACGATGAGTTTGTTGAATTGTTAGATGATGAAGAAATTACATCATTAGATGCACTTAAAGATTCAATTAAGAAAAATCTTAAAGCACAACGTGAACAAGCAGAAGAAGATCGCGTAAATGAAGAACTTGTTGAAACAATTTCAAACAATGCGAAAATTGACATTCCAGCAGCAATGATTGAAGAAGAATTAAACCAAATGTTTAATGAATTCAACCAACGTCTTGCACAACAAGGTATGAACTTCGATCTTTACTCACAAATTCTTGGACAATCTAAAGAAGATGTTAAAGAACAAATGCGTGAAGATGCAGAAAAACGTGTACGCACTCGCTTAACACTTGAAAAAATTGCTGAAGTTGAAGGATTAAAAGTAGAAGACGAAGAAATTGAAAAAGAATTTACAACAATTTCTGAAGCATACGGCATGGAACTTGACCAAGTTAAAAACTTAGTTTCACCAGATGCTATCGGATACGATATCTTATTACGAAAAGCGATGGAGCTAGTACAAGAAACTCTTGCTTAATTAAAAGACGCTTAGCGTCTTTTTTATCCTTAAAGGAGGGATTGCTATGAGCGAAAAAAATATAACAATAAGCGTTCCTGTTGTTGCAACGCGCGGTGTTATTGTGTTTCCAGAACAAGAAATTATGATTGAGGTTGGACGTCATAAAAGCATGAATGCAATTGATGAAGCAGAAAAGTTCTTTAATGGACAAGTAGTGCTTGTTAGTCAAAAAGACATTCTTGTGGATGATCCACGTCAAGATGAACTTTTTGAGTTTGGATCACTTGTTAATATCAAAGCTGTTAAACGTAAACAAGGCTTTTTACGTGTTACATTTACAGGATTAAAACGTGTAAAAATCGATACATTAAATGATGATGGACGCATGCTTTTTGGTGCCGTTACAGCATTGGAAGATGTTATTGGCGAAGAAAATGAAGAAATGGCATTGGTTCGTCGTATCACAAATGAAATCGAACAGGTTTCTGTTCAAAATATAACGATTCCTACTGAAATTGTTAATCAATTAACGATGGGTGTATCTGCATCTCAATTGAGTGATCAATTTGCTCAATACTTCCCACTTCAACTTGAACGCAAGCAGGAATTACTTGAAGAACTTAGTGTAAATGAAAGACTTCTTATGATTATTGAAGAAATTCAACGTGAGCATACACTTGCTCAAATTGAAAACACTATCAATGAGAAAGTTAAAGATCGTGTTGAAGAAAACCAACGTGAATATTACCTAAGAGAAAAAATGCGTGCTATTCGTGAAGAATTGGGTGATGTTGGTGATGTTGGTGAGGACAGTGATGAGTTCCGCGAAATGATCGAGAACAACCCTTATCCAGAGTATGTTAAGGAAAAAGCAATGGAAGAGTTGCGACGTTATGAAATGTTACCCCAAGCATCGGGTGAGTCTGGAGTTGTGCGTTCATATTTAGAATGGCTCTTGAAGACACCATGGTGGCAACAAACGGAAGATATTAAAGATTTAAATCTTGTACGTGAAAAACTGGATGATGATCATTTTGGATTAGATAAAGTTAAAGATCGTATTATGGAGTATCTTGCAGTAAAAGAAATGACTGGGAATTTAGAAGCTCCAATCATTTGTTTAGTGGGTCCTCCAGGAGTTGGGAAAACATCACTTGCAAAATCAATTGCCGATTCACTTGGTCGTGAATTTGTAAAAGCATCTGTAGGTGGGGTACGTGATGAAGCGGAAATCCGTGGTCACCGTCGTACTTATCTTGGATCATTACCTGGACGTATTATTCAGGGAATGAAAAAAGCAGGTGTCGTGAATCCAGTGTTCTTGATCGATGAAATTGATAAAATGGCATCCGATTACAAGGGCGATCCTTCAAGTGCAATGCTCGAGGTGTTGGATCCTGAACAAAATAAAATGTTTAGTGATAACTACTTAGAAGAACCTTATGATTTATCAAATGTTATGTTCGTTGCGACTGCAAACTATTTAGGTGATATTCCTGAAGCGTTACGCGATCGTTTAGAAATTATTCAACTCAGTTCCTATACTGAAGAAGAAAAACTGAATATCGCGAAAGAACACTTGATACCAAAACAATTGGAATCAAACGGACTCAAAAAATCTCAATTCCGTATGAGTGATGCACAATTACGTTATGTAATTCGTCACTATACACGTGAAGCGGGTGTTCGACAATTAGAACGCGTAATCGCATCATTATGTCGAAAAACAGTTCTTGCAATCTTAAAAGACGGCAAGAAAACAATCACAATCAATAAAGAACTTATTACCGAATGGTTAGGCCAAATTATTTTCGAATATGGTCAAAAAGAGAAGAAAGACCAAGTAGGTGTTGTAACGGGTCTTGCTTATACTCAATTTGGTGGGGATGTGCTCCCAATCGAAGTAACCACCTATGAAGGTAAGGGTCGTCTTGTTGTGACGGGTCAATTAGGTGATGTAATGAAAGAATCTGCAGAAATTGCAATGGGATATGTTAAGAGTCATGCTCGTAGCTTAAACATTGCACCGGATTTCTTTGAAAAACATGACGTTCAAGTTCATGTGCCTGAAGGTGCTGTTCCGAAAGATGGTCCTTCCGCAGGGGTTACCTTCACCACTGCATTAATTAGTGCTTTAACGGATAATAAAGTACGTGCGAATCTTGCGATGACTGGTGAAATTACATTGCGTGGAAATGTCTTGCCAATTGGTGGTTTGAAAGAAAAATCACTGGCTGCACACCGTGTAGGTATTAACCGTATCGTTATTCCAAAATTAAATGAAAAAGACTTAGCAGAAGTTCCCGATGTTGTTAAGGAAAGTGTTACATTTATTCCATGCGAAACCATTGAAGAAGTGTTGAAAGAAGCGCTTATTTAATGGCTTGGAAGACAAATGATGCGCAGTTGATTATTTCAGCTGCGCATTCGTCTCAATTTCCAGAGACGGGACAAAAAGAAATTGTCATGGTTGGAAAATCAAATGTTGGAAAATCTTCATTGATCAATGCCATTACAAATCGTAAAAAACTCGCTTATGTTGGACAAACACCTGGAAAAACGCGATTAATCAACTTCTATCATATTAATGAAGAAGTCATCTTAACCGATGTACCGGGTTATGGTTTCGCAAATCGATCCAAACAGGAGCAAATTCATTATGGGACTTTAATGGATAGTTATTTTGAACTGCGTCACCCATCTGTTATGCTCGTTCTTGTAGATGTGCGTCGTGGCGTAAGTCAAGATGATCTTATGATGATTCAATTCGCAATTCATTATGGGATTCGTTATGCACTTGTCTTATCAAAAGTTGATAAATTATCAAAGAATAAAATTAATAACATCAAACGGGATGTATTTAAAGAATTCCCAGATGTTACAGTACTTGAATTTTCAACTCTTAAAAATGAGACACGTGATCCAATAATTAAGTTTATTGAACAGAATATTTAATAATAAGTAGCGTTAAATTCAATTTAATTGCTATCGAATACATGAGAGGGACGAAAATGAAAAAATTATTTTGGAAAATTAAGTATTATTTTAAACGTCTTTTTAGTATGGATTTTTCAGGATTTAAGAATGCAATCCAATATGCCCATGAAAAGAGTGGTCGTTCTCGTATCGTTCTATTCTTTGATATGGTTTGGTGTTCATTCAAGTATACAGCAGGCTACGTTGATTACAATGAGTTTGAATTTTATGATTTAAACAGTAAGCAGCGCGAGACGTTTATTACTTTAGGTCATTCTGCGCGTATTGCGAAGTACTATAACGATCCAGAATATCTTGATATTTTTGATGATAAGTCGATTTTTGTGAAGCGTTTTAGTGATTTCGTTCACCGCGATACATTTGATATTCGCGAAAGTGATGCTCAAGGTCTTGAAGCTTTTGTTCGTAAGCACGGTAAGGTTATGGCTAAGCGAACAACTGATTATGTTGGGCGAGGAATTGAAGTTGTTGATGTGAATGAAAATCCAGATCTTGATTTTGAGAAGTTATATGTTGCACTGATGGACAACCGTCAATATCTCATTGAAGAGTTCTTCAAGCAACATCCTAAGATGAATGAATTGTCACCTACGAGTGTGAACACCTTACGTGTCATTACATTTTTAGATGATGAAAACATTCCAAGAATTTTGGTATCAGTCCTAAAATCAGGTCTTGGAAGTCACGTTGACAACATTGGTCAAGGGGGTATGTATACCATTCTTGATGAATCGGGAACAGTTGTATATCCATTTATTGATAAAAACTGTAATCAACATACGAAGCATCCAATTATAGGAACTGACTTAATTGGTTTTAAAGTTCCTCATTATGAACAACTTATTTCAAGTATTCAAGAAGCTTGTCTTGTAATTCCTCAAGTTCGTTATATGGGGTGGGATGTTGCAGTTGGGGTTGATGGTCCGGAGATTATCGAAGGAAATTCGTCCACAGGTCCATTCCAAGTAATTCCAAGTATGTCTGATGAAAAAGTCGGTGTAAAACCAATTTACGATCAATATATTAAAACTTATTAAAGAGCGCAAGCTCTTTTTTTATATTCGAGGGTTCAATTGACGTGTAAGTGTGTATATGATAAAATAAGATAAATCGTTGAACAAGAAGAGTAACCCTTGTATTAAGCAAAGAGAATTGTTGGTTGGTGTGAAACAATCTTATGCACTGGTGAATGTAGCTTGGGAGATTGATGTCTGAACTTAAGTAAGATGTTACGTGGCCCGCGTTAACGGCAATGAGGCATACATATGTATGTAAATTAAGGTGGTACCACGATTCATCGTCCTTTGGATGGTGTTTTTTTTATTTTGTAGGAGGAATTATGAAGCCAACGACAGATTTAAGACTCGAAACGGAACGATTGGTTCTTCGTCCTGTGGTTATGGAAGATGCAGATGATATGTATCTTTATGCGCGAACGTATCAGGTATCACGCATGACACGATTTAAACCTCATCAAAGTGTTGAGGATACAAAACAGGTAATCGAAGATGTCTTTTTATCCCGACCAAGTAAAGGTTGGCCTGAAGCATTTGCGATTACTTTAAAAAATAATGGTCGAATGATTGGTACCTGTGATTTTTGGCCGGTTAGTGCATCAGAAGGTGTCTATGAAATGGGCTATGCACTGAATCCACGATTTTGGGGATTAGGTCTTGTGACCGAAGCAGCATCTGCCATCTTGGATTTCGCATTTGAAAATTATGATGTGCGTCGTATGGAACTCAAACACTTAAAGTGTAACCCAGCTTCCGGTGCTGTCGCACGTAAATTAGGTTTTATTGAAGAAGGCATTAAACGTCAATCGGCAAAGTTTGAAGACGGATATGAAGATGTCATATGTTATGGACTACTCAAGGAGGAATATTATGACCGAGAAATTAGCGAAGAAGTATGCTCACAACGAAATTGAATTAAATAAATACAATGAATGGATTGAGAAAGGTTATTTTACTGCAGGGGATACATCAAAAACGCCATATTCTTTAGTAATCCCACCGCCAAATGTTACTGGGAAATTACATCTTGGGCATGCATGGGATAATACCCTACAAGATATTATCATTCGTTATCAACGTCTCTTGGGTAAGGATGCACTTTATTTACCAGGAATGGATCATGCGGGAATTGCAACTCAAGCTAAAGTTGAACAGAAAATGCGCGAACAAGGAATTTCTCGTTACGACCTTGGGCGAGAAGCGTTTTTAGAAAAGTCCTGGGAATGGAAAGATGAATATGCTGGGCATATTCGAGAACAATGGTCTAAACTTGGGATTTCTGTGGATTATTCTCGTGAACGTTTTACATTGGATGAAGGTTTAAACCAAGCAGTAAATAAAGTGTTTGTAGATTTATACAATGACGGGTTAATTTTCCAAGGTTACCGAATTATCAACTGGGATGTTGAGGCTCAAACGGCACTGTCTAACATCGAAGTTATCCATAAGGAAGTTGAAGGTAATTTCTATACTTTTGATTATACTGTATTGGAAACCGGTGAAACGCTTAAAGTGTCTACGACACGCCCAGAAACAATGTTTGGAGATGTTTGTATTGTGGTTCATCCGGAAGATTCTCGATACACCCATGTAGTTGGTAAACATGCAATCAACCCTGCAAATGGAGAGTCTTTACCTATTATTACGGATGATTATATTGATATTGAATTTGGTACAGGTGTTATGAAATGTACACCTGCCCATGATCCTAATGACTTCGTGATTGGTGAAAAATATGGATTAGAGATGCCAATTTGTATGAATCCTGATGGAACTATGAATGAACTTGCGGGTAAATATCAAGGCATGGAACGTTTTGAATGTCGTAAAGCTTTGGTTGCGGATATTGAAGCAGATGGCAAACTTGTTTCGATTGAAAAGCATATTCATCAAGTTGGTCATTCAGAACGTACGGATGTTATTGTTGAGCCGTATCTTTCAAAACAATGGTTTGTTAAGATGAAACCCTTAGCGGATGAAGTGCTGGCTCACCAAAACGGCGATGATAAAATTAATTTTTATCCAGAACGATTTGAAAATACTTTTACGCGTTGGTTGGATAATATTGAAGACTGGTGTATTTCACGTCAATTGTGGTGGGGACATCGTATTCCAGCATGGTTCCATAAAGAAACTGAGGAAATTTATGTTGGACTTGAAGCACCTGAAGATATTGATAATTGGCGTCAAGATGAAGATGTTTTAGATACATGGTTCTCAAGTGCATTATGGCCATTTTCAACACTAAGTTGGCCTGAAAATACGGAAGATTTAGAACGTTATTATCCGACAAATGTTTTAGTAACAGGATATGACATTATTTTCTTCTGGGTTGCTCGTATGGCCTTCCAAGCACGTTACTTTACCAATTCTCGTCCTTTCGAAGATGTCTTAATCCACGGATTAATTCGTGATCAAGATGGACGTAAGATGAGTAAGTCTTTAGGAAACGGTGTTGATCCCATGGATGTGATCGAAACGTATGGTGTTGATGCCTTGCGTTATTTCTTAACAACCAATTCAACTCCAGGTCAAGATATGCGCTATATGCCCGAAAAAGTTGAGGCATCTTGGAATTTTATAAATAAAATTTGGAATGCTTCGCGTTTTGTATTGATGCATATTGAAGATGATGTTTATCAAATCGAAAAAGCACAATTATCTCAAGTTGATCGTCACATAATTCATAAATTCAACCAAACACTGGAAGAAGTATCCCGTAATATGGATAAATATGAATTTGCTCTTGTTGGGAATACGCTATCTCGTTTTGTTTGGGATGATTTCTGCAGTTGGTATATCGAATTAAGTAAGAGTGGATTGCAAAGTGATGATGAGCATGTAGTATACGCAACAAAAGCAACGTTATCCCACATGCTTAAAAATATTGTCATCCTCTTACATCCATTTATGCCATTTGTTACGGAAGAGATATACTGTGCACTTCCAAATCATTTAGATTCAATTAATATCGAATCATGGCCGGTGGCTGTGGAAATTGAAACTGGAGATCTTGAAGAAGTCGACTTTATGATTGAGGCGATTCAAGCTGTACGTGAGGTGCGTGTAAGTTATGATGTTAAGCCTTCAAAACCTCTCAATGTATCTCTTTTAGATGCAAATAACAGTCCTTATGCATTAAATGAAGTGCTCACCCATATGTTTGAGTCGATGGCTAAAGTTACAATCAATACCTTGCCAGAAGATAGTATTACACAACCCATTCACGGGGGTGCCATTCGATTAATACAAGAAGAACTTGTAGATCGTGAAGCGTTAATTGAAAAGCTCCAAAAAGAAAAACAAAAGCTCGAGAATGAGATTTCTCGTGCTGAAAAAATGCTCTCAAATGAAAAATTTATTGCGAAAGCTCCAGAAGCAAAAGTACTTGAAGAGCGTGGTAAACTTGAAGAATACCGCCGTCAATTAGCACTTGTGTTAGAACAATTACAATAATAAAAGGACCGTCAGGGTCCTTTTAATTTGCTTAATTTAGGATTGTACGTGTATAATCGAACTTAGAAGGATAGGTTATTAAAATGAAATTAGATAAAACAACATTTTCGATCATTGAATTTAAAGAAGAGGTTCAATACTTAGAGGCTAAGGCAGAAGAAGGCTTGATGCTGGAACAATTTGATGGCAATGGATACCATTTTTGTCAGAATGAACCTGCGAAGTTAAACTTTGAAGTTGCGTATACCATTGAACCTATGGATGATGACTTAAAGCAACAATATCTTGATCAAGGATTTATATTGATCTGCACCTATAGCAGTGAGAAAGGTGGTACATATTACTATTTCGCAAGACCGCGTTCAAATGAACCGATTATTTCATTTAACGATGATCGCAGTGAAGTGATAAAAATGATGGTTCACCGCATCGAACGATTTAGTGGAATCGTTATTGGATCATTGTTAGTATTTTTCATCTATTTATATCTAAATTATCGAAATAATCTTTATTTTATAATAATTGGTGCTGGCGGCGTTCTAGCGGTGTATACGTACCAACTTCGTCGCAAAGCAAAAGCAGTACTTGAAGAAATTAGTAAATAACACTGGTAAATCAAGTAAAAATTTACTAAAATCAAGATAGAAGCATGAATCAATAAAAAAAGGAGGATATTATGGCTACCATTAAAGATATTGCATTGAAGGCACATGTAAGTCAGGCAACCGTTTCCAGGATTTTAAATGAAGATCCTACTTTAAGTGTAAAAGATGAAACGCGTGATGAGGTGTTTCGCGTTGCGAAAGAATTGAATTATCGTATTAAGAAGAAAAATAAAAAAGCAGATGTATTGATGGTCGGTATTGTACAGTGGATTTCAAGTAATGAAGAAGAAGAGGATCCATACTACTACTCGTTGCGAATGAGTGTTGAAAATTTTTGTATCAGTCACAAAATTCAAATTAAACGTTACTATAAAGAGAACATGGTTGATGTGTTTCTAGAGGATGACTTGGATGGTTTGGTATGTGTTGGGAAGTTTTCGCACCAACAAGCAAATGACCTTGAACGTCATTGTCCGTCGATTGTATTTGTCGATTCAAATCCTGATTCTCACAAATACTCTGCCGTTGTCCATGACTTAGAAGGTGCGACAGAAGCCGCTATTGGTCATCTTAAGGAGATGGGGCACACACGAATTGGCTATATTGGAGGTCGTGAATATTTAGGTGCAACCAAAATTGAATACGTTGATCGACGTGAAAGTATGTTTAATGAATTAATGAAAAACGATCCTGAGCTTGATTATCATGAAGATAATGTTTATCTTGGAAAGTATACCGCTCAGACTGGATATGCAAGTGTCATTGAAGCGTTAAAGCACGAAGTTGTACCTACAGCTTTTGTTTGCGCAAGTGATACGATTGCGATGGGAGCATTACGTGCACTAGGGGAAATGAAGGGTTCAATTCCTCATCAGATTTCAATTGTTGGTTATAACGATATTGCGAGTGCTAAGTTCTTCAATCCACCTCTAACTACTGTTGCTTTGGATACGAAGTATATGGGAGAGTTGGCGGCGCAACTGCTGACGCTGATGATCGGTTCAAAGAGTTTTATTCCCGTGAAGATTGTTTGTTCTACAAAGTTGGTTATAAGAGAAACGGTATTTTCAGTAAAAACTTTACTGTAAGCGTTGACATAAGCGCTTACATGGGTTATTATGACCTTGCTAGTGGTAAAACATTTACTAGAATTTAGTACAGGAGGAAGTACAGATGAAGAAATTGAGTAAATTGATTTTGGTATCATTGTTAGCGCTTACTTTATTCGGATGCTCATCAAAAGGTGGAGCAGAAGGAAATGCTAATGAAGGTGGAAAGACATACAACATCGGAGTTGCAATCTATAAATTCGATGATAACTTCATGACTCTATATCGTGAAGAACTTGCATCATACTTTAAAGAAGTAGGGGAAAAAGATGGAAATACTTACAAACTTGATATTCAAGATGGTAAGCAAGACCAAGCAAACCAAACAGAGCAAATTAATAACTTTATCGCTCAAGGTAAAGATTTAATTATCGCAAACATGGTTGACCCTACCGCAGCAGGTTCAATTATCAATTCAGCAAAAGCAAAAGACATTCCAGTTGTATTTATTAACCGCGAACCAGAAACACAAGAATTAGAAATCTGGCCAGGAAAAACAACTTATGTTGGAGCTGATGCAACACAATCAGGAACTATCCAAGGTTACATGATTGCAAACCTTGAAAACAAAGGTGACATCGATGGCGATGGATCTGTAAGCTACATTACTTTAATGGGTGACCCTGCAAACGTTGATGCAAAACAACGTACAGAGTTCTCAGTTAAAGGTCTTGAAGAAAAAGGCGTTAAAACAAATGCTTTAGCTCAACCTTACCAAGCAAACTGGGATACAGCTAAAGGACAAGAATTTACAGCAAACGCTTTAGAACAATTTGGTAATAAATTAGAAGTAGTATTTGCAAATAATGATGGTATGGCAGTTGGTGCTGTTACAGCAATCGAAGCTGCAGGACGTAAAGTCGGCGAAGACATCTTTGTAGTTGGTGTTGATGCGATTCCGGATGCGATCGAACTTCTAAAAGGTGGTAAGTTAACTGGGACAGTTCTAAATGACCACTTTAACCAATCACATACAGCAGTTGATGTAGCTCTTGAATTATTACAAGGTAAAGATGTTTCAGCTTACTACTGGCATGATTATGTTGGGGTAACTAAACCTGAAGAAGCAGAACTTAAACGCGCAGAAGCTCGTAAAGAAACTGTAGAAGAAGCAGTAAAACGTTACGCAGAACGTGACGCTCAATAATTTAAAAATACGTTAATGTTTAATCTCAAGTGTGCTTAACGGCACACTTGAATATTTATAAGGATAGGAAGGTGACAGACATGAGCGAATACATCCTAGAAATGAAAGATATTAATAAAACATTCCCTGGGGTTAAAGCATTAGACCATGTCAATTTACGATTAAAACCGGGTACAGTTCATGCACTAATGGGTGAAAATGGAGCTGGAAAATCAACGTTGATGAAATGTTTATATGGGATCTATCACAGAGACTCTGGATCAGTAATCTTTAATGGTAATGAGGTCGAATTTAAAGATGCAAAGGAAGCCATTGATTCAGGAATTTCAATGATTCATCAAGAATTACAACCAATTCGGATGATGACTGTTGGGGAGAATATTTTCTTAGGAAATTACCCAATGACTAAGTTTAAAACAGTTGATCATAAGAAAATGTATGAAGAAACAGATCGTTTATTAAAAGAGGTTGGATTGGATGTGGAGCCAACAACCTTACTTAATGAACTGACCGTTTCGCAAATGCAGTCAATTGAAATTGCAAAAGCAATTTCACATAACGCGAAAGTTGTAATTATGGATGAGCCAACATCGTCATTAACTGCTACAGAAGTGGAGAAACTGTTCGCAATTATTGACAAACTTACCAAAAAAGGAATCGCAATCGTTTATATATCTCACAAGATGGATGAAATTTTAAGGATTTCGGATGAAATTACAATCATGCGGGATGGTTGTTATGTTGGTACATGGCCAGCAAGTGAGATGACCAATGATTCCATTATCAAGAATATGGTTGGACGTGAGTTGAAAAGTTTGTTCCCACCAAAGACAAACGAACCGACTGAAGAAGTTGTCTTACGCGTTGAGAATTTAACGTCACCAAATCCATTATCATTTAAAGAGTGTTACTTTGAATTAAAACGTGGTGAAATCTTGGGGGTAGGGGGGCTCGTAGGAGCTCAGCGTACCGAACTTATGGAAGCAATTTACGGTATGCGTGCCATTGATCACGGTATTGTGAAATTGGGTGATAAACAACTTGTTGTTAATCGTCCGCAAGATGCAATCCGAAATGGTATTGCACTTGTTACTGAAGACCGACGCGGTAATGGGATCTTTGGTGTCTTATCCGTATCGGATAACGTTGCCATTGCATCCATTGATCAGTATATTCATAAGGGTCTTTTAGATGATAAAAAAATAGGCGAAGTTGTAGATAGTAGTATTGATCGATTAAACATTAAAACTGCAAGCAAGAAAACGCATATTGAAAATTTATCTGGCGGGAACCAACAAAAAGTAATCTTATCGCGTTGGTTAGCCAACAATCCTGACATTCTGATTTTAGATGAACCAACACGTGGAATTGATGTTGGAGCAAAATTTGAGATTTACCAAATTATTAATGAATTAGCTGCTGAAGGGAAAAGTATCATTATGATTTCTTCTGAAATGGCTGAGTTATTAGGGGTCTCAGATCGTATTATGGTTATGTGCGAGGGTCGTGTTTCAGGCTTCTTAGATAAAAAAGAAGCAACACAAGAAAGTGTTATGACGCTTGCAACGAAGTTTATGGAATAAGGGAGAAAAATTATGACAACGCATTTATTTGAAAAAAAAGATAAAAAATTCGATCTTAAAGATTTTTTAACAAATTACTCTATGTATATCGTGGTTGCGGTTATGATTCTGTTTACAGGTATTACGCAAGATAACTTCTTTACCGTAGGTAACGTTTCTAACATTTTAGCGAATACATCAGTACGCTTTATTATTGCTTTAGGTGTTTCGGGAACTTTAATCATTCGCGGAACGGACTTATCTGCAGGACGTATTGTGGGTCTATCAGCTTTAATCACAGGAACACTGGTTCAAAAACCAGACTTTATTGGAAAGTTCTTTCCAAATGTTCCAGATATGCCTTTATTTGTACCATTGCTTATCGTACTTGTTGTATGTACTGTATTTGGAATGATTAACGGTCTTATTGTTGCCTATCTAAATGTTCCACCGTTTTTAGCAACACTTGGCACTCAAATTATGATTTATGGTATCAACATGCTTTACGGTCAAAATAAACCTATCGGTACATTTAAAGATGAGTTTATTCAAATTGGACAAGGTAAAATATTTGGAGCAATTCCATACCTAACGATTATTGCAATCTTTGTGGGTATCTTAATGTGGATCTTGTTTAATAAAACAAAACATGGTAAATACATGTATGCAATTGGTGGGAATGAAAATGCAGCTGAAGTTTCAGGTGTTAACGTTCGTCGCTCTAAAGTACGTATCTTTGCACTTGCAGGATTCCTCTACGGATTAGCAGGTTATTTATTATCCGCTAAAACTGGTTCAGTTGGACCTTCTGCTGGACAAGGTTATGAACTTGAAGCGATTGCTTCCGCAACAATTGGTGGTGTATCAACTGCCGGTGGACAAGGTACGGTTCCAGGTATTCTTCTTGGGGTATTTGTTTTCGAACTCTTGAAAGTATGTCTATCCTATTTAGGGGTATCACCGGACATGACAAACGTAATCCAAGGTGTTGTTATTATTATTGCCGTTGCACTTGATATCCGTAAGACGACTCGTAAGAAATAATTATGGAAAAACAACTAGCACAACAATTTGAAACCGTATTTGGTGTAAGCCATGAATTTGAGTTCTTTGCACCAGGTCGTATTAATTTAATTGGAGAACATATTGACTATAGCGGCGGTTCTGTGTTCCCTTGTGCGATTACATACGGTACGTATGCGCTTGTTCGTAAGCGTAACGATAAACAACTCAATCTTTATTCAACAAATTTTGAAAATTTAGGCATCATTACTTCAGAAGTAGACCAACTTGTTTACGATGAAAAAGATGATTGGGCTAATTATCCAAAGGGTGTTATTAAGATGTTTGAGTTGGAAGGTCATGTATGTGACTTTGGATTGGATATTCTCTATTACGGAAATATTCCGAATGGAGCGGGTCTTTCAAGCTCTGCTTCAATTGAAGTTTTAACGGCTTGGATTGTTAATAAACTGTTTCATTTCAATGAAGATATGATTACATGTGTTAAATTATCACAAAAAGCAGAGAATCAATTTATTGGTGTTAATTGTGGTATTATGGATCAATTTGCTGTGGGGATGGGACAAAAAGATCATGCAATTTTATTAAATACAAATACGCTTGCTTATGAATATGTTCCTGTAGAACTTGGGGATGCATCCATTGTTATTGCGAATACGAATAAACGTCGTGGATTAGCGGATTCTGCTTATAATGAACGCAGAGCTCAATGCGAAAAAGCACTTGCTATTCTTAAAGAGGAATATAATATTGAACACCTCTGTGATCTCTCCTTGGATCAATTGATGGCAAAAGAATCGCTTTTTGAAGATAAAGTGGTGTATCGTCGTGCTTATCATGCAGTAAGTGAAAACGAACGAACAAAACGTGCTTCAGAAGTGCTAAAATCGGGTGATATTAATGCTTTCGGATTGCTCATGAATGAAAGCCATCAATCACTACGCGATGATTATGAAGTAACGGGTATTGAACTTGATACACTTGTGGAAAGTGCATGGAGTCAAACAGGAACGATCGGTGCTCGTGTTACGGGTGCTGGATTTGGTGGATGTGCGATTGCGATTGTTGAGAATCAACACGTTGATGCATTCATTAAAAATGTCGGCAAGCAATATGCTGATAAAATTGGATATGAAGCAACATTCTATGTTGCGTCGGTTGGTGAAGGCACACATCAAATTAAATAAAGAAAAGGATGTGGCCTCACATCCTTTTCGACATTCATAAAGGGGAAATAGTATGTTAAATGTGAAACAGGTGATGACACACCAACAAAACGTCAAGGAGATTACTTTACAAACAAATGAAGCTGAAGTTAAAGTCTTAACGCTTGGAGGTACCATAACCTCTTTTAAGTTAACTGGTGATATGAATGTGGTAACGTCATATATGAATTATGAGGATTACCTCAATAATACGGTTTATCTTGGATCCAGTGTGGGACCTTTGGCGGGCAGAACGCGAGAGGGTGTTATTACTCTAAATGATACGACTCTGCATTTAAGTCAGAATAATGGTTCCGCGCATTTACATGGAGGATATGAGGGCTTATCTTCTCGCAATTTAACGATTAAAAGTCTTTATGACGATGATGAACCCATTGTTGTACTTGAAGGAGATTTTAATCATGAACGTGATGGGTATCCCGGTAATGTTCGCTATGAGATCATCTATCGTTTAGAGGGTTCATCATTATCAATTAGCTATACTGCAACGCCTTCATGTTCCATGCCTCTAAATCTTACAAATCATATGTATTTTGATTTGTTGGGTCATGGGGATTTGTCACAGCATCATCTTCTTGTTGATGCGGATCGTGTAGCCTATCTTGATGAAGATTTATGTACGGACGGTACATTTATTGATGTTACGGATACAGTTTTTGATTTGCGAAGTAATCCCTCACTTGAGTCCGTTTTACAAGGCTACCATCCACAATTTGATAACACGCGTCATCTTGACCACAATTATCAATTAAACGGTGACAAGCGTGTTTTATTGTCGGCTATGAACAAATCCTTGCTTATTGAAACATCATGTCCGGCAGTTCAAATCTATTTTGCAAATTATTTCGATGAGAGTTTTAAAAATGGTCAAGGTCAATTTGCGTGGAATCATTCAGCCATCGCAATTGAGCCTGAATTTTTACCAGGAGCTCGTGTTCCTTGGTATTCAGAAGAAAACCCATACTCAGAAGTCACAACCTATACATTAAAAAAATAAGAGAAGGCTTAAGCCTTCTCTTTTTAGTGTTTTCTAATTTCCTTTCGCTTCACAAGCCCATCCATCTCGGTCACGGTCAAGTGGTAATCTGTATGCTTCATGATCACTCCCAACACCCCTTTGGTAGACTTTTCGAAGTTCGGTACAGTTCTTATAATATTCTGATTTTACCTCAGATCTTGCAACCACATGATTTACGGATTCTACAGCAGGTGTCGCTTGTATCGTAGGGGTTACAGGAATGGGTTTTGTCCCTTTAACCCAAATTGCATCCGTTTTAAGTTGAAGGTTTTTTTCGGAAATGATGGATTCTTTATAGAGACTATCATCACGATACACCAATTGTTTACGTGTCTCATCAATCCCAATCTTCCCAACTTGCTTTTGATAACTTTCAGATTCAAGTAAGGAATCATCTGTTTCTTCGATATTCTTAAACGGGGTTTCATTGAGTACGACTTTCTCTTCAGTATGCATCGCATACCATTTTGCTTCAACACGTGTGTCTTTCACCAATTTTAAATGGGTGATGTTGTTACCTTGATCATCATACCAACCCTTAAAACTTCCTTGCTCAACATCTTTAAAATCGGATTCGCTCGGTAATCTGACTTCAGTGTTTTTAGAATTAGTGTATAGAAATGGTTCTCGGAGTGCTTGTCCATTTTCTTCGAGCGTTAAACTGTAAACGCGATTTGCATCCATAGAATACGCTCCAAGGGCACCAACTCCAAGGCTTAAAACAAGTGCGATAGTTTTCTTTGGTGTAAACCAATTTGGTTTACGTTGAGGCTCCTGCTCTAATTGTTCGTTATTTTTTTCGATAGATTCATGGTCTCGACGAAACCACTTCTTTTTACTTACTCTCAATTTTTGTGATGAATCACTGATTGATTTCTTTCTTTTTCTTAACATAATACCCTCCCAATACTCTGATATTAGCATAATTAAATAAGAAAACAATCCTTCTCTTAAAGAACATTAAAATCATGAAGCGGGTGCTCTTTTAAACGCCAAATCGAAGTACAATTCCACGCTTGAATTTGAAAGATTGTGGTAAGATAGAGGTAGAAAAGAGTGATAGTGTGAAAATAGTCCATATAGCAGATTTACATATTGGTCGAAGACTGAATGACTTCAGTCTTATTGATGATCAGCGGTACGTTCTAAACCAAATTATTGAAAGCTTAGATAACATCAAACCGGATGTTTTAATTATTGCAGGGGATGTCTATGACAAAGCAAATCCAAGTGCAGAAGCATTTGAAGTTTGGGATGATTTTTTGACGCAATTATCCCATCGTCGCATTCATGTTTTAATCATTTCAGGGAATCACGATTCTCAAGAGCGTCTGGGTGTTGGTCGTGCTCTTTTCGAAGAACACGATATTTATTTAGCGTCTCATTATACAGGTTCTATTCCGGTTGTGACACTTAAGGATGATTTCGGACCTGTTCATTTTCACATGATTCCTTATATAAAACCGTCCATGGTGCGAAACTGCCATCCTGAGTTTACAGGGACGACGTTCCAAGAAGCATTTGAGTTTATCTTTCAAGATTTAAAGATCAATCAAAAGGATCGTAATGTCGCGATTGCACACCAATTTGTAATTGGTAATGGAACAACACCAATTTTATCAGATTCAGAAATTGGACCTTCGGTAGGAGGTTTGGATGCGATTGATGCGTCTTTATTTAAAGCATTTGATTATGTAGCGCTCGGTCACATTCATCGACCTCAAGCGATTGGACGCGATTCGATTCGTTACGCAGGATCACCGTTAAAATATTCGTTCTCTGAATGGATGCATAAAAAACAATTAATCGTTATCAATCTTGATAAGGATGTTTCGATATCGTTTATGGATATGAAGCCATTGCGGGATGTACGGATTCTTAAAGGTCCATTACAAGAACTTTATGAAATAGGTAAAAAGGATATTACTGAAGATTATATTCATGCAATCTTGACCGATGATATTATTCAAGAGGATGCACTTCATAAATTAAGAAGTGTTTATCTAAATCTCGTAAGTTTGGATTTTGATAATGCACGTACTTCTTCAGAGACATCGTTATCACGAGCTTCTGAAATTTTAGAACAAAAGCCGTATGATCTTTTTAATGCTTTTTTCACGACACTTAATGGGCGCGATTTTAATCAAGAGGAATCTGAAATTGTGAGCGCGATGATCGACGAAATTCAGGAGGAAAATTTATGAAACCGATACTTCTTTCGATGCGTGCATTCGGTCCCTATTTTGAAGAAACGACGGTGGATTTTACCCAATTTCATCAAGGGTTATTTTTAATAACTGGAGATACTGGAGCAGGTAAAACGACATTGTTTGATGCGATTTCGTTTGCACTTTATGATGTAGCCAGTGGAAGTCAACGTCAGTCGGATTCTCTTCGCAGTGATTATGCGGATGCATCTGTGGAAACGTATGTGGATCTAAGCTTCAGTCATAGAAATGAGACCTATCGAATTGTTCGCAAACCCCGTTATGAGCGCTTAAAAGCGCGTGGTGAAGGAACGACAGTCCAAAACGCAAGTGTACAATTGTATCTCCCTAATGGTCAAGAACTTGATGATATTAAAATGGTTAATGCGAAAATAATCGAGATTGTGGGCTTGGATGCTCAACAATTTAAACAAGTCGTGATGATTGCGCAAGGGGAATTTCTAGAACTTCTAAATGCCTCGAGCACTAAGCGATCGGATATATTTCGAACCCTTTTTGACACACGATTTTATCTTAAACTGCAAGATAAACTGAAACAGAAAAATTTAGAACTCAAGCGTGAATTAGAGCAAACGAAACAGGAAGTAAAGAGTGTTTTAGTAGGCTTACCCAATCTTGAAGAAGGCATCGAATACACAGGTTTTAATTTAGAAGATGTCTATAGTGATTTAAAAGTTAAACATGGTGTAATGGTAAACAAACATACAGATTATCTTAGCGATCAAAAAAACCTAAACAAGAAGCGTGATGTGATTCTTGAATCAATGAAAGCATGGGAAACGTACCAACATACACTTAATCTACTTAAAGAAAAAGAACACGAATTGGCGCAGCTTTTAAATCAAAAAGATCATTACGAATTGCTTCGAAAAAACCTCGAAACGCAAACTCTTATCTTTAATAAGTTGATGCCCTTACATAAAGAATTAGAAGCAAAGAAACTAAAATACTCAACAATCGAGCGTCGATATCAAGACATTCAAGCGAAAAATATAAACATTCAAGAACGATTCGTTGCAATTAAGACACGATATTTAAATCGAAATGAACGGATGAACCAGCTTGAACATGCAAAGCGCCAAGCAGAACAATACCAAAAAATGTTACCGCAATATGAGACCCTGAAGTCCACAAAAGTAACATACAACTCGGTAATTAAGCGTCTAGATGAACTAAAGTTACAAAAAGTGAAGATTGCAGAGGAATTAGCAAAACAAGAAGAACTCAAAACAACGCTTGAAATGCTTAGAGATCGTTCTTATGGGATCGAGAAAGAAAAAATCGTTCAAGAGCATCAATTAGAAACCTATCTGAGTCAACGTGAGCAACTTCTAAAACGAATCGAATCCTTTGATACAAAACGAGAGTTAGAAGTGCTTTTGATGAAAGAGCAGGATTCTTTTAAAATGGCTGAAAAAGAATACATTAACGCCAACGAACAGCTTATTCAACATGAATTACGATATTACAAAGAACAAGCAGGATTGTTAGCACAAAGTCTTGAAGATGATCATGCATGTCCAGTTTGTGGATCGTTGGAGCATCCACATCCCGCGTTACTTATGGATTCAGTTTTAACCTACGACCAAATACAGGAATTAAAGCAAGAAGTGTTTAAGAAACAAGAGGTCCAACAGAACCAAGCGCAAACTTGCCATGTGATTAACACAAAGATCACAAATCTTAATGAATTCATTAAAGAAGATGATGAGAATGCGACTCGAGTAGAATTCAATGAGATTTTAATTAAAATTCAAGATTTGAAATCATTGATGGAATTAAAACGTGTTGAGCATGAGACATTAAATTCGAAGATAAAATCAATGCACGAACAGCAACAAAACATGGAGTTATTAAAGAAAAATCTTGATGAACTTAACGAATCTATGAAGCAAGAACATATGCGTCATGCAGCTCTAGAATCTGAAATCAAGATGATTCAATCTAATTTAGAGTTTGATAGTATAGAAGTATTGATAGCGAAAATCGAGCCACTTCATCATCAAATTAAAGAGATGGAAGCGAAAGAACAACAAGATTTAGAGTTGTATCAATCAACATCAACAGAGCTTGAACAAATCAAAACACAAGAAAGTGAGATCGCTAAACAACTCAAAACAGAAGAAAATGAGTATCAACTTAAACAGCAACAACTTCTTGATCTCTGTAATCAATACAATCTTGATATCCATGAGATTGAGTGGGAAACGGTAAACGAAATAACACTACAAAACGAAGCTTCAATTTTAAAAACTTATGATGAGCGCATGATACAAATTCGTTCTGAAATCAATCAATTAAAAGTTCAACGTGAAACGAAACCACCTCATACATTAGAATACTTATCTGAGGCGAAGCAAGAAATTGAAAGATCGATCGTCTCGCTTAATAAGACGGTGCAAGCCGCTTCAACAAACATAACTACACTGGAATCTGTCTTAAGACGTTTAGAGACGATCCAAAAGAATAGTTTGACGATGGAACGTCAAGGGGCAATTATGGACGGTCTTTCAAAAACCGCGAATGGAGATTTAAGCGGTAAACAAAAGATTGCATTAGAACATTACGTTCAATCGGCTTATTTTGATTACATTGTGGAAGAAGCCAATAAGCGTTTTACACCGATGACTTCAAATCGATATGTTCTTTTACGACAAGAAAAAGCTGAAAGGCTCAACACAAAGTCGGGCTTGGATTTGGATGTTTACGATCAATATACTGGGAAGATTAGGTCCGTTAAATCGTTATCCGGTGGGGAATCGTTTAAAGCTTCGTTATCCCTCGCTTTAGGCTTATCTGATGTAGTTCAACGCTTCTCAGGCTCAGTACGCGTAGATGCGCTCTTTATCGATGAAGGATTTGGAACCTTGGATGAAGCCTCACTTCAACAGGCTATGAAGTCTTTAACAGATCTGGCGGGCACTGCGGAATATGTCGGAATCATCTCTCATGTACCAGAGTTGAAAACACTTATAGAACAGCAAATTATTATTACTAAGACAGAAAAAGGCAGTACAATTCAGACACGTGTGCTTTAAGCCACCTGTCTTTTTTTATTGACAAATTATAGAGAGTAGGATAATATCTAAATGCGAAACGTTTGCAACTAGAGGAGGGAACCTATGAAAAATGATCGTTCAACTGCATATCGAAATCTTAAATCACCCAATCTTAAAACACGAAAACGAGCACTAAAGATTATTAAACACTATCGAAAGAAGGGAAAATAAGTATGAAAAAAGGAATTCATCCAGAATATCGAAATGTAGTATTTATGGATATCAACACGCAAGCTCAATTTATTATTGGTTCAACGATTAAAACTGATAAAACGATAACACTTGAGGATGGTACCGTGATGCCACTTGTGAATCTTGATAGCTCTTCAACATCGCATCCGTTTTATACGGGAAAACAACGTGAGGCACGTGTTGAGGGTCAAATTGCGAAATTTAATCGCAAGTTTAACGCGAAGTAATAAAAAAGCCCTTATCTTTTAAAAGATAAGGGCTATTGTTTTTAATCCAATGGCGTCCAAACAAATTTCTTAACAATTGCGGTGGTAATAAGGTATAGACCTACGATTCCAAGAACATATGTCAGATGGTTTAAACTTAAGATTTGAAGTTCAATTGACTTAGCAAGCGGTGTTAGAACGAAGATCAAGGTAATAATGACAGCAAGTGTCGATACACCAACCAAAATTGATGCAGGTTTGTTTTTGAATGAGAACGGCTTTTTAGCACGAATTACAAAGATAATGAGTGCTTGAGATAAGATTCCGAATGTGAACCAGAATGTTTGAAATAAGGTAGCTTGTTCGGCTGTATTCACGCCTAGAACATACCATAACACGATAAAGCACATAATATCAAAGACAGAACTTAAAGGTCCAAATACAGACATAAAGTGAACCAATCGTTCTGATTCAAGCTTGCGAGGTTTATCGAGATCTGAGTCATCACAGTTATCGAATGGAATTCCAGTTTGGGCAAGATCACTGAGTAAATTTTGAACAAGAATATGAACAGGTAATAGTGGTAAGAATGGCAAGAACACACTTGCTACAATTACGGAAATCATATTCCCAACATTACCACTTACAGCCATTTCGAGATACTTAATCATATTTACAATGGTCTTACGGCCTTCCATAATTCCTTTTTCTAAAACAGTTAAGTCTTTTTTCAGAAGAATGATGTCAGCACTCTCTTTAGCGATATCTACAGCAGTATCAACCGAGATACCAACATCAGCTTGTTTTAGTGCAAGCGCGTCGTTAATGCCGTCGCCTAAGAAACCAACGGTATGATTATTCGCTTGGAATGCTTCTACAATACGTTGTTTTTGTACAGGGGATATTTTAGCAAAGAGGTGACAGGATTCAACAACGGATTGAAGCTGTTCATCACTCATTTCTTCAATATCTTTACCCATATAAGTTACTTCAGTATCAATACCAACTTTACTACATACTTTTTTAGCAACGCCTAAACTATCACCAGTGATAACTACAACATCAACACCATGACGGTTTAAACTTTCAATTGTTGGTTTGGCACTTTCTTTAGGTGGATCAAGGAAACCGATGAAACCGATTAGAACCAAATCTTTCTCATCTTCGACACCAAACTCATGATCTGTAGGCAATTCATTTTTCTGAGCAACAGCAATCATACGCAAACCGTCATTATTATGTTGCATATATACATCCATTGCTTCTTCACGCGTTTCATCGTCAAGTGGAAATACTTTTCCATCTCGGTCAATGTGTGAACATAATTTCATAATTTCTTCAACAGCACCTTTTGTAATGAGCTGTTTTTTATCGTTACTATCTTCCAAAATAACACTCATTCGACGGCGTGCAAAGTCAAAAGGAATCTCATCAACAATTGTGTAATAGTTTACAAGGTCATCCATATTGTAACTTGTTGCACGTTCAATAATAGCGAGGTCAATCAAGTTTTTGAGTCCGCTTTGGAAATAAGAGTTCAGATAAGCATGACGTAATACACGCATGTCATCTTCACCGGTTGTATCCATGTAGCGTTCTAAAATAATATCATCTTGAGTTATCGTCCCCGTTTTATCGGTACATAATACATCCATCTCACCAAATGATGAAATTGAACTTTGTGATTTTACGATCGTTTGATGCTTTGACATGTTGATGGCACCACGTGCCAAGCCACTGCTCAATACAACGGGTAACATTTCTGGTGTTAATCCAACGGCAACAGTAAGTGCAAAAACAAAAGATTCAATTGGATTTGCTTTAAACACCCAGTTAATGATGAAAATAGCGGGTAACATGATTAGCATTAATTTCATGAGTAAGCGACTTACTGTCGAAATACTGCTCTCAAAACTGTTTGGACGTTTCGAATTCTTTAATGATCGATTCATTTGTCCAAGATAGGTATCGCTCCCAGTACGAATTACAACTGCACGAGCTGTACCGGAAACAACGTTAGTTCCCATTAAACATAAGTTCGTGTAATCACTGTCTGCGTCCATTTGAGACTCATCAAACTTTACAAACTTCTCGATGGGTTGTGATTCACCAGTTAATGTGGCTTGTGATATAAATAAGTCTTTTGCGGATATTACACGCATATCAGCTGGAATGATGTCTCCGGCAGAAAGCCGTACAACATCACCTAAGACCAAATCATCAATTGGAATTTCAATAAACTGACCATCACGTAGTGCTGCCGTTGTATTTGACACCATATTTAAGAGTTTCTCGCTGGCCGCACTTGAGCGTTCATCCTGAATAAATGAAATTAGCGTCGAAATTATAATGATAATCGCTAAAATCGAAATGGTTAAATAATCTTTTTCCTGTGTTAATAAAATATCTGTAATAAATGTAATTACAATAACTACCATCAATACTAAGTTAAATGGATTAATTAAAACATTAACGAATCCAATAAGAGGGTTTTTCTTCTTTTGAGGTTTGATCACATTTGGACCAAATTCTTCGAGCTTTTCCTCTGCTCGATTGGATGTATAACCCTCCGGAGATGCATCCAATTGTTCAAACAAATCTTCTTGATTAAGTTGAAGTGTTTGAATTAGCTCTTTTTTCATTTCTGACATAGTTATAAACTCCCTTCATACTGTCTTGTATGAACAAAATTTATCGATGACTTTCTTGAGGTGCACCCAAGGGGTCATCATCCAAAGATCGTTCACTAATACTATCGTTCATGCAACTCTGACCTTCCATTGGTTTCCACCTCCTCGCTTTAAAACTATAACAAATTGAGGTTCATTAAGCAATAAAATGAGCGATAGATTGAAACTTAATGATAAGAATATTTAACACTTATGATATAATTCAAAAAAGTGGGAGGTAACACATGAAAAATGTAAACTTGAGCAATGCACTCGGAATTGATACAGTACTCTTTGATTTGGACGGTACAATTCTACCGCTTGATGGGGATGACTTTGAACGAACATATTTAACATCAATTACGCAAAAGGTTGCACATATAATCGAACCGGAATTGATGGCTAAGGCCTTGTGGAAATCAAGTGCGGCAATGATTCAAAATAAGGATGGATTTAAAACAAACGAACAGGTTTTTTATACTTGTTTTGAATCCCTTGTTGGATCGGAAATCAAACATCAAATTGATACGATATTAGATGATTATTATGAAAATGAATACAATATCGTTGAAACTGTAACATCGATTTCAAAACCGATGGTTGAAACGGTGCGTTACCTCAAAGAAAAGGGTTATAAAGTAATTTTAGCGACAAATCCGCTTTTCCCAAAACTGGCTACAGATAAACGCATCTGGTGGTCGGGCCTTGAATTGGATGACTTTGATGATATTACCCGATTTGAGAAAAACCATCATTGTAAACCAAACCCAATGTACTATGAAGAAATCATACGTGATAATATGTTGGATCCAAAAACATGTTTAATGATTGGAAATGATGTCGAAGAAGATATGATGGCGTCTCAGTTTGGGATGAAAACATGGTTACTAACAGATAATCTGATTCATCGTGGAACCGATTATCTGTGTGATTGGAGCGGAACACGCGAAGATTTGTTAAAGAAAATAAAGGAGTTGTTTTAATGCGTATAGGATCTGTAAAAGAACGAAAAGATTTTGAACAACGTGTTGGGATTATGCCTTCACATGTTATTGAATATATTAAAAATGGTCATGAAGTTTATGTAGAGGCTGGGTTAGGGCTCGGAAGTGGATTTACCGATAAAGAATATCAAAACAATGGTGCGATTATCTGCGATGATGCTGCATCTGTTTGGAAACAATCAGAAATGATCATAAAGGTTAAAGAACCCATTTCTGAAGAATATGAACTCATGCAAGCCAATCAAATTCTTTTTACGTATCTACACTTAGCGGATAATTTACCCTTAGCAAAAGCATTAATGGAGCGTAATATTACAGCGGTAGCTTATGAGACCGTAACGGATGAGTTGGGTCGATTACCACTTCTAAAGCCGATGTCTGAGGTTGCAGGACGCCTATCAATTCAAGAGGGTGCGAAATATTTAGAAAAGACCTATGGTGGCAAGGGAATCTTGTTGTCAGGTGTTCCGGGAGTTCGCGGTGGACATGTTGTCATTATTGGTGGTGGCGTTGTGGGAATGAGTGCTTGTAAAACAGCTTTAGGAACAGGCGCAACGGTGAGCGTGATGGACCGAAATTTAGATCGTCTTGCGTATATCGAAGATGTATTTGGTACTGCTGTAAATACGATTTATAGTGATTCAAAAAACATTGAAGATGAGCTTCGTCGTGCAGACGTTGTGATTGGGAGTGTCTTACTACCTGGAGCACGTGCACCGAAGTTAGTCACACGTGATCATTTGAAAATCATGGAACCAGGGACAGTCTTGGTTGATGTTGCGATTGACCAAGGGGGATGTTTTGAGTCAAGTCATCCCACAACACACAGCAAACCAGTGTTTGTTGAAGCGGGAATTGTTCATTACTGTGTTACCAACATGCCGGGTGCAGTACCAAAGACTTCAACTTATGCGTTAGGAAATGCAACATTACCGTATGCATTAAAAATCGCAAACAGTGGAATTCATGATGCAGTTATGCATGATTCAGGAATTAAAAACGGTTTAAATATATTTCATGGTCAAGTCGTAAATGAAGCCGTTGCGGTAGCACTTGAATTGGAATTTGTAGAATATGAAAACTGTGTTAAAGTGGTGCAACTTTAGAGGTAATTTGTTAGAATGTAATAAAGGAGGTGGCCGTCATACCAAATGTTATTACACATGGGCTGATGGCACTCGATGTTTATAATGAACTTGACGTGTCGACAGTCCAAAAAGCGATAAAAAAACATCCAAGGGCGTATTTACTTGGGAGCAATGGTCCAGATATTTTGTTTTACTACAAAGTATTTCCATGGCAAGATCAGGAACTGAATAAAATTGTCGCTGATTATGGTGGGATTGTACACCGAACTCATGTTAATGATTTTTATAATCAAGCGGTGAGTTTTATAAAGGAAATGAAAGATGAACGAAGAAAAACAATTCTTATTGCGTTTATTGCCGGACATTTTCAACATTGGTCTTTAGATTCTCTTGCGCATCCATTTGTGTTTTATCGTGGTGGGGAAATAGCTGGAGCTACACGTTACTGGCATTTCCGGTACGAGTCAATGCTTGATTCATTAATGGTTACGTATGTAAAAGGGCGTGATATGGCATCGTTAAAACCGAAACGTTTTGTCGATGTCAATGAAGAAGAGCGACGGGTTATTGCATCATTCTATCAAGCAATGCTCGTTCAAGTTTTTGGAATATATTTAGAACCTTTAGTGATTGAAGAAGCAATTTGCTCCTTTAAAAAGATTTTGAGTTATTTATACGATCCGCACAATATTATGACTCCAGTGATTCAGAAACTGGAACGTAAAATGGCTTATCCGTGGGCGTTTTCAAGTCATATCGTTAATTCGAATATCGATGCGCGATACGACGTTCTTAATTTAAAGCGTGATACATGGTCAAACCCAACAAATATCGATGAAACATCGAACGAGACATTTATGGAACTCTATGAGTCGTCCATTGTGCTAGGAAGTGAATGCATCGGGGCTTTAAACGATGCATTAGAACACAATGAACCTGTAAATTTCGACGCACTTCTTGGTGATCGCCGATATGATACAGGGCGTCCACCAGGACGTGAGATGAAATACTATGATAGTATTTATCAAAAATAGAAAACAACAATAATAGGGAGGGTTTTATATGTTAGTTTATATTCATGGAAAAAATGTGGAAATCACAGATGCAATGCAGGAAAAAGTGGAAGAAAAATTAGAATTCTTACACAAGTATTTTGAGGTAGATGACTCATGGCGTGCAAATGTGGTTGTGAATGTTTATCCTCAAGGTTCTAAAGTAGAAGTTACAATTACTTCTAAAATTGGACCATTACGTGCGGAAGTTTTACACGAAGATTTCTACGCAGCACTTGACCGTGTTGTTGATAAATTAGAAGATCAAATTCGTCGTCATAAAACAAAAATTTCACGTAAAAACCGTGAGGGATTATCACAAGCATTTTTAAATATGATTGCAGAATCAGAGGCAAAAGAAGAATCTAAACTTGTTAAGACTAAATCCATTGTGGCTGAAAAAATGAATCTTAATGATGCGATTGTAGATATGGAAATGTTGGGTCACTCATTCTTTATTTATACAGATGATGAAACATCAGATGTAGCAGTTGTCTATAAACGTCTTGACGGCGATTATGGATTGCTTGAGGTTGATCGCGATAACGATTAATTTTAAACTATTATTATGATATGATATACTTATCAAAACGGAGGTTTGAACGATGAGCTTTAAAGATAAACTTAAAAATATTCTTACACCGGTTGAAGATGAATATCTTGAACTTACTGACGAGGAGGCTGAGAGCTTGAGCGAATATGAAACACCACGCGCATCATCAGAGGCGCCTAAATTACCATCAGATACAAAAATGGTTTTATTTGAACCGAGATCATTTGAAGAATCTGAAGAGGTAGCACGTTACTTAAAAGAAAAACGTGCAGCAGTTGTAAACTTACATCGATTACAACGTGATTATGCACAACGTACGATTGATTTCTTAACGGGGGTTGTGTTTGCACTTGATGGATCAATTCAAAAAATTGGCCACAATGTAATTCTTTGTACACCACGTACAATAGGAGTTCAAGGGGAAATTAGCATGAACCTTGAAGATTTAGATCAGTAGTAATTGAGTATGTCTCATAAACCCAAATTTAGAGTAATGCGCCAAGGGTATGACCGCTTTGAAGTTGATCAAATGATAACCAACTTGGAACATGATAAAACAATATTAACGAAACAAATTGAACTTTATCAAAAACAAGTTGAGTCATTACAAGAACAACGTGATATAATCAAAAAGCGATATCAACAATTGGTGAGCGAAAGTGGTGTTCGTGAGAAGGCTGCAGAAGAAATGTCGCGGCTTGCCTTACGAGAAGCAAATTCAATTATAGATACAGCCTATATGAATGCGGACATGATTGTTCGTGAGGCGATGTCAACATCGCGTCAAGTACTCGTTGAAATAGCTCGTATTTCAAATGAATCTAACGAACTCCGTGACGAGTTAAAAGAAAAATTATTGGAATTAGAGATTGCAATTGACGATTTAACATTGCCAGATGCACCCAATTCCAAACTTATTGGTGAAGATCAAGACAAATTAGGGCGATAAATTGTTTCAGAGAGCTTGTGGATGGTGAAAACAAGTAACAATCCGTTTTAATATCACTTGTGAACCTTACTTTTGAAATCATAGTAGAAAGTACGTATTACGGCGTTAACGTATTGAGATTACAGATTTTATCTGTAAATTAAGGTGGTACCGCGTTGAAGACGCCCTTATGAGGGCGTCTTTTTTTATATGTTAGGAGCAAAAAATATGAACTATAAAGATACACTGTTATTACCAAAGACAGATTTTGAAATGAGAGGGAATCTTAATAAAAAAGAACCTGGAATTCAAGCTGATTGGGATGAAATGAACCTATATGAAAGAATGCAAGAAGTGCGCGAAGGTGCGCCACTTTTCACAGTGCATGATGGACCTCCATATGCAAATGGAAATATCCATATTGGACATGCCCTAAATGGTATTCAAAAAGATTTAATTGTCCGTACTAAGTTTATGGCGGGATATCAAACACCATTTAGACCAGGTTGGGATACACATGGTTTACCAATTGAAAATGCAATTCAAAAATTAGGCGTAAATCGCAAAGAAATGCCGACTTATGAATTTAGAGCGCTTTGTGAGAAATATGCGCATGAACAAGTTGCAATTCAAATGGCCGATTTTAAATCTTTAGGTAAAATTGGGGATTATAAAAATCCTTATCTTACATTAAATAAGGATTTTGAGGCTACACAAATTCGTGTATTTGCGGAAATGGCTATGAAGGGTATGATCTACAAAGGATTAAAACCTGTGTATTGGTCACCATCAAGTGAATCTGCACTTGCTGAGGCAGAAATTGAATATCGAGAACGTCGTGACCCAGCAATTTTTGTTGCTTTTGATGTGGTTGATGGTAAAGGTGTCTTAGATGCTGGCGATAAGATGGTTATTTGGACAACAACGCCATGGACAATCCCTGCAAACCTGGCAATTTCAGTTAATGCAAATATGGAATACGTACTTGTTCAAACTGAAAAGGGCAACATGGTGTTCATGGAATCCTTAATGGAGTCCGCACTTAAAGAATTAGAACTTGAACAAGGAGAAATTTTAAAACGTTTCAAAGGGCGTGACATCGAAGGTGTCACAACACAACATCCACTTTATGATCGTTTATCACCTGTATTAAATGGTGATCATGTTACCGATGAAGCTGGAACAGGTTGTGTTCATACGGCTCCTGACCATGGTGTTGATGACTTTAATGTCTGTGCACTTTATGGTATTAAGCCAATCAGTCCAGTTAATGAGCAAGGTGTTTTAACTGAAGTTACGGGTGAATTTGCAGGACTCTTCTTTGAAGAAGCGAATAAAGCTGTAACCATGAAACTTGAATCATTGGGTGCGCTCTTAAAAATGGGTTGGATTAAACATAGCTATGCGCATGACTGGAGAACTAAAAAGCCAATTATCTACCGTGCAACAACGCAATGGTTTGCATCAATTGACTCCGTACGTCAAAATGTATTGGATGAGATTGAAAAAGTAGAGTGGACACCAAAATGGGGTCAAAAACGTATGCATAATATGATTGCAGATCGTGGTGATTGGTGTATTTCACGTCAACGTGTTTGGGGTGTTCCAATTCCGATTTTTTACGCTGAAGATGGATCTCCAATTATTGAGCAAGATGTTTTTGATCATGTAGCTAATTTAGTTGAACAATTTGGTACGAATGTATGGTTTGAACGTGAAGCAATTGATTTATTACCAGAAGGCTATACACATCCAAATTCACCAAATGGTACATTTAAAAAAGAAACAGATATTATGGATGTTTGGTTTGATTCAGGATCATCACACACTGCAGCGTTAAACCACTGTAAGACACCACTTCCTGTGGATGTTTATGCAGAAGGTTCTGACCAATATCGTGGTTGGTTCAACTCATCATTAATCATTTCCGTTGCACTCTATGGTTTTGCGCCATATAAACAAGTCGTAAGTCATGGCTTTATTATGCATGATGACGGCGAAAAGATGAGTAAATCGAAAGGGAACGCTTTAAGTCCTCAAGCAATTACTGAAACTTTAGGAGCAGATATTCTACGCCTTTGGGTTGCCAGTGTCGACTACCATTCTGATATCAAGATGTCACAGGACTTATTAAAACAAGTATCCGAATCTTACCGTAAGATTCGAAATACATTTAGATTTATGCATGGAAACCTTGCAAACTTTGATATTGACGCGGACGGAATTGCGATTGAAGAATTATCACTGCTTAACCGTTATGTCTTAAATGAAGTAATTCGTGTTAATAAAGAAGCTCAAGAAGCATACAAAGCATTTGATTATCAAAAAGTAACGACCTCAGTTGTAAGTTCTCTTACAAATATGATGTCATCATATTACTTAGACTATACAAAAGATATTCTATATATTGAAAAAGAAGATGACCGCTCAAGACGTGAAATTCAAACAGTGATTTATCATGCGTTAATGATCTATTCCCGAATTATGGCACCAATTCTAGTTCATACTACAGAAGAGTTGAACCGTGTCTTTAGACCAGAAGATGAGAGTATCCATCTTCAAGAATTCAGTAACTTGGTTGATCCAATCCTTTCAAGTGAAGAAGTTGCGTCAATGGATTCACTCTTGAAATTACGTGAATCCGTATTTAAAGCACTTGAAGAAAAACGTGCAGAAAAAGTAATTGGTAAGTCTTTAGAAGCGCATGTACGCCTCCATCTTGATGATGTAGATGAAACACGCGTTCAAAGTATTCTTGGAAAACATGATGCACAATGGTTTATTGTGTCCAAACTTGAACTCGTTAATGACGCGTTACCAGAAGTAATGGGTTATGAAGTTTCTGTTGAAAAAGTTGAAGGTCATACATGTCCGCGTTGTTGGAATATCGTTGATGTTGTCGGTGAAGATGAACTTTGCCCACGTTGTCACGATGTTGTTAAGGCTTAGATATGAAAATTACATCACTTCAAAATGATTTCGTTAAGCATTGTACTAAATTAAGCAAAAAGAAGTATCGAGACGAACACAATGAAGTTTTGATAGAGGGTGAACACTTAATTCAGGAAGCTCATGCAGCTGGTATTGTAAAAAAAACAATAGGATTAACGGAAAAAGATGATATCCAGATTACAGAGCATATAGCTCAAAAACTATCCAATACAATTTCTGGTTCGAACCAGTTTGCAGTGATTTCGAAACCACAGCGTGCATTAACGCACGCTGATCGATATCTCATTTGTGATGGTGTTCAAGATCCTGGTAATCTCGGTACCATTATCCGTACCGCGCATAGTTTTGGTTTTGATGCTGTTGTTGTCTCTGAAACCTGTGTGGATGAGTTTAATGACAAAGTGATACGTTCCACACAAGGGTCAATATTTCATATTCCGGTCATTCGGATGACTTTAGACCTTGCAATAACTCAAATAAAAGCGTGGAACATTCCTGTGTATGCGAGTTACCTCGGTGAAAACACGCACAATTTACAAGATATTAAAACCTGTCCGATTGCGGTTGTGATGGGTTCTGAAGGGAGTGGTGTGTCGGATGCTGTAGTGGACTTATGTGATGGAACTGTCAAAATTGAAACGTCACAGTTTGAATCACTAAATGTTGCGATTGCATCCGCAATTATTTGTTACACACTTCGAAAATAGGGAGGCATTATGGAATTAAAAGCATTTACGGATTCGGATTTAACGTTGTACGCCGAACTTGCGACAAAGTTTTTAACAAGTCCTGCATGTTTGGGTGAACCAGATTACGAATTATTCAAGCGAAACTTTAATCATATCATCAAAGAAAACGACTGTTTTGGGTGGTTTTTGGTTGAAGAAGGGAACGTATGTGGTTATTTATTATGTTCGATTATGTTTTCAACTGAGGTTGGTGGATTGCAATTATGGGTAGAGGAGTTATTGGTGGACGATGCTTACCGTGGTAAGGGTCTAGGTACTGAGGCTTTATCGATCTTGATGGATAAATTTCCTGATGTTATCCGATTCAGATTGGAAGTAACGCCAGGTAATCGTGGTGCTAAAAAACTTTATGAACGATTGGGATTTGAGTTTTTAGGATATGAACAAATGATCTTGGATCGATAAAAAAATTGCAGGAAGCGAGATTAATTAGAATCTCTGCATTCTTGCAGTTTTTTTTGAATAAAAGCACCTCACTTTATGAATGGAACTGACCTAGTTCCGTGGGACTAAAGAAAAAAACCTCTTGTATGAGAATTATTGTAAAATAGTTCAATATAGGAGGTTTTTATATGGGAACACGAACTATGCATAGCTATGAGACAAAGATGAAAGTTATAGAAATGAAATTGGCAGGCTACTCAAGCAGGTTTATTCAGACTGAACTTGGAATAAAAAATGTAACACAAGTCAAAACATGGTGGAGATGGTATCGAAATGGTGAACACTACCGATTTTCTCAACCTGTAGGCAAGCAATATACTTTTGGAAAAGGGCCTGAAGGAGACACGGTCGAAGAAACACAAAGACTTAGAATTAAATCTTTGGAGCAACAAATTGAACTATTAAAAAAGTATTTGGAAAGAGAAAGGATGTGGTTCCTGAAATAATCATCAAGCTCGTTGAAGAGTATCGCAACACTGTATCTATTAAAGATATCTTGAATCTTTTTGGGGTACCTAAGTCAACGTATTACCGTTGGACTAAAAAAGAGCAACTTGAGTCTAATAATTATTCTGTCAATGAAGCATTAGTAATTGAACTTTGTAAAGAAAATAAATTTCGTTATGGATATCGAAAAATAACTGCATTAATTCGAAAAGAAAGAATTATCAATAAGAACACTGTTCAAAAGATAATGCAGAAACACCAATGTCAATGCCGTGTTAAGGTCAAACGGTATAGAAAAAACAAAAATCCGAAGATCATTATGCCCAATATCATTAATCGCGACTTTAAATCACTACGTCCTCTAGAGAAATTGGTGACAGATATCACTTACATCCCTTATGGCCATAAGATGCTCTATTTATCTACGATCATGGATTTATATAATGGTGAGATTATTGCGTCTACATTGAGTGACAGACAAAACCTAGAATGTGTGGTTGATACATTAAATCAACTTCCGGATATCGTTCAGCCATGTATTCTTCATTCTGATCAAGGGAGTGTCTATACATCAAAAGAGTATCAACTCAAAGTAAAAAATAAAAGCATTACCATGAGTATGTCCCGTAAGGGTACACCCGCTGATAATGCTCCTATCGAATCGTTTCATGCCTCGCTAAAGTGTGAAACATTCGAATTAAACCCAGACCTAAAGGGTTCTACTGAAATTGTATCACAAACTGTGATAAACTATTTAAAATATTACAATGAAAATCGAATACAAGAAAAGCTAGGATATCAATCTCCCGTAAATTATCGGTTAACTTCATCCTAACTTGGTTTTTTCTTTAGTCCCAAGGAACTAGGTCAGTTCCAATAATGAGTGAGGTGCTTTTTGATAAGTTTATTTGTTTTCTGTATACAATTGATCAACTTTTGCCCAATTAATAATTTCAAAAAAACTATTAATGTAATCAGGACGACGGTTTTGATAGTTAAGGTAATATGCGTGTTCCCAAACATCAAGACCTAAAATTGGTGTTAATCCATCTGAAAGTGGATTATCTTGATTTGCGGTAGATACAACTTTAAGTGATTTGTTTGAATCCATCACTAACCAAGCCCATCCACTCCCAAAACGTGTTTTTGCTGCATTAGAGAATGCTTCTTTAAATGCGTCGAATGAACCGAAATCATGATTGATTGCAGTCATTAAGGCTTCACCAGGTTGTTGACCCTTGTTTGGAGATAAAAATTCCCAAAACATCGTATGGTTTAGATGACCGCCACCATTATTTTGAACTGCTGTGCGGATGTCTTCTGGGACATTCTTTAAGTTCTCAATAAGGTTTGTAAGTGATTCTTGTTCTAATTCCGGGTGTTTTTCAATCGCTGTATTTAAATTTGTAATATATGTTTGATGATGCTTTGTGTAATGAATTTCCATTGTTTTCGCATCAATTTGTGGTTCTAATGCATTAAAGTCATATGAAAGTTCAGGTAATTTATAAGTCATCGTAAGTCCTCCTCTATTTATAACTAAATTGTAACAAAGATGGAGGACTGGGTCTAACTAAATGCCTAGAAGTGACGAATACTTTTCAATGAGATAATCAATGTAGTAGTTTGGATTGAATGGCTCGTTGGTAACTCTTTCAATCATGGTTTGTGTATCATACATCCCACCGAATTGATGGATGTTGTCACGTAACCAATTAAAAACAATATCCATTTGACCATTTAAGAGTGCTTCTTCAACATTGATATCTTCTTCCATTTTTTTCATGAACTGAGCAGCATAGGCTGTACCCAATGCATATGTTGGGAAATATCCAAAGGATGCATCGCTCCAGTGCACGTCTTGAAGGATTCCATCACTTGGATTTTTCGGTGTGATACCAAGTAATTGTGTCATCTGATTTGCAAAGAATTGATCAAGACCTTCTGCGCAGTGATTGTTATTGAAAATTTCTTTCTCGGTATTATATCGAACCATAATATGAAGTGGATATGTAAGTTCGTCAGCTTCAACACGAATATAGCCTTTTTCTACGTAATTGATACCCTTGATAAATGCATCAAGATTAACATCCTCTAAAACATGAGGAATAATTTCTTGAAGTTTTGGATATAGAGGTGTCCAAAATGATTTACTTCTACCAATCATATTTTCCATTAATCGTGATTGTGACTCATGTAGACTCATGCTCATACTATCGGCAATAGGATAACCTTCGAAGTCAATATTGACTTGGTGGTTGTACATTGAGTGACCAATTTCGTGAATGATTGAAAAAATATTTGATGTGAAGTCGTTTTCGTAATAATGTGTTGTGATGCGGGAGTCATTAATTGAGAACGTGCTACTGAATGGATGTGCTGCATGTCCCATGTATCCAAATGATGAATCATAGCCCATATGGTCCTTAATTAAATCTGAAATTAAATCTTGTTCGTGAATTGATACCGCTGCGCTTAGAAACGCTGGTTTAGGTCCTTGTGCTTCAATCACCTTATCAATAAATGGTACAAGTTTTTGTTCGATTGTGCTGAAGAATCCTTCAACATGAGATTCACGTAAGCCTTCCTCGTAATCATCGAGACATGATTCATAAATACTTAAAGTTGAATTTCGGCGGTTGATCGCGCTTTTTTGACCTAAAATTAAGGCGTCAAGATCTTTTTTGAAAATATCGTAATCACCTTTTTCACGCGCATCTTCCCAAGATTGTTGTGAGTCATATTTTAGTTTATCGAATGCAATGTATTCTTCGGATGGTATATTCTTGATTTTATTAAGTTGACGAAGTTGTGTTTTAGCACTCTCCGCAATAATGGGGTTTTCGTTATTTTGACTCTCTTCCAATATTTGATAGGTTTTCGGGTCAGTCAGTAGTGCAAAATATTCACCTGAGAGAATAGATAGTGCTTTATTACGGAAAGCTGCGCCATTTCTCGGTGCAATTGTGAGTGCGTCAAAACTCATTGTTGTAATTGCAAGATTCAAGCTATTTAATTTATCGAGTAATTCTTCGTATGTCATATATTGACCTCCTAATTATTCCTTATATTGTAACGCAAGCAGTCGTAAAATGAAATAAATAACAAACCAACCATCCATTTCTGTTTTTTTATGATAAAAGTCATGTATAATAAATCTATATATGGGAGGGTTCATTATGTATGATAAATGTGTGGAATTGTTAAAGTGTCGTGGCGTTGAAATATCTGATATTATCGAGTGTGTTGTTTTTCTTCAAAAAGACTATGTTGAAGATATCGATTCTATTGATATAGAACCGATTGTTAACAGTGTTTTGAATAAGCGTGAAGTTCAACATGCGTTAATTACCGGAATTAACATTGACATTTCTGTTGAAAATAAAGATTTTGGTGGTCATTATATCGAAGACATTATTCATCGCGATGAAGGACTTTATGGAATTGATGAAGTTCTCGCCTACGGAATTTGTAACCTTTATGGCTCAATTGCGCTCACAAATTATGGATACATTGATAAAGTCAAGCCAGGCATAATCGGAACTTTGAATGACCATAACAATGGAACTTGCAATACATTTCTTGACGATATTGTGGGAGCAATTGCAGCTTCTGCAGCAAGCAAACTCGCTCATAGTCAACATCAAGAAAAAAACATTAATATATAACAATTTATTTAGTGAATATAGAAGCGGAGGTGTTATCTATGTATTCTTCAAAAGACGTGGCTCTAACAGTGGAAAAACTCTTAAAACGATTAGAAGTGGAAAAAGATGGTTTGGTGCTTGTGCATGAGAGTGATGGATTCGATCCGTTTTATTCTAAAATTATTCTGGATGGGATTCAAAGTCACATGAAAGAGGGAACCGTTTGCGTTTTTGGAGATTGTGAGTTTAATTCTGATGTGCTTGTCAAAGATATGGTTCCGTATATTTCAAATCAAGAACGTCTTGTGTTATCCAGTGGGAAAATGATGCAGCTTATGACACTTCAACAAGAATGCATTTATGTTACACACCCAAGTTTAATGATTGCGACAGCGGGTAAATTTAGTAGATACTTTGGTAGACCTACGGAAATGGATTTTCCCTATGGATCGCATTCCGTATTTACAGATTTTTACGATTTGAATGCTACGCTTATCTTAGTGGGTGATGTATTGGAATTGTTTGAAGCGAAGTTTGCTTATGCGACGCTTGATCATCATGTGATAAGAAAGACGGCCTGTTTAAAAGATAAATCAGTTATGACATATTTAGATATTGTGCCAAATTATGCTCGAATTCATGACTTAGTGTTTAATTCGAAACTACTTCTTTATGAGCAATTAGATGGGCAACATATATATGGAGTGAAGTATCGTGATTTTATTGACTATTTAAAAGAGGTGCTTTAACCTCTTTTCTTTTATCAAATCTCAACCGCACCACTTTTACTTTTATTAAAGTCTATCTCATAGGCCGTTTTGAAGTCAAATATTTTTCGCGGCATTGAGTTAATTTTGAAGCAAATATCATCAAGATATTGTTGCGCTATATCATACATTGATTTACCTTTTGGTATAAACCTTCTTACTATTGCATTCGCTCGTTCATTGGTTCCACGTTGAAAAGAACAGTATGGATCACACTTATATAGTTTCACACCCAACCGCTTGGCTGTAATTCCTAATGTTTTAAATTCAAGTCCATTATCTACTGTTATCGATTTCGTGGTTATATTATTCTCTTCAATAAATTTTCGAATTAAGTTTGATGTGTAATAGTCATATCGATATTCTGCTTTAATAAGCCAGGTCATTCTTGAGCAGCGGTCTACAATGGATATAATCGCTGCAGATTCATGTTTCTTACCGATTATAGAGTCGATTTCGAGATGGCCAATCTCGTTACGTTTCTCAATGTATTTAGGTCTAAGGCTAATTGGAAGTACTGTTTTCTCTTCCAAGTTCCATCTCAAGTGATTCATCATTCCACTAATTCTCTTTTTACGTTTTCGACGTTTATAGCACATTCTATTTGGTTTTATATCAAGTTTACCTTGATTAATCCAGTTATAGACTTGCTGCGATGAAACACACGGTTTATATGGATGATATCGTTTATAGTTACTCAAGCATACTTCTACCGAATGAACTTTAGGATCATAGTGAGAATGCAGATATTCGATTAGGTGGGAATATTTTTCTCGAATATCAATCGTTCGTTTCTTATAGACATTATTTTTATATCTAGAAATCGTAGAATGAGATATATTGAGTTTACGTGCTGCCTTGCGCATAGAGTAGCCGATGCTTAATAGAATATCAATTTGGTCTTTCATTTTTTTATCTAATTGTTTATACTTCATATGGGAGCTCCTTTTAGTCGGGTGGGCTCCTTTTATTATACAAAAACAACCGCACCTTGGGTGGTGCGGTTGAGATTTGAATTTAGGAAAAGAGGTGCTTTAACCTCTTTTTATTTTTTATACAATAGATATAATTAAAGAGCTAAGTTGTTTATTTCAGTCTTAAACGTTTTGAGGTGATTAAATGAAAACTAAAGATTTAGCGACGCTTTCAGTGTATGTGGCACTTTTTGGAGCTTTAGAATGTATTACAAATACTTTTGACATTTTGAGATTACCGCAAGGTGGTTCCGTATCCTTGAGTATTATAGTGTTAATTATTGCTAGCTATCATTTGGGATTTGGAAAATCACTGTGTGTTGCGGTGTTATCTTTTCTTGTTAAGTGCATTATTAATACTCCGATTGTGATTCACTGGTTTCAATTTTTTTTGGATTACATTTTTGCATATTCGATTTATTCGGTCGCAGGATTAGTTCCTGATTTCAAAGTTTATGATTTATCTTTACCAGTAGGCGTTGTTGTTTCAAATTTATCAAGGTTTGTGCTACATACAATTTCGGGGTTAATGTTTTATGCAGAGTTCTATCGTGGTAATGTGTTTTCTGGCGTTGTTTCATATAACGCTACATTCATGATTCCCACAACAATAATATCTTTTTCTCTTATTTTAGCACTCATGCCTAAATTGAATGCTTTATTAATACATAGAACTGGAATTAAGCATAGAAATTAGACATTTATTGTGTATAATGTTAAAGGATGGGAAGTGTTGTTATGTTACCAAAAGTTGGAGAAGTTATTTATATACAAAGTTATAAACATGATGGTTCGCTTCATCGGACCTGGTCTAGTGGCACAGTTCTTGATGTCGATGACGAAAAAATTGTTTTAATAACGTATAAAACTTGGGTTGTTGAATCAGATGGTAGAAGATGGTTCACACGCGAACCAGCAATTTGTTTTTACTACTTAAATCGTTGGTACAATGTTATTTCAATGATACGTAATAAGGGAGTTTATTATTACTGCAATCTCGCTTCACCAAGTGTATTCGATGAAGAAGGTCTTAAGAACATAGATTATGATCTTGATGTTAAAGTATTTCCAGACGGGAAGTATATAGTTCTTGATGAAGATGAATTTGATGAGCATCAAGTTTTGATGAATTATTCGAAAGAAATTATCGATATAGTTGTCGAAGAGAAGGATCGGTTGGTTGAACAAGTTAAGAGTAAAAGTTACCCATTTAATGAAGAAGAGATATATAGATATTTCGATAAATATTTAACGGTAAAAGAATTTAAATAAAAAGCCCGAAATCATTTGACAAAACACAGGATGTGGGATATTATATACAAGCGCTAAGGGAAACCGGGTGCAGAAAATGGTCTTTGAAAACTAAACAGGAAACGTCAATTTCAAAAAGAAATACGGATAAATAAATAAACAAAACTCGTCAGAGTTAAAAAGAGAAAGAATCAAATGGAGAGTTTGATCCTGGCTCAGGATGAACGCTGGCGGCGTGCCTAATACATGCAAGTCGAACGAAGTGAAGAGGAGCTTGCTCCTTGGAACTTAGTGGCGAACGGGTGAGTAATACATAAGCAACCTGCCTCGATGCCTGGGATAACAGAGGGAAACTTCTGCTAATACCGGATACGTTAATCTAAGACATCTTAGATTAATTAAAGATGGGATACATCACAACGAGATGGGCTTATGGCGCATTAGTTAGTTGGTAAGGTAACGGCTTACCAAGACGATGATGCGTAGCCGACCTGAGAGGGTGACCGGCCACACTGGGACTGAGACACGGCCCAGACTCCTACGGGAGGCAGCAGTAGGGAATTTTCGGCAATGGGGGAAACCCTGACCGAGCAACGCCGCGTGAGTGAAGACGGCCTTCGGGTTGTAAAGCTCTGTTGTAAGGGAAGAACGATAGGAAGAGGGAATGCTTTCTATATGACGGTACCTTACCAGAAAGCCACGGCTAACTACGTGCCAGCAGCCGCGGTAATACGTAGGTGGCAAGCGTTATCCGGAATTATTGGGCGTAAAGGGAGCGCAGGCGGTTTATCAAGTTTATGGTTAAAGTTCGGGGCTTAACCCCGTGATGCCATAGAAACTGGTAGACTAGAGTGCAGGAGAGGTTAGTGGAATTCCATGTGTAGCGGTAAAATGCGTAGATATATGGAGGAACACCAGTGGCGAAGGCGGCTAACTGGCCTGTAACTGACGCTGAGGCTCGAAAGCGTGGGGAGCAAATAGGATTAGATACCCTAGTAGTCCACGCCGTAAACGATGGATACTAAGTGTTGGAGAAATTCAGTGCTGTAGTTAACGCAATAAGTATCCCGCCTGGGGAGTATGCGCGCAAGCGTAAAACTCAAAGGAATTGACGGGGGCCCGCACAAGCGGTGGAGTATGTGGTTTAATTCGAAGCAACGCGAAGAACCTTACCAGGTCTTGACATACCGCGCAAAAGCACAGAGATGTGTAATAGTTATGGCGGATACAGGTGGTGCATGGTTGTCGTCAGCTCGTGTCGTGAGATGTTGGGTTAAGTCCCGCAACGAGCGCAACCCTTGTCTTTAGTTACCAGCATTAAGTTGGGGACTCTAAAGAGACTGCCGGTGATAAACCGGAGGAAGGTGGGGATGACGTCAAATCATCATGCCCCTTATGATCTGGGCTACACACGTACTACAATGGCGTATACAGAGGGCAGCGAAGCAGCGATGCGGAGCGAATCTCAGAAAGTACGTCTCAGTTCGGATTGGAGTCTGCAACTCGACTCCATGAAGTCGGAATCGCTAGTAATCGCGGATCAGAATGCCGCGGTGAATACGTTCTCGGGCCTTGTACACACCGCCCGTCAAACCATGAGAGTTGGTAATACCCGAAGCCGGTGGCCTAACCTAGTTTACTAGGAGGGAGCCGTCGAAGGTAGGATCGATGATTGGGGTTAAGTCGTAACAAGGTATCCCTACCGGAAGGTGGGGATGGATCACCTCCTTTCTAAGGAGTAATTAGAAAGACGTGAAGTTGACACCTAAAGTTTCCTGTTTAGTTTTGAGAGTCCGTTGGAATCTCAAGAAAAATGATCTTTGAAAACTGAATAACAGAAAAGAAAAAGAGATAGACAAAGAAATAAATGTTATCAACATGATCTTTTCGAATAGTTGTATAAAACTAGATTTACATCAAGTTAAACAAAAACAGTAACTTAAGCAATTAAGTAAGCAATCAAAGCAAACACACAGCTTATCAAGCGATAAGCGTTAAAAAAAACCTGATTTTAAGAATTAGGGCGCGAAATTACATGTGATTAAATATGTAAGGGCGTACGGTGGATGCCTAGGCACTAAGAGCTGATGAAGGACGCGACTAACAGCGAAATGCCTCGGGGAGTGGTACGTACACAACGATCCGGGGGTATCCGAATGGGGAAACCCAATACTGGTTATGCAGTATTACACATAAATGAATACATAGTTTATGATGAGGCAACCTTGCGAACTGAAACATCTTAGTAGCAAGAGGAAAAGAAAACAAAAGTGATTCCCTGAGTAGTGGCGAGCGAAACGGGAAGAGCCCAAACCATCTTCGTGATGGGGTAGTAGGACCACAACGTGGGATATCGAAGCTAGTCGAATGGCATTGAAAGGCCAGTCAAAGAAGGTGCAAACCCTGTAGACGAAAGCGTAAGATACTCTAGTGGTATCCTGAGTACGGCGAGGCACGAGAAACCTTGTCGGAATCAACCGGGACCACCCGGTAAGGCTAAATACTCCTTAGTGACCGATAGTGAACCAGTACCGTGAGGGAAAGGTGAAAAGAACCGCGGAAGCGGAGTGAAATAGATCCTGAAACCGTATGCTTACAAGAAGTCAGAGCCCGTTAATGGGTGATGGCGTGCCTTTTGTAGAATGAACCGGCGAGTTACTCATAATGTGCGAGGTTAAGTTGAAGAGACGGAGCCGAAGCGAAAGCGAGTCTTAATAGGGCGATATAGTACATTGTGGTAGACCCGAAACTGAGTGATCTAGCCATGACCAGGTTGAAGTTTGGGTGAAACCAAATGGAGGACCGAACCGACCATCGTTGAAAAGCTGGCGGATGAGTTGTGGCTAGCGGAGAAATTCCAATCGAACTCAGATATAGCTGGTTCTCCCCGAAATAGCTTTAGGGCTAGCGTCAATGTAAGGCCACTGGAGGTAGAGCACTGAATGTATGATGGCCCCATCTCGGGGTACTGAATATAATCAAACTCCGAATGCCAGTGGATAGTAGTTGGCAGTCAGACTATGGGTGATAAGGTCCGTAGTCGAAAGGGAAACAGCCCAGACCATCAGTTAAGGTCCCAAAATTCATGCTAAGTGGAAAAGGATGTGGGGATGCACAGACAACTAGGAGGTTGGCTCAGAAGCAGCCATCCTTTAAAGAGTGCGTAACAGCTCACTAGTCGAGTGACCCTGCGCCGAAAATGTACCGGGGCTAAGTATGATACCGAAACTATGGATTTATTGTTTCAATAAATGGTAGGGGAGCGTTCTATACTGCGTTGAAGCTGTACCGTAAGGAGCAGTGGAGTGTATAGAAGTGAGAATGCCGGTGTGAGTAGCGAGATGTCAGTGAGAATCTGACACACCGATTGCCTAAGGTTTCCAGGGGAAGGCTCGTCCTCCCTGGGTAAGTCGGGACCTAAGATGAGGCTGAAAAGCGTAGTCGATGGACAACAGGTTGATATTCCTGTACCCGATACATAAGTGAAGGAATGACAGAGAAGGCTAGGTTATGCCAGCGACTGGAAGTGCTGGTTTAAGCGAAGGAGCTGTATGGTAGGCAAATCCGCCATGCAAAGCAAAGGCGTTACGAGGAGTGAACCCGTGAGGAAGTAGCGAAGTAACTGATGCCAGCTCTCAAGAAAAGTTTCTAGCGTTAATTATGTATTGGCCCGTACCAAAACCGACACAGGTAGGCAAGGAGAGAATCCTAAGGTGAGCGAGAGAACTGTTGCCAAGGAACTCGGCAAAATGACCCCGTAACTTCGGGAGAAGGGGTGCTCGTAAGAGCCGCAGTGAAGAGGCCCAAGCGACTGTTTAACTAAAACACAGCTCTCTGCAAAGTCGCAAGACGAAGTATAGGGGGTGACACCTGCCCGGTGCTGGAAGGTTAAGGGAATATGTTAGAATTCGTTCGAAGCATTGAACTGAAGCCCCAGTGAACGGCGGCCGTAACTATAACGGTCCTAAGGTAGCGAAATTCCTTGTCGGGTAAGTTCCGACCCGCACGAAAGGTGTAACGATTTGGGCGCTGTCTCGGCAGCAGACTCGGTGAAATCTTAGTACCGGTAAAGATGCCGGTTACCCGCAACTAGACGGAAAGACCCCATGGAGCTTTACTGTAGCTTGATATTGAACTTTGAGCCTACATGTACAGGATAGGTGGGAGACTATGAAGCATGTACGCTAGTATATGTGGAGTCGCCATTGGGATACCACTCTTGTATGTTTGAAGTTCTAACCGCGTACCGTGATCCGGTACCGGGAGAGTGTCAGGTGGGCAGTTTGACTGGGGCGGTCGCCTCCTAAAGAGTAACGGAGGCGCCCAAAGGTACCCTCAGATTGGTTGGAAATCAATCGACGAGCGTAAAGGCAGAAGGGTGCTTGACTGCGAGACCTACAAGTCGAGCAGGGACGAAAGTCGGGCTTAGTGATCCGGCGGTTCCGAGTGGAAGGGCCGTCGCTTAACGGATAAAAGCTACCCTGGGGATAACAGGCTAATCTCGCCCAAGAGTTCACATCGACGGCGAGGTTTGGCACCTCGATGTCGGCTCATCGCATCCTGGAGCTGAATTAGGTTCCAAGGGTTGGGCTGTCCGCCCATTAAAGCGGTACGCGAGCTGGGTTCAGAACGTCGTGAGACAGTTCGGTCCCTATCTGTTGTGGGCGTAGGAAATTTGAGGAGCGCTGTCCCTAGTACGAGAGGACCGGGATGGACATACCGCTGGTGTACCAGTTGTTCTGCCAAGGGCATCGCTGGGTAGCTAAGTATGGACTGGATAAGCGCTGAAAGCATCTAAGCACGAAGCCAACTCCAAGATGAGATTTCCCATACGTAAGTAGTAAGACCCCTGAGAGACGATCAGGTTGATAGGTCAGAGGTGGAAGCATAGTGATATGTGGAGCTGACTGATACTAATAGGTCGAGGTTTTAATCACAAAAGATACAACGATTCGAAAAAGATCAAATTTCTGTTATTCAGTTTTGAGAGTTCATCTCTCTAATGCACTATGATCTGGTGATTTTAGCGAAGTGGTCACACCTGTTCCCATCTCGAACACAGAAGTTAAGCACTTTAGCGGCGACAATATCTAGCCACGCGCTAGTGAAGATAGTTCATCACCAGGTAATTTGACACTCTATTTAGAGTGTCTTTTTTTTTATGCTGTCAAAGCATCATCACTTTCGAGTGTCTTTTTTATGTCATTAAATCATTACTGTAAGCAATCATCTCTGAATAAAATGACAAGACACGATGAGAATATCAAGAATTCAGGATTTAGAAAGATTCTGGACCTTGATGATGATCGTCATAAAGCTTATAAAAGCACAATCTGTAAGACCGGAAAGGGTAAAACAAGCAAAAAGCAATCCTCAAATAGGCTAAAAAAAGGACAAAAAAATAGGTTAAATAGGCATATATGAACCGTGAAAATCACGAATGAACTGAAAAGATCTAAAAAAAGAAGAAATGTCAAAATAAAGTGAAAATAGTGTTGACGGTGGCTAAAGAGGGTGGTATTATATACAAGCGCTAAGGGAAACCGGGTGCAGAAAATGGTCTTTGAAAACTAAACAGGAAACGTCAATTTCAAAAAGAAATACGGATAAATAAATAAACAAAACTCGTCAGAGTTAAAAAGAGAAAGAATCAAATGGAGAGTTTGATCCTGGCTCAGGATGAACGCTGGCGGCGTGCCTAATACATGCAAGTCGAACGAAGTGAAGAGGAGCTTGCTCCTTGGAACTTAGTGGCGAACGGGTGAGTAATACATAAGCAACCTGCCTCGATGCCTGGGATAACAGAGGGAAACTTCTGCTAATACCGGATACGTTAATCTAAGACATCTTAGATTAATTAAAGATGGGATACATCACAACGAGATGGGCTTATGGCGCATTAGTTAGTTGGTAAGGTAACGGCTTACCAAGACGATGATGCGTAGCCGACCTGAGAGGGTGACCGGCCACACTGGGACTGAGACACGGCCCAGACTCCTACGGGAGGCAGCAGTAGGGAATTTTCGGCAATGGGGGAAACCCTGACCGAGCAACGCCGCGTGAGTGAAGACGGCCTTCGGGTTGTAAAGCTCTGTTGTAAGGGAAGAACGATAGGAAGAGGGAATGCTTTCTATATGACGGTACCTTACCAGAAAGCCACGGCTAACTACGTGCCAGCAGCCGCGGTAATACGTAGGTGGCAAGCGTTATCCGGAATTATTGGGCGTAAAGGGAGCGCAGGCGGTTTATCAAGTTTATGGTTAAAGTTCGGGGCTTAACCCCGTGATGCCATAGAAACTGGTAGACTAGAGTGCAGGAGAGGTTAGTGGAATTCCATGTGTAGCGGTAAAATGCGTAGATATATGGAGGAACACCAGTGGCGAAGGCGGCTAACTGGCCTGTAACTGACGCTGAGGCTCGAAAGCGTGGGGAGCAAATAGGATTAGATACCCTAGTAGTCCACGCCGTAAACGATGGATACTAAGTGTTGGAGAAATTCAGTGCTGTAGTTAACGCAATAAGTATCCCGCCTGGGGAGTATGCGCGCAAGCGTAAAACTCAAAGGAATTGACGGGGGCCCGCACAAGCGGTGGAGTATGTGGTTTAATTCGAAGCAACGCGAAGAACCTTACCAGGTCTTGACATACCGCGCAAAAGCACAGAGATGTGTAATAGTTATGGCGGATACAGGTGGTGCATGGTTGTCGTCAGCTCGTGTCGTGAGATGTTGGGTTAAGTCCCGCAACGAGCGCAACCCTTGTCTTTAGTTACCAGCATTAAGTTGGGGACTCTAAAGAGACTGCCGGTGATAAACCGGAGGAAGGTGGGGATGACGTCAAATCATCATGCCCCTTATGATCTGGGCTACACACGTACTACAATGGCGTATACAGAGGGCAGCGAAGCAGCGATGCGGAGCGAATCTCAGAAAGTACGTCTCAGTTCGGATTGGAGTCTGCAACTCGACTCCATGAAGTCGGAATCGCTAGTAATCGCGGATCAGAATGCCGCGGTGAATACGTTCTCGGGCCTTGTACACACCGCCCGTCAAACCATGAGAGTTGGTAATACCCGAAGCCGGTGGCCTAACCTAGTTTACTAGGAGGGAGCCGTCGAAGGTAGGATCGATGATTGGGGTTAAGTCGTAACAAGGTATCCCTACCGGAAGGTGGGGATGGATCACCTCCTTTCTAAGGAGTAATTAGAAAGACGTGAAGTTGACACCTAAAGTTTCCTGTTTAGTTTTGAGAGTCCGTTGGAATCTCAAGAAAAATGATCTTTGAAAACTGAATAACAGAAAAGAAAAAGAGATAGACAAAGAAATAAATGTTATCAACATGATCTTTTCGAATAGTTGTATAAAACTAGATTTACATCAAGTTAAACAAAAACAGTAACTTAAGCAATTAAGTAAGCAATCAAAGCAAACACACAGCTTATCAAGCGATAAGCGTTAAAAAAAACCTGATTTTAAGAATTAGGGCGCGAAATTACATGTGATTAAATATGTAAGGGCGTACGGTGGATGCCTAGGCACTAAGAGCTGATGAAGGACGCGACTAACAGCGAAATGCCTCGGGGAGTGGTACGTACACAACGATCCGGGGGTATCCGAATGGGGAAACCCAATACTGGTTATGCAGTATTACACATAAATGAATACATAGTTTATGATGAGGCAACCTTGCGAACTGAAACATCTTAGTAGCAAGAGGAAAAGAAAACAAAAGTGATTCCCTGAGTAGTGGCGAGCGAAACGGGAAGAGCCCAAACCATCTTCGTGATGGGGTAGTAGGACCACAACGTGGGATATCGAAGCTAGTCGAATGGCATTGAAAGGCCAGTCAAAGAAGGTGCAAACCCTGTAGACGAAAGCGTAAGATACTCTAGTGGTATCCTGAGTACGGCGAGGCACGAGAAACCTTGTCGGAATCAACCGGGACCACCCGGTAAGGCTAAATACTCCTTAGTGACCGATAGTGAACCAGTACCGTGAGGGAAAGGTGAAAAGAACCGCGGAAGCGGAGTGAAATAGATCCTGAAACCGTATGCTTACAAGAAGTCAGAGCCCGTTAATGGGTGATGGCGTGCCTTTTGTAGAATGAACCGGCGAGTTACTCATAATGTGCGAGGTTAAGTTGAAGAGACGGAGCCGAAGCGAAAGCGAGTCTTAATAGGGCGATATAGTACATTGTGGTAGACCCGAAACTGAGTGATCTAGCCATGACCAGGTTGAAGTTTGGGTGAAACCAAATGGAGGACCGAACCGACCATCGTTGAAAAGCTGGCGGATGAGTTGTGGCTAGCGGAGAAATTCCAATCGAACTCAGATATAGCTGGTTCTCCCCGAAATAGCTTTAGGGCTAGCGTCAATGTAAGGCCACTGGAGGTAGAGCACTGAATGTATGATGGCCCCATCTCGGGGTACTGAATATAATCAAACTCCGAATGCCAGTGGATAGTAGTTGGCAGTCAGACTATGGGTGATAAGGTCCGTAGTCGAAAGGGAAACAGCCCAGACCATCAGTTAAGGTCCCAAAATTCATGCTAAGTGGAAAAGGATGTGGGGATGCACAGACAACTAGGAGGTTGGCTCAGAAGCAGCCATCCTTTAAAGAGTGCGTAACAGCTCACTAGTCGAGTGACCCTGCGCCGAAAATGTACCGGGGCTAAGTATGATACCGAAACTATGGATTTATTGTTTCAATAAATGGTAGGGGAGCGTTCTATACTGCGTTGAAGCTGTACCGTAAGGAGCAGTGGAGTGTATAGAAGTGAGAATGCCGGTGTGAGTAGCGAGATGTCAGTGAGAATCTGACACACCGATTGCCTAAGGTTTCCAGGGGAAGGCTCGTCCTCCCTGGGTAAGTCGGGACCTAAGATGAGGCTGAAAAGCGTAGTCGATGGACAACAGGTTGATATTCCTGTACCCGATACATAAGTGAAGGAATGACAGAGAAGGCTAGGTTATGCCAGCGACTGGAAGTGCTGGTTTAAGCGAAGGAGCTGTATGGTAGGCAAATCCGCCATGCAAAGCAAAGGCGTTACGAGGAGTGAACCCGTGAGGAAGTAGCGAAGTAACTGATGCCAGCTCTCAAGAAAAGTTTCTAGCGTTAATTATGTATTGGCCCGTACCAAAACCGACACAGGTAGGCAAGGAGAGAATCCTAAGGTGAGCGAGAGAACTGTTGCCAAGGAACTCGGCAAAATGACCCCGTAACTTCGGGAGAAGGGGTGCTCGTAAGAGCCGCAGTGAAGAGGCCCAAGCGACTGTTTAACTAAAACACAGCTCTCTGCAAAGTCGCAAGACGAAGTATAGGGGGTGACACCTGCCCGGTGCTGGAAGGTTAAGGGAATATGTTAGAATTCGTTCGAAGCATTGAACTGAAGCCCCAGTGAACGGCGGCCGTAACTATAACGGTCCTAAGGTAGCGAAATTCCTTGTCGGGTAAGTTCCGACCCGCACGAAAGGTGTAACGATTTGGGCGCTGTCTCGGCAGCAGACTCGGTGAAATCTTAGTACCGGTAAAGATGCCGGTTACCCGCAACTAGACGGAAAGACCCCATGGAGCTTTACTGTAGCTTGATATTGAACTTTGAGCCTACATGTACAGGATAGGTGGGAGACTATGAAGCATGTACGCTAGTATATGTGGAGTCGCCATTGGGATACCACTCTTGTATGTTTGAAGTTCTAACCGCGTACCGTGATCCGGTACCGGGAGAGTGTCAGGTGGGCAGTTTGACTGGGGCGGTCGCCTCCTAAAGAGTAACGGAGGCGCCCAAAGGTACCCTCAGATTGGTTGGAAATCAATCGACGAGCGTAAAGGCAGAAGGGTGCTTGACTGCGAGACCTACAAGTCGAGCAGGGACGAAAGTCGGGCTTAGTGATCCGGCGGTTCCGAGTGGAAGGGCCGTCGCTTAACGGATAAAAGCTACCCTGGGGATAACAGGCTAATCTCGCCCAAGAGTTCACATCGACGGCGAGGTTTGGCACCTCGATGTCGGCTCATCGCATCCTGGAGCTGAATTAGGTTCCAAGGGTTGGGCTGTCCGCCCATTAAAGCGGTACGCGAGCTGGGTTCAGAACGTCGTGAGACAGTTCGGTCCCTATCTGTTGTGGGCGTAGGAAATTTGAGGAGCGCTGTCCCTAGTACGAGAGGACCGGGATGGACATACCGCTGGTGTACCAGTTGTTCTGCCAAGGGCATCGCTGGGTAGCTAAGTATGGACTGGATAAGCGCTGAAAGCATCTAAGCACGAAGCCAACTCCAAGATGAGATTTCCCATACGTAAGTAGTAAGACCCCTGAGAGACGATCAGGTTGATAGGTCAGAGGTGGAAGCATAGTGATATGTGGAGCTGACTGATACTAATAGGTCGAGGTTTTAATCACAAAAGATACAACGATTCGAAAAAGATCAAATTTCTGTTATTCAGTTTTGAGAGTTCATCTCTCTAATGCACTATGATCTGGTGATTTTAGCGAAGTGGTCACACCTGTTCCCATCTCGAACACAGAAGTTAAGCACTTTAGCGGCGACAATATCTAGCCACGCGCTAGTGAAGATAGTTCATCGCCAGGTAATTTGACACTCTATTTAGAGTGTCTTTTTTTTATGCTGTTAAAGCATCATCACTTTCGAGTGTCTTTTTTTTATGCTGTCAAAGCATCATCACTTTCGAGTGTCTTTTTTATGTCATTAAATCATTACTGTAAGCAATCATCTCTGTATAAAATGACAAGACACGATGAGAATATCAAGAATTCAGGATTTAGAAAGATTCTGGACTTTGATGATGATCGTCATAAAGCTTATAAAAGCACAATCTGTAAGACCGGAAAGGGTAAAACAAGCAAAAAGCAATCCTCAAATAGGCTAAAAAAAGGACAAAAAAATAGGTTAAATAGGCATATATGAACCGTGAAAATCACGAATGAACTGAAAAGATCTAAAAAAAGAAGAAATGTCAAAATAAAGTGAAAATAGTGTTGACGGTGGCTAAAGAGGGTGGTATTATATACAAGCGCTAAGGGAAACTGGGTGCAGAAAATGGTCTTTGAAAACTAAACAGGAAACGTCAATTTCAAAAAGAAATACGGATAAATAAATAAACAAAACTCGTCAGAGTTAAAAAGAGAAAGAATCAAATGGAGAGTTTGATCCTGGCTCAGGATGAACGCTGGCGGCGTGCCTAATACATGCAAGTCGAACGAAGTGAAGAGGAGCTTGCTCCTTGGAACTTAGTGGCGAACGGGTGAGTAATACATAAGCAACCTGCCTCGATGCCTGGGATAACAGAGGGAAACTTCTGCTAATACCGGATACGTTAATCTAAGACATCTTAGATTAATTAAAGATGGGATACATCACAACGAGATGGGCTTATGGCGCATTAGTTAGTTGGTAAGGTAACGGCTTACCAAGACGATGATGCGTAGCCGACCTGAGAGGGTGACCGGCCACACTGGGACTGAGACACGGCCCAGACTCCTACGGGAGGCAGCAGTAGGGAATTTTCGGCAATGGGGGAAACCCTGACCGAGCAACGCCGCGTGAGTGAAGACGGCCTTCGGGTTGTAAAGCTCTGTTGTAAGGGAAGAACGATAGGAAGAGGGAATGCTTTCTATATGACGGTACCTTACCAGAAAGCCACGGCTAACTACGTGCCAGCAGCCGCGGTAATACGTAGGTGGCAAGCGTTATCCGGAATTATTGGGCGTAAAGGGAGCGCAGGCGGTTTATCAAGTTTATGGTTAAAGTTCGGGGCTTAACCCCGTGATGCCATAGAAACTGGTAGACTAGAGTGCAGGAGAGGTTAGTGGAATTCCATGTGTAGCGGTAAAATGCGTAGATATATGGAGGAACACCAGTGGCGAAGGCGGCTAACTGGCCTGTAACTGACGCTGAGGCTCGAAAGCGTGGGGAGCAAATAGGATTAGATACCCTAGTAGTCCACGCCGTAAACGATGGATACTAAGTGTTGGAGAAATTCAGTGCTGTAGTTAACGCAATAAGTATCCCGCCTGGGGAGTATGCGCGCAAGCGTAAAACTCAAAGGAATTGACGGGGGCCCGCACAAGCGGTGGAGTATGTGGTTTAATTCGAAGCAACGCGAAGAACCTTACCAGGTCTTGACATACCGCGCAAAAGCACAGAGATGTGTAATAGTTATGGCGGATACAGGTGGTGCATGGTTGTCGTCAGCTCGTGTCGTGAGATGTTGGGTTAAGTCCCGCAACGAGCGCAACCCTTGTCTTTAGTTACCAGCATTAAGTTGGGGACTCTAAAGAGACTGCCGGTGATAAACCGGAGGAAGGTGGGGATGACGTCAAATCATCATGCCCCTTATGATCTGGGCTACACACGTACTACAATGGCGTATACAGAGGGCAGCGAAGCAGCGATGCGGAGCGAATCTCAGAAAGTACGTCTCAGTTCGGATTGGAGTCTGCAACTCGACTCCATGAAGTCGGAATCGCTAGTAATCGCGGATCAGAATGCCGCGGTGAATACGTTCTCGGGCCTTGTACACACCGCCCGTCAAACCATGAGAGTTGGTAATACCCGAAGCCGGTGGCCTAACCTAGTTTACTAGGAGGGAGCCGTCGAAGGTAGGATCGATGATTGGGGTTAAGTCGTAACAAGGTATCCCTACCGGAAGGTGGGGATGGATCACCTCCTTTCTAAGGAGTAATTAGAAAGACGTGAAGTTGACACCTAAAGTTTCCTGTTTAGTTTTGAGAGTCCGTTGGAATCTCAAGAAAAATGATCTTTGAAAACTGAATAACAGAAAAGAAAAAGAGATAGACAAAGAAATAAATGTTATCAACATGATCTTTTCGAATAGTTGTATAAAACTAGATTTACATCAAGTTAAACAAAAACAGTAACTTAAGCAATTAAGTAAGCAATCAAAGCAAACACACAGCTTATCAAGCGATAAGCGTTAAAAAAAACCTGATTTTAAGAATTAGGGCGCGAAATTACATGTGATTAAATATGTAAGGGCGTACGGTGGATGCCTAGGCACTAAGAGCTGATGAAGGACGCGACTAACAGCGAAATGCCTCGGGGAGTGGTACGTACACAACGATCCGGGGGTATCCGAATGGGGAAACCCAATACTGGTTATGCAGTATTACACATAAATGAATACATAGTTTATGATGAGGCAACCTTGCGAACTGAAACATCTTAGTAGCAAGAGGAAAAGAAAACAAAAGTGATTCCCTGAGTAGTGGCGAGCGAAACGGGAAGAGCCCAAACCATCTTCGTGATGGGGTAGTAGGACCACAACGTGGGATATCGAAGCTAGTCGAATGGCATTGAAAGGCCAGTCAAAGAAGGTGCAAACCCTGTAGACGAAAGCGTAAGATACTCTAGTGGTATCCTGAGTACGGCGAGGCACGAGAAACCTTGTCGGAATCAACCGGGACCACCCGGTAAGGCTAAATACTCCTTAGTGACCGATAGTGAACCAGTACCGTGAGGGAAAGGTGAAAAGAACCGCGGAAGCGGAGTGAAATAGATCCTGAAACCGTATGCTTACAAGAAGTCAGAGCCCGTTAATGGGTGATGGCGTGCCTTTTGTAGAATGAACCGGCGAGTTACTCATAATGTGCGAGGTTAAGTTGAAGAGACGGAGCCGAAGCGAAAGCGAGTCTTAATAGGGCGATATAGTACATTGTGGTAGACCCGAAACTGAGTGATCTAGCCATGACCAGGTTGAAGTTTGGGTGAAACCAAATGGAGGACCGAACCGACCATCGTTGAAAAGCTGGCGGATGAGTTGTGGCTAGCGGAGAAATTCCAATCGAACTCAGATATAGCTGGTTCTCCCCGAAATAGCTTTAGGGCTAGCGTCAATGTAAGGCCACTGGAGGTAGAGCACTGAATGTATGATGGCCCCATCTCGGGGTACTGAATATAATCAAACTCCGAATGCCAGTGGATAGTAGTTGGCAGTCAGACTATGGGTGATAAGGTCCGTAGTCGAAAGGGAAACAGCCCAGACCATCAGTTAAGGTCCCAAAATTCATGCTAAGTGGAAAAGGATGTGGGGATGCACAGACAACTAGGAGGTTGGCTCAGAAGCAGCCATCCTTTAAAGAGTGCGTAACAGCTCACTAGTCGAGTGACCCTGCGCCGAAAATGTACCGGGGCTAAGTATGATACCGAAACTATGGATTTATTGTTTCAATAAATGGTAGGGGAGCGTTCTATACTGCGTTGAAGCTGTACCGTAAGGAGCAGTGGAGTGTATAGAAGTGAGAATGCCGGTGTGAGTAGCGAGATGTCAGTGAGAATCTGACACACCGATTGCCTAAGGTTTCCAGGGGAAGGCTCGTCCTCCCTGGGTAAGTCGGGACCTAAGATGAGGCTGAAAAGCGTAGTCGATGGACAACAGGTTGATATTCCTGTACCCGATACATAAGTGAAGGAATGACAGAGAAGGCTAGGTTATGCCAGCGACTGGAAGTGCTGGTTTAAGCGAAGGAGCTGTATGGTAGGCAAATCCGCCATGCAAAGCAAAGGCGTTACGAGGAGTGAACCCGTGAGGAAGTAGCGAAGTAACTGATGCCAGCTCTCAAGAAAAGTTTCTAGCGTTAATTATGTATTGGCCCGTACCAAAACCGACACAGGTAGGCAAGGAGAGAATCCTAAGGTGAGCGAGAGAACTGTTGCCAAGGAACTCGGCAAAATGACCCCGTAACTTCGGGAGAAGGGGTGCTCGTAAGAGCCGCAGTGAAGAGGCCCAAGCGACTGTTTAACTAAAACACAGCTCTCTGCAAAGTCGCAAGACGAAGTATAGGGGGTGACACCTGCCCGGTGCTGGAAGGTTAAGGGAATATGTTAGAATTCGTTCGAAGCATTGAACTGAAGCCCCAGTGAACGGCGGCCGTAACTATAACGGTCCTAAGGTAGCGAAATTCCTTGTCGGGTAAGTTCCGACCCGCACGAAAGGTGTAACGATTTGGGCGCTGTCTCGGCAGCAGACTCGGTGAAATCTTAGTACCGGTAAAGATGCCGGTTACCCGCAACTAGACGGAAAGACCCCATGGAGCTTTACTGTAGCTTGATATTGAACTTTGAGCCTACATGTACAGGATAGGTGGGAGACTATGAAGCATGTACGCTAGTATATGTGGAGTCGCCATTGGGATACCACTCTTGTATGTTTGAAGTTCTAACCGCGTACCGTGATCCGGTACCGGGAGAGTGTCAGGTGGGCAGTTTGACTGGGGCGGTCGCCTCCTAAAGAGTAACGGAGGCGCCCAAAGGTACCCTCAGATTGGTTGGAAATCAATCGACGAGCGTAAAGGCAGAAGGGTGCTTGACTGCGAGACCTACAAGTCGAGCAGGGACGAAAGTCGGGCTTAGTGATCCGGCGGTTCCGAGTGGAAGGGCCGTCGCTTAACGGATAAAAGCTACCCTGGGGATAACAGGCTAATCTCGCCCAAGAGTTCACATCGACGGCGAGGTTTGGCACCTCGATGTCGGCTCATCGCATCCTGGAGCTGAATTAGGTTCCAAGGGTTGGGCTGTCCGCCCATTAAAGCGGTACGCGAGCTGGGTTCAGAACGTCGTGAGACAGTTCGGTCCCTATCTGTTGTGGGCGTAGGAAATTTGAGGAGCGCTGTCCCTAGTACGAGAGGACCGGGATGGACATACCGCTGGTGTACCAGTTGTTCTGCCAAGGGCATCGCTGGGTAGCTAAGTATGGACTGGATAAGCGCTGAAAGCATCTAAGCACGAAGCCAACTCCAAGATGAGATTTCCCATACGTAAGTAGTAAGACCCCTGAGAGACGATCAGGTTGATAGGTCAGAGGTGGAAGCATAGTGATATGTGGAGCTGACTGATACTAATAGGTCGAGGTTTTAATCACAAAAGATACAACGATTCGAAAAAGATCAAATTTCTGTTATTCAGTTTTGAGAGTTCATCTCTCTAATGCACTATGATCTGGTGATTTTAGCGAAGTGGTCACACCTGTTCCCATCTCGAACACAGAAGTTAAGCACTTTAGCGGCGACAATATCTAGCCACGCGCTAGTGAAGATAGTTCATCGCCAGGTAATTTGACACTCTATTTAGAGTGTCTTTTTTAATTTTTGTGTGAGAAGTGTGATATAATTATTCGGATGGTGATAAAAATGAAAAAACAAATAAAAACATACTCAGTAACTGAGACAATGAAACTTGGAGAGCAACTTGGACAAAGTCTAAAGAAAGGGTGCCTCATTTCCCTAGCGGGTGATTTGGGAGTTGGGAAAACAGCATTTACTAAAGGTCTTGCTAAGGGATTAGAAATTGACGAAACGATTAGTAGTCCGACATTTACAATCTTAAAGGAATATGATGGAAGACTTAACTTAAAGCATATTGATGCATATCGATTAGAGGGTGTATCATCCGACGCAATCGGTCTTTTTGACTTATTAGATGATCGTAATGTGGTCGTACTTGAATGGGGTAAGTACCTAGATGATTTAGATTTCAAAATCGATTATTTAATAACCCTGGATTATGAAGACGAAAATGAGAGAACGATTACAATTGAGGAGCTTAACTAATGAATACACTAATTATAGATACATCACATAAATTTCTTGCTGTCGGTTTGAAAGTGAATGATGTACTGAGAGTAAATAAACAATCACTTATGGATAAAAAACAATCAGAATTCTTGTTGAGTTATGTAGACGAAGCAATTCAAGAGGCTGGATTAGTGCCAATGGATATAGATGCAATCGTAATAACTAGTGGTCCCGGCAGCTATACTGGATTGAGAATCGGTATGACATTTGCTAAAACATTTGCTCTTACAAACCATAAGCTTGAGATATACAAAGTCAATACATTACTTTCTTTAGCAGGAAATAATAACGGTTTCTCATTTATTGATGCGAGATCAGATCGTGTTTTCGGTGCTTTTGTTTCAGATGGTATCGTCAAGGATGAGCGCATCTATACGCTTGAAGAGTTAGTTGATATCAATGTTGATCTATTTGGTGATCTTGAATTAGTTCATAAAACAGTAGAACAACCACAAATAATTCAAAATATAATCGATGTTGAGAAATCGTGGGAAATCGAATCGAATATTGACTTACTCGTTCCCAATTATTTAAAATAATGATACGAAAAGCTACGCAAAATGATCTAAGTGAGATTGTTAGTATTGACCAGATGACACTAACTTCTCATTGGACAGAGAAACAATATTTAAGTGAACTCTCAATTGAAAATGGATTGATGTATGTTATTGAAGTAGAAAATTACATATGTGGATTCTTCAGTCTCAGAATTCTTGATGATACCTGTGATTTATTACAGATAGCAGTTCATCAGGATTTTCAATCACGAGGGTATGGAAACATGCTTATGAATCATTTATGTAAAGTAGCAATTAATTATGAGATAAAGAATATCTTCTTAGAAGTCGAAGAAAACAATAGGAAAGCACTCCAATTCTACCTTAAATACAATTTTGAAGAAATTTCTATTCGAAAAAACTATTATGGGATTAATAGAAATGCAGTAGTGATGAGAAAGGTGTTATAAATGTTAATATTAGCTATAGAATCAAGTTGTGATGAAACATCTTGTGCAATAATTAAGGACGGTTTTGAGGTTTTAAGTAACTCAGTGTCAACACAGATAGAAATCCATAAACAATATGGAGGTGTATTTCCTGAAGTTGCTTCAAGACTTCATGTTGAAAATATCAATATTGTAATTAAAGACGCTTTGGATAAAGCAAATATAAAAATTGAAGACGTTGATGCGATTGCAGTAACGCAGGGACCCGGATTGATTGGTTCGTTACATGTAGGTGTTATGGCTGCGAAAACTCTTGCATGGAGTCTAGGAAAGCCTCTTATTCCAGTTCATCATATTGCCGGACATATTTATGCAAATAAACTTGTCGGTGATTTAAAGTTTCCTCTGCTTGCGCTCGTTATTTCCGGTGGTCATACAGAGCTTGTATCAATGCAAGACGAATATCAATTTGAGGTAATTGGAAAAACTCAGGATGATGCAGTTGGTGAAGCATTCGATAAAGTTGCACGATTACTTGGTCTTGGATATCCTGGAGGTCCTGTAATTGATAAGTTGGCACAAACTGGTAAAGAAAACTACCAATTGCCAAAAGTTAAGACAGAAAATCCATTGGATTTCTCTTTTAGTGGTTTAAAGTCAGCAGTAAGGCAATTAACATTGCGTGAGGAACGTAACGACCGTGAGATCATTGTTGAAGATGTTGCGTATGCGTTTCAACATGCTGCGGTCAGAGAACTAATGTCACGGGTGGAATATGTACTTGAAAATTCTGAGGTTCAATATGAATCGCTAGTATTAGCAGGCGGTGTCGCCGCTAATTCAGAAGTTCGTAAACAAATTGTAGCTTTAAATGCTCAATATCCAAGTTTAAATATTTTAGTACCACCACTTTGGGCATGCATGGACCAAGCTGCGATGATTGGACTTGCGGGTCAAATTGCCTATGATAAAGGCGTTCGTGGAGATTGTGAAATTTCTGCACTTTCTAACAAACAACTGATCTCTTATTAAAGTTTTCACATTTAATAAGGCAAGACTTTGTGATATGATTTACACGGTGGTGATATCATGAGTAATATATCTAATGTACCAAAAGCAACAATGCAAAGGTACCCTATATATTTAAAGGCATTAAGAAAACTCTATAATATGGGAGTTGAACGTATTCTATCAAGAGAACTATCTTTATTTGTAGATATTGAATCTACAACAATACGTCGTGATTTTTCGTTTATTGGTTCGCTTGGTAAACAAGGTTATGGTTATGATGTAAAGACCTTAATTGAAACGTTTGATAATCTTTTAGGTGTGAGTTTTGAAGAAGAGTTAATTTTAGTAGGTGCCGGAAATTTAGGGCGTGCTATTTTGAATTATAATCGTTGGAATCACGTCGTTGGTGAAATTGCATGTGCATTTGATATTGATCCAAACAAACTTGGAGAAGCATCAGATATTCCAATCTATCACATGAGTGAGTTGGAAGAACGAATGCCCAAGGGATGTCGCATAGCAATCGTAACGGTTTCAAAAAATGTTCAAGAAACAATAGATAAACTCGTAGATTTAGGAATCGTAGGAATTGTTGACTTTTCAAGTGAACATATTCAGGTTCCAAAACATGTAATTGTAAAAACAGTAGATGTCGTATCTACGGTTCAGGAATTAATATTCCAGACTAATAATATTCGTTAAAAATAGTTGAGGTGTAAAGATGATTTCATATTTAACAATACGAGAGTGCTATGACCTGTTGTCATATGGCTCGGAAATTGAAGTTGATGCAATTGAATTTGTGCAATTGCAAGGTTGGGTTAGAACTAACCGTAAAGGAAAAAATGTAGGGTTCATCGAGTTAAATGATGGAACTTATTTTAGAAGTGCACAATGTGTTTATGCAGCAGATTTAGATAACTATGATGAAATAGGTAAATACAATACAGGTACAGCGATTACGGTAACTGGATTGTTTAAAGTTACTCCGGATGGAAAACAACCTTTTGAAATCGAAGTTAAAGAAGTTAAATTAGAAGGCGAATGCAGTTCGGATTATCCGTTACAGAAAAAACGTCATAGTTATGAATATTTAAGAGAAATTGCGCATTTACGCGTAAGAACAAACTCATTTATGGCAGTGTTCCGTGTCCGTTCTGTTCTTTCAATGGCAATCCATGAATTTTTCCAAAATCAAGGGTTTGTTTATGTGCATACACCAGTAATTACAGGAAATGATGCTGAGGGTGCTGGTGAAGCATTTGTCGTTACAACACGTGATGATGCTAAATATGAAAAAGATTTCTTTGGAAAAAAAGCAAGTCTAACCGTATCAGGTCAATTACATGCTGAAGCTTTTGCACTCGCATTTAGAGATGTATATACTTTTGGTCCTACTTTTAGAGCTGAAAATTCAAATACAGCACGCCATGCAAGTGAATTTTGGATGGTTGAGCCAGAGATAGCATTTGCAGATCTTGAAGATAATATGAATTTAATAGAAGACCTCGTTAAATATTGCATCGAGTATGTGCTTGAGAATGCTCCAGAAGAAATGAAATTTTTCAATGAGCGAATTGATACCACACTATTAGAACGACTTAACGAATTACTTTCAAGTGAATTCAAACGAATGACGTATACAGAAGCGGTTGAATTACTTGAAAAACAAAATGACCGTTTTGAATATAAGGTTGAGTGGGGTACGGATTTACAATCTGAACATGAACGTTATATTAGTGAAGAAGTTGTTAAGGGTCCTGTATTTATTACAGATTATCCAAAAGAAATTAAATCGTTCTATATGCGACTTAATGAAGATGGAAAAACCGTTGCAGCTTGTGATTTATTAGTTCCACATGTTGGGGAACTTGTAGGTGGATCACAACGTGAAGAACGTCTTGATGTTCTTGAAAGACGAATGGAAGAGTTGGATATTCCAAAAGAAAGTCTTGAATGGTATTTAGATTTAAGACGTTATGGCGGTGTCAAACATTCAGGTTTTGGAATAGGATTCGAGCGCTTCTTGATGTATATTACTTCAATGACAAATATTCGTGATGTAGTACCATTTGCGCGTACACCACGTCATTTAGATTATTAGGGGTAAAGCATGGATTTTAAATCAAAATATGTTCCAAAAGAAAGAAAAAGAGTGAACTACAAAATTGTAGTTCCTTTTATTCTATTATTAGGACTGTTATTTTATGCTGTTTATGATCTTTATAAACCAGCGAATCAAGAAACAGATAATCACTTTTCGATATGTAAGACAGATTTTATTCAAACACAAGAATTGCTTTCGACATTAGAACATCAACCTCCAATCGATTTGAACGATTATGGTATCTATGGACAGACTTTAGGATTGTACAATAAAGCTTATACAATCCACGAACAAGATCCATTTGATGGAAAGACGGTGTTTTTGAATAACCTCTGTAAAAATGAAGAAAGTGTCTACATGATGAATGTTGATTTAGATAATAAAATTCCAATGGAGATGCTCGAAGATGGATTCTATCAAATAAAAATATTGGAAGGTCTCAAACAATTATCCTTACGTTCAGATAATAAAATCGATGATGTATTTTATTCGGTATCCAAGGATGGGTACTCTAAGAAAATTAGAATGATTGCCGATATGGATTTATTTAATGATGATTCTAAAAAGGTTATGAACGATAATTATGTTTTTTTGGAGGTATCATCTGTTGAAACTCCAAAAGATAATATCGATATTGTAATCGATCCAGTTGGTTTAGTTGAAGATGAAAACGGAAATATTGATTATGGAGGTCAACGTTCCGATCTTATAGAGAGTCAAGAAATGTATCGCACAGCAGAGGAGATTAAAACGCAGTTGGAAGCCAAGGGGCTTACGGTTATGATTGCTCGTGATGACAGTAAACCAAAGTCTTTAAATGGCACGGAAGGGCGTTTAAAATCAGCTTATGATGTTGGTGCAAAGTACTACATTCAGTTAAGATTTCCAAATAGTCCGTATGAAGGCGATAAGGGTACAACAATTATGTACTCCAATTTCACATCAAATAAACTTGCTACAAATATTATGAAGAATATTATGAATGCTACCTCATTAAAACCTTCAATATGGTCTTCAGGTAGAAGTATGGACGGTGTTTACCATCCTGAACAAATTGAAGGATATGATTCAATTGATTCAATACGTGAAGCGGGTGGGCGTTTTACAGGTGCTGGAACCATGGATGAGACTTATCGTGAGTTAAATCAATTTGCGTCTGAAAGCAACAAGGGCATGCATTCGATTGTAATTGAATATGGGTTCATGAATGATGATCAAACATTTAATACATGGAAACAAGAACATTCAAAAATAGTCGATGCCACTGTATCAGGTATTCTAGCAGAATTGGGATACTCTAAATAATTAGGTGATAGTATATGTTAGTTCAAATTAAAAGTGCATTTAAGTCTTTTGGGAGCCAAGAGCTTTTTAAAGACTTAAATTTAATCATACAAGAGAATGAAAAAGTTGCGCTCATTGGCGCGAATGGGGTTGGTAAGACAACTCTCTTTAACGTTTTGTCCGGGAATGAGGGTTTGGATAAAGGGGATGTGTTTTGGAAGTCGGGAATACGAACTGGATTTTTAGAACAAATTCATGTAACTCAGGATGAAGTAATACTGAAGGATTTCTTTGCGGAGGCATACAGCGATATCACAAAGCTTCAGACTCAACTCAATGATTTGGAAGCTTTGATGAAGACAGATCACAGTGATAAAATTCTAAAGTCTTATGATCGAATTCAAACTGAATTTTTAAGACGTGGTGGATACTCAATTGAAACAGAAGTTCATACACTGCTTACAAAATTTAACTTTACAGTATCGGACTTAGACCGTTCTCTTAATACATTTTCAGGAGGCCAAGTTACGCGTTTAGCGTTTGTTAGGCTTTTATTAAGTAAACCCGATATTCTTTTTCTAGATGAACCAACAAATCATTTAGATATTTCAACCATTGAATGGCTTGAGGGCTATCTAAATGCATATGATGGTTCTGTAGTTGTTGTTTCACATGACCGTTTATTTTTAGACCGTGTTTGTAATGTGGTCGTCGAGATAGAGGATTACATCGCGACACGTTATTCAAGTAATTATACGGGTTATCAAGTATTAAAAGAAAAAGATATCGAGCGCCATAACATTAAGGTTCGAAATCAGCAAAAAGAAATCGAACGTATCGAAGGTTTAATCGAAAAATTTAGATATAAAAAGAATAAAGCTGCTTTTGCACAGTCAAAAATTAAATATTTAGATCGTATTGACCGACTTGAAACTAAGGATTCTAAGACAAAGGAATTTAAAGCTGAATTTAAGTCACAATTAAGAGGTGGGAAAGATGTACTCACTCTAAGTGATTTTGTTATTGGCTATGATAAGCCTTTGACAAAAGTGACGCAAACATTCACAAGAGGTCGTCGTTATGCGATTGTTGGTGATAATGGTACCGGTAAGTCGACGCTTCTAAAGTCTTTATCAGGACGTTTAGAACCACTTGGAGGCGATATTTTGTTGGGACATCAAATTAAGATGGGTTACTTTGATCAGAATCTTCTTGATTTCTCGATGGATAAATCTGTTTTGGAAGAGGTATGGGACGAATTTCCGCAGTTGGATCATACAGAGATTCGAACCGCTTTAGGTCAATTTCTCTTTAAGGGTGAAGATGTCTTTAAATCGGTTTCTGTTCTCTCTGGTGGTGAACGTGTTCGCTTATCATTGATTAAATTAATGTTAAGGCATGATAACCTTCTTGTTCTTGATGAGCCAACGAATCATCTTGATATCCAAGGAAAAGAAGCTTTAGAAAAATCACTGAGTCATTATGATGGTACAATGATTTTTGTATCACATGACCGTTATTTTATTGAGAAACTTGCGACGGATATTTTGTTACTGAAAGATGGTGTCCTTGAACATACAGAAATGAGTATGACTGATATTGTTAACGAAAACAAACAAAAATCTCAAGAGCAGAAACAAACCAATAAAAATGAATATGTGAATATTAAAAAATATAAAAACAGACAAAAGAAACTTGAAGAAGAACTGATTGAATACTACGAGGATTTAGAAATTCATCGTGAACTTCGGTTCAGTCCGGATTATTATCATGATTATGAAAAAATGAATCAATTAAATCAAACAATAGATGAAATTCATAATGAAATTAAGCATCGTGAAAATGAATGGGCTGAGGTTTCGGAAATCTTGGAAGAAAACGATTAGAAATTGCTTTCTTATTTGGCTATTTTGATATTATTGTGTATAATAGGAATTGGTAAAAAATAAAGGAGTAGATTACTATATGGCTAAATGTTTAGTGGCTCAATCAGGTGGGCCAACATCAGTAATTAACGCTACTGTTGCAGGTATCGTTAAAGCAAACCAACTGAACCCAATTTATGATGTGGTTTTAGGTGGTCTTCATGGAATCGAGGGAATTCTTGAAGAAAAATTTGTGGATTTAACACACATGAGTGAAGACGAAAACAATGTTTTACGTCAAACACCTTCAAGTGCATTAGGTTCATGTCGTTATAAATTAAAACGTGAAAACGTTGCAGATTTCGAAAAATTGTTCGCAATTTTAGAAAAACATGATATCCGTACAATGTTCTACGTTGGTGGAAACGACTCAATGGATACAGTTTATGCATTATCACAATATGCAGAAGCAAATGGACACACTGAATTCCAATTCGTTGGTTGTCCAAAAACTGTTGATAATGACCTTATGGTTATCGATCACTGTCCAGGATTTGCAAGTGCAGCGAAATTTATCGCTACAACTGCTTACCAAACATGGTTGGATAGTACAGTTTATACACGTCAAGATGTATTCATTCTTGAAACAATGGGACGCGATGCTGGTTGGTTAGCAGCAAGTGCATGTGTTTCAGGTGTTGTTGATATGGTAGTTCTTCCTGAACTAGCGTTCGATAAAGAAGCATTCTTAAAAACAGTTCAAAAACACATTGATGAAAAAAATAAATGCTATATCGTTGTAAGTGAAGGTGTTCGTTATGAAGACGGAACTTACTTAGCTGCTGGTGAATCAAAAAATGATACATTTGGCCATGCAGTTCTTGGTGGAGCAGGAAATGCTTTACGTGAAATGATTCTTGAAGCAGGTATTTCAGAACGTGCTAAAGTACAAGACTTAAGTAACGCGCAACGTTCACATGCTACAGAACAATCAAAAGTAGATGTTGAAGAATCATTCAAACTTGGTATGTCAGCACATATGCGTTCAATGGAACCATCATTTACAGGTAAAATGGTTGCACTAAAACGTGTTGAAGGTGTTGAAGAATACGATGTTGAATTCTTTGCAACAGATGCAAGTAATGTCGCAAACCATGTTAAGAACTTCCCAATTGAGTGGATCTTACCAGAATTTGCAGGTATTGCCCAAGAAGCACACGACTATATCGCTCCTCTTCTAGTAGGACGTCCAGTTGTTATGTTTGACGAAAAAGGATTACCTCGTCAAGTTAAACCTTTCTACATGCGTTAATTTTAAAAGACTCCTTGCGGAGTCTTTTTTTTCATCACAATTTCAATTAGAGTTCGAACAGAATGTTGATTTAAAATCATATAAGTGATTAAATAGAATTACACATGAACTCATAAAAAAAATCACTATAGCAGTGATTGGTATTTTTATTATGGCGGAGAAAGAGGGATTTGAACCCTCGCGAGCTTTCACTCCTATCGGTTTTCGAGACCGACCCCTTCAGCCTCTTGGGTATTTCTCCAACAATGTGTATTATACCAAGTTTTAATAAAAAAAGGAATATTTTATTGAAATTTATTTTTGATAGGAGTATTATAGGTTTTGTCTTTTTAAGGAGGGCAAATTATGGATGAACATATTCTTCGAATATTGAAAGCAAATCAAAGTGCAAAGCAGTTGGTTCATGAACATGAGTTGACGAGTGAATTTGATCAAGAACACTTTGAAGAATTAAAAAAATCGATAGATAATGCGTTATCGGAAGTATTTGAACACGAGTCTGCGAAGATTCGAGAAGAGTCTAATGCACGCTACGAACGCCTTAAACCTATGTCAGATCATGAATATAACGAACGTGTCAAGGACTTGGACGAGCGGTTTAATGTAGCAAAAGAAGAATGGGAGCAAATTCTTTTTACAAGAATTACTACATTAGATGGCAAGTGATTATGCAATGTCTACTAAGGCACGTTCGTTTTATAGTCAACATCTAACAGCGGCCCACTATCGATCGATGCTGGAAATGCCAGATATACCTGGTATCGCAAGTTTCTTAAAAAATGAAACACGATATTCAGATGTACTGGAAGGGATTAATGAGAAAGGAATCCATCGTGGATTTTTTGAACAACGTATTCGTTTAAAGTCACATTTGGAATTCCTAAGTCTTATGCGGTTTATTCAAACCAGTAAGCATCATTTTTATGAATTCTATGTTCGCGAAGTTGAAATCGCTCAAATTATTTTTATCTTGCATGCAATTGATGCAGGTACGAGTCATTTTGTGGAAGACTTCGTTGAAGATCTTAATCATCTTATGTCATTTGATGTATATGGTTTAGCGCAATGCACAACTTTTGAAGAGGTTTATAAGTATTTAGAGCACACGTCATACAATAAACCACTCGCGTTCCTTACAGATAATGTTGTTGATATATCAAAGTGCGAAGATAGTTTAAAAATCTTTTATAACCAGCGTATGTTGGATTTAATTCGCCATGAGCCAAACAACAAAGAATTGCTCGAAGTTTTTCGAATTAATATTGAACTTGAAAATATTTCGAATGTTTACCGAATGAAAAAGTATTTTAATATGACATCAACTGAGATATTAAAACGTGTTCATTATGAGCCGTACTATATTTCAGAAAACAGACTGCAAGAGTGGATTCTGAATTTAGATGCGGACAGTTTTTTAGAAGCATTTAAAGAAACACCCTACGGTAAATATGAAGACTTTGAAGGAGATCGACACATCGAATACTATTTCGATATGATTCGTTATAGTATTTTAAAACGGAAAATTCGATTTTCAACGAATTCGGATGTAATTTTATTTTCATATATGTTTCTTATAAAAATAGAAATAGAAAATATTATTGATGTTGTTGAAGGTGTTCGATACCAAATGAGCCCCGAAGAAATTGTTAAGTTGCTGATTATTTAGGAGGTGGTTTAGTGGCAATAGAAAAAATGAGACTTGTTATGGTATCAACTGACCCTAAGAATGTATTGTCGATGATTGATAACATTATGACTTGTCCAAATTTTCATCCTGAGCTTGCAACAGAAGTTGTGAAGGATGGAGATGGTGGATTAATTTATCCAAATGATCGTATTTATGATAGTTATTTATCGCGCTGTGAACGTATTATTACCGATTTACATTTGACCTTAAGTGACCATTATGATCGCGAGTATTCCGTCGCTCAAATCGAGAATGCACTTCAAGAAGCCGAACAGAGGTATAATACGCTTCATCGACAAGAATCGTCACTATCAAGTTTAAATGATGATGATAAGATAGCACTCAGTAAGTTGAAAGAATATCCAATGGAGCATGTAGAAGAAGGCTTTATTCGCGTTCATTTCGGTAGAATACCGACAAACTCATTATCTAAAATAACTTTACATAATGATGAACGCTTTGTATTCACAGAATTACATCGTACAAAACAATATGGTTGGATTGTTTGGGTCTGTTTGGAAGCGGATGAGAATCATCTCGTACAGATGTTTGAATCGCTGTTTTTTGAACCTCTTGCAATTCCAATAGGAGCAGATGATAGTTTGAGAAAAGAATGCTCTGATTTGTTGGAAAATATGTACGGATATATTAAAGTCCAGTCATTAAAAGAGGCTTATTACAAGTACATCACAATTTATAATCAAGAAGCGGTTATTGTTGGTTTTATTCCAGAAGATAGATTGAGTGTGTTCGAATCATTATTCGCAGAGGATATGAAAGTATTAAACTTTGATGCTTCGACACAAGAAGGTTTGCTAGCACCGACACGACTGAAAAATGGTTGGTTTTCACGACCGTTTGAAATGTTTGTTGAGATGTATAGCCTGCCCAAATATGGTGAATTTGATCCGACATCCTTCTTCGCAGTAACTTATTGTCTGCTGTTTGGAATTATGTTTGGAGATTTAGGTCAAGGTTTTGTGATTGCTCTGGGTGGGTATTTACTGTCCAAGAAAAAAGGAATCAAGCTTGGTGACGTTGCAGTTCGAATTGGAATGTTTTCGATGTTCTTTGGATTGATTTACGGATCGTTTTTTGGAAACGAAGAAATCTTGAAGCCATTATTAGCACCTTTGGGTTTGCCAATTCATGTTACAAGTCCTGATTTTACAATGACGCTTCTACTCACTACGGTTACATTGGGTGTTGTTTTGATACTCATGTCAATTGGACTGAATATTGTTCTGTCCTTTAAAAAAAAGGATTTCACAAATGCAATCTACAGTCAAAATGGTATCGCTGGCCTTATGTTTTATGGATTTATTATGGCAGCCGTAGCCTTGAATTCTCAAGGCATTCATGTTGTAAATCCATTAACTATTTTTATATTTATCGTTTTACCTTTATTAATGATTCTGTTTAAAGAACCATTATCTAATCTTATGAATAAAATGAGTGCTTCTCCCCATGAAGGTTGGGGCGGGTATTTAGTTGAAAGTTTTTTTGAGTTATTTGAAGTTCTTTTGAGTTTTATTGCAAATACGATGTCGTTTCTTCGTGTTGGAGGCTTTGTTCTCTCTCATGCCGGGATGATGAGTGTTGTGATGACTCTAAATGAAATGGCGGGAAATGCAGGTATTCTAATCTTAATATTTGGTAATATTTTCGTTATTGGTTTAGAAGGACTTATAGTTGGAATTCAAACATTACGTTTGGAGTATTATGAAATGTTTAGTCGTTACTACGACGGTGGCGGTAAGCCATTTAAATCAGTCTACTAAGGAGGAAATACATATGTCATTATCATTATTTGAAATTATTGGACCAATGCTTTTAATCGGTCTTATTACATTACCACTCGTTCCAGTTTACAAGAAAAAGGTGGATCCGCAAAATGCTAAGTTCCGTGTTTGGTTCCAAGTATCATGTTTCTTTGCAGCTCTAATTGGTGTTGTTTTAATTACAGGTTATACACATGCGGATGAGGCAGTATCAAATGCGTTCCAAGGAAGTAACGCACAAGGTATGGCGTATTTAGCTGCTTCAATTGCGGTAGGTTGTTCGGTGCTCGGTGCTGGTTATGCTGTTGGGCAAGCCGCTCCTGCAGCAATTGGTGCTATTTCTGAGAAGGGTGAAAACTTTGGTAAAGCAATGATTTTCGTTGCTCTTGCTGAAGGGGTTGCGATTTATGGACTTTTAATCGCTATTCTTATTATTAATAAATTATGAAAATGTATCTTATCAGTGACAACATCGACACCCAAATGGGACTTCGTTTAGCTGGTATCGAAGGCGTGGTTGTTCACGAAAAAGAAGAACTCAAACAGGAACTTGGTAAAGTAATTCATAATCAAGAAATTGGAATTATTTTGCTTACTACTAAGATTTTCGATTTGGATCGAGAATACATTCAAGACCTGAAACTAAATGTTCCGAGTCCGTTAATTGTTGAAATATCAGACCGACATAAGTCTCATGAAGTTCAGTCAATGATTGATGAAACAATTTCTAAAATTATCGGAGAGGTGGTATAAATGGCAGGAGAAAAAGCTAAGGTTTCAAAAGAAATCGTAAGTATTATTGATGAAGAGGCACATAACTATACCGAGATGAGCCAACGTGCTCAAAAGGAAAAAGTTGATGCTGAATTATCTGCTTATAAATTACAAGTCGAACATTCAATTAAATCTCGAATCAAAAGTATTAAAGATCGAGAAGAGAAAAAACGTAGTCGTGTTGAATCTGAGTTAAGATTTAGTGTGCAAAAACGATTGAGGATGCGTCGACAAGAATTACTAGAGTCGTTTGGAAATGATTTGAAAGAAGATGTCATTCGTTTTCGAGAATCAGATAATTATAAACAGTATCTAGACGATTGTTTAAAAGTTTTAAATTTGAATGAAACATCATCTGTTGTAATTTCGATTCGCGAAGAGGATCAATCATTTTTTAATCTAAAAAATGCAAGGTTTAAATTTATCGATCTCGAACTTGGTGGTTTTTTATGTGAGGTTGGTAATGTTGTGCATGATTATACATTGGATTCTCGTTTTAATTCAGCGATGGAATATTTTGTTCAGGAAAGTAAATTATGGATATAGAGGTGGTCAATATGAGTACAATTTATTGGATTAATGGTCCGATTATTAAAAGTCAAGATGTTGATAACTTCACAATGTCAGAGATGGTATATGTTGGACATCAAAAATTATTAGGAGAAGTTATTGGAATCGATAATGATTATGTGACTATTCAAGTCTATGAGTCTACATCGTCCATGAAAATAGGCGAACCGATCGAACATACAGGGCAACCGTTAAGTATTGAATTAGGACCCGGACTCCTTGGAAATATTTATGATGGAATCGGCCGTCCACTGCAAGGTTTATCTGAAAAATATGGTTCCTATCTTGATGTTGGGCAAAGTATGCGTACCTTGTCCGAAGAACGTGAATGGAACGTTAGTTTTTGCGTTTCAAAAGGTGATCTGATTCAATTAGGTCAGGTCTATGCAACATTTGAAGAAACGGGATCCATTGTACACCGTTTAATGGCAACAAAAAAAGGTATTATTGCTACTGACTGTAAAGATGGTTTGTATAAAATTGATGATACACTTTTATCTTTAGAAGACGGTACGGATTTTTCACTTTCCGTTATGTGGCCAATTCGCCATGAACGACCAGTTGCAAGTCGCATTGATGCGAAAGAGCCTCTTATAACTGGGCAACGTGTTATTGATACGCTTTTCCCAATTGTTAAGGGGGGGAGTGCAGCAATTCCAGGTGGATTTGGAGCTGGTAAAACGATGCTTCAACATCAACTTGCAAAGTGGTGTGATGCAGATATTATTGTTTATATTGGCTGTGGTGAACGCGGCAACGAAATGGCCCAAGTTTTAGAAGAGTTTTCAGAGTTAATTGATCCAAAGACTGGTCGTACCCTAATGGAACGAACGATTTTGATTGCAAACACCTCTAACATGCCTGTAGCTGCTCGTGAAGCATCAATCTATACTGGTATTACCTTTGCAGAGTATTACCGTGATATGGGGTATCATGTAGCGCTTATGGCGGATTCTACATCTCGTTGGGCTGAAGCTCTACGAGAATTGTCGGGTCGTTTGGAAGAGATGCCTGCAGAAGAAGGATTTCCAGCGTACCTTGCCTCACGTTTAGCAGCCTTTTATGAAAGAAGTTCTTATGTTGATACACTCAATGGTGATGTTGGTTCAATCAGTATTATTGGTGCGATATCACCTCAAGGAGCTGATTTTTCTGAACCTGTAACACAAAATACTCAACGCTTTATTGGCTGTTTTTGGGCTCTCGATAAGTCACTCGCTTATATACGTCACTTTCCATCGATAAACTATAATTTATCTTATAGTGAATACCTTGTTCATCTTGAGGGCTGGTATGATCAGAACATTGGTCCTGAATTCTTGGAATACAGACAAATGATCTTATCAATTCTGAATGAAGAAACAAGTTTAATGGAGATTGTAAAATTAATTGGACAAGATGTTTTAGCTGATCGACAAAAACTAACACTTGAAATGGGACGTGTAATTCGTGTTGGATATTTACAACAAAATGCATTTCACGAATATGACAGTTCGGTTTCCTTACAAAAACAATTTGAAATGTTGAAGCTAATTAACTATACATATAAACAATGTCAAATAGTTCTTCAAGATAAAAAAACGATGAATGCTATTTCCAACACTCATATTTTTGATGAAATTGTTGGAATTAAATATGCAATTGACGAAGATTTAACAAAATTTGATGCATACTACAAAAAAGTTGACGACGCACTTGCGTCCATTCAATAGGAGGAGTTCGATATGAGTATATTTTTTAAAGGATTATCGAGTATTAATGGTCCTCTTGTAGCAATTGAAGGCGTAAAAGATGCTTCGTTTGATGAACTCGTTGAGCTCGTAGACGATGATAATCATAAGCGTCTTGGCCGAATTATTGAATTGCAAGGTGAACGAGCATTAATTCAGGTTTTTGAGAATACAGAAGGCATGTCAAAGAAAAACATGTTGACGAAACTGTCAGGAAAACCAATCGAAATTGGTCTTTCTGAAGAAATATTAGGACGTAGTTTTAGTGGCTCAGGTGTACCAATCGATGGTTTAGGACCGGTTTTTACAGAAAAATTTTCTGATATCAATGGTCGTGTTATTAACCCAGTATCAAGAATCTATCCGCGAAACTACATTAATACGGGTGTTTCCGCAATCGATGGGCTTAATACACTTATTAGAGGACAAAAATTACCAATTTTTTCGGGTAGTGGATTATCACATAATGAATTGGCAGCACAAATTGTGCGTCAGGCAAAGTTACATGGCGATAATAATGAAGATTTCGCAATCGTCTTTGCGGCGATGGGTGTTAAACATGATGTTGCCGCATTCTTTAAACAAACGTTTATGGAACACGGCGTTATGGATCATGTAACCATGTTCTTAAATCTTGCTAATGACCCTATCATTGAACGTATTTTGACACCACGTTTTGCACTTACTGCAGCAGAATATCTTGCATTTGAAAAAAACATGCATATTCTCGTTGTAATGACGGATATTACTTCCTATTGTGAAGCATTGCGTGAGTACAGTTCTTCTAAGGAAGAAGTTCCAGGAAGAAAAGGGTATCCAGGATATCTCTACTCAGACCTTGCGAGCATGTATGAACGCGCAGGTTGTGTTGAAGGAAGCACAGGGTCATTAACACAAATCCCAATACTAACAATGCCAAATGATGATATATCACATCCAATTGCAGACTGTACTGGATATATTACTGAAGGTCAGATTGTATTGGATCGTAGTATGACGCAAAAAGGGATTTATCCTCCCATCAACGTCTTGCCTTCACTGTCTCGTCTTATGAAAGATGGTATTGGTGAAGGATTAACAAGAGGGGATCATTCAAGTGTTTCATCACAACTTTTTGCGGCGTATGCAAAAGTAATCGATGTTCGAAATCTTGCCTCCGTAATTGGATTGGATGAGCTGTCAAAAGCCGATCAAAAATATTTATCGTTTGGTAAGATATTTGAAAATTACTTTATTGGGCAAGGAGACAAAACGAATCGGTCCGTATCTGAAACATTGGACATCGGTTGGCATTTATTATCGCTGCTTCCAATTCACGATCTAGATCGTCTTGATGCGAAATTGCTTGATGATCATTATGATAATCATACAGCAGTGGTATATTTCAAAGAAAATAGCCCAGAACTTGTGGATGCGGTTTTATTAGAAGGAATGCATTAAGGTGTTAATTACCAAAGGAAATCTACTTGCGTGTAAAGAATCGCTACGATTAGCGAAGTTGGGCTACGAGCTAATGGATCGAAAGCGAGTAATTCTAATGCAAGAGTTGTCTAAAATGATGGATGATGTCAAAGAATTGCGTGATGTGATTGATGAAACGTATGACAAAGCATATCGATCCTTACAACGTGCTAACGTTTCTTTAGGCGTTATTGATCGCATTGCGAATTTAATGCCAGTTGAAGAAGATATCAAGATTGTTTATCGCTCCGTTATGGGAATTGAAATTCCTAAAGTTACGATTGAAGAAAAGGAAGTTAAAATTCCTTATGCACTCAGTGTGAGTAATTCAAGACTTGATGAAGTGTTTTTACAGATGCGTCAGGTTAAATTGTATACCGCTAAGCTAGCAGAGCTGGATAATGGTATGTATCGACTCGCGAAAGCTATCGAAAAAAGTCGTAAACGTGCGAATGCATTAGAACAGATTGTTATTCCAGATTTGGAAATTAAGATTAAAACAATTTCCGATGCACTTGAGGAAAAAGAGCGTGAAGAATTCATCCGCATGAAATTAGTTAAAAAAATGTAATCAACAAAAGACAGACGTTTTAAGCCTGTCTTTTGTTATTGAGAAGTCTAAAAGAACATGAACGTTTTACTCTATGTGTAAAGGGAATTTTATAAATAGAGCAACTCTGTAATAGAGATAGAAAGTTTCGAATGTGATTTTTCAAATATAGAGCACCAAAGTTTCATACTAACTTTTACTAAAAACTTTGATTACGTAAGTAAAAAGTGCTAAAATGACAATGATGAATTAGGGAAAAAGGAGATTATTCTATGATTAAAGGTATTGCTGCTTCAGCAGGTGTTTCAGTATCAAAGGTTTTCAAACTTCAACATCCAGTTTTAGAAATTGAAAAACGTGATGCTAACCCGGAAGAAGAAATCAAAAAATTACAAGATGCTGTTATTGCAACTCAAAAGGACATTACAGCAATTAAAGAAAATGCAGTGGGACGTCTCGCTGATGAAGAACTTGCAATTTTCGATGCTCACTTAATGGTTACTCAAGATCCAGAATTTGTGGGTCAAATCGAAGAGATGATCAAAAATGATTCTGTTAATGCAGAATTTGCAATTAATGAGATTGGTAATATGTTTATTGGTATGTTTGAAAGTATGGATGATCCTTACTTCCGTGAACGTGCGGCTGACATCAAAGATGTTACTTACCGTATGAAATGCCATGCGTGTGGACTAAATATTCCAGATTTAACAACAATCAATGAGGAAGTTGTTATTGTAGCGGAAGACTTAACACCTTCTGACACAGCTCAATTGGATCGCAATTTTGTTAAAGGATTTGCTACTGAAATTGGTGGACGTACATCACACTCAGCTATTATGGCTCGTAGTTTGGAAATTCCAACAGTTGTAGGTTCAGGTAAACTTTTAGATCAATGCGAACATGGTGATGAAGTTATTCTTGATGCTTTAGAGGGTGTAATTATTTTCAAACCTACTGAAGAAGAAAAAGCTTCATACTCTAAAAAAGCTGATGATTATGCAGAACACCGTAAGAGCCTACTTGCGCTTAAAGACGCTGAATCAGTATCGAAAGATGGTCGTCACGTTGAGCTTGCAGGGAATATTGGAACACCAAATGACGTAGAAGGTGTTGTTAATAATGGAGGAGAAGCTGTTGGTCTATATCGTACAGAATTCCTCTATATGGATGCTTCTGAATTACCAAATGAAGAAGATCAATTCCAAGCATATAAAACAGTACTTGAAAACATGGCTCCAGGTCGTGTAGTTGTTCGAACACTTGATATTGGTGGTGATAAGGAATTATCATATCTAAAATTCCCACATGAAATGAATCCATTCTTAGGTTACCGAGCAATTCGTTTATGTCTTGACCGTCCTGATATTTTCCATGTGCAAATTCGTGCACTATTACGCGCTAGCGTTTATGGTAAATTAGCAATCATGTTCCCAATGATTGCAACTATTCAAGAGTTCCGTGATGCGAAAGCAGTTGTAGAAGAAGAAAAGAAAAATCTATCAAAAGAAGGCATTGCATTCAGTGATGATATTGAACTTGGTATGATGGTTGAAATTCCTGCTGCAGCGATGCTTGCAGATCAATTTGCTAAAGAAGCAGATTTCTTCAGTATTGGTACAAATGACTTAATCCAATACTCAATGGCTGCTGACCGTATGAATGAAAAAGTATCATATCTTTACCAACCTTACAACCCATCAATTTTACGTCTTGTAAAAATGACAATCGATGGAGCTCATAAAGAGGGCAAATGGTGTGGTATGTGTGGTGAGATGGCTGGAGATGAAAAAGCAATTCCTTTACTCTTAGGACTTGGTTTGGATGAATTCTCAATGTCTGCATCATCAATTTTAGAAGCACGTCGTATTATCCGTGATTTAAGTTACGAAGATATGAAAGAACTAACAGATAAAGCTCTAAACTGTGCAACCACAGAAGAAGTGCTTGAACTATTAGAAAATGCTATCCAATAATCAAATTTGTATTTTAGATAATCTTGATCAGAACATTTTTAAAATGATGTCCAAAGACAAATCAGGTCATGATTATTACCACATAAAGCGTGTTGTGAATCTCACTTCACGCTTAATTTCTGAAACGGATAATGAGTTTGTAATTAAAGTAATTGCTTATTTACATGATGTATTTGATGATAAAATCTTCAAGACGGATAACCTTGAGTTAGCACTTAAAAATCTTTTTCGTGAATGGGATTTAAATTTTGAAGGTTATGACGATGAAATAATATTAGGCGTATCTCAAATTGGATACAAAGGCGGATTTGGAATCAAAAATAAAATTCGTGTCGCACAAATAGTATCAGATGCTGACTATCTTGATGCTATGGGTGCAATTGGTATTGCACGAACCTTCTACTATGCAGGGAGTAAGGGGACACCACTTTATGATCCGACGCTTAAAAGAATAGAAATTGATTCGCTATCAACGTATCGAAATACAGAACGCAATGCGATTGAACATCTCGATGAGAAATTAATCAAACTTTATGAGTTACTCGAAACAGAAGAGGCCAAAAAAATTGGGAGAGTGCGTCATCAACGATTACTGGACTTTTACCAAGCCTTTTATGATGAAATGAACGAATCAGATATGTAAAAAGAAACAGGAAACTGTTTTTTTTTATAGGGCGAGCATGAATCCAATGCTAATAATCGGAACGAAAGGATAGGGGGTATCAGGTAAGCTACGTTTTTGAATTTGAATTAATAATAAAATTGTCGATGCGAGCGACGTATAGTAAATTCCCAATACACTTTTTTCAAATCCCAAATAAAAACAAAGGGATTGAATGAGTAGAACATCTCCAAGTCCAATACTTTTTCGGTAACGCCATAAAAAATAAAAAGGGAATCCGAGACATAACAAACTGATAAAATTATCAATCGTGATTGGTGCAGGATTGACAACTCGAATAATGTAGATAGCGTTTATAAGACATTTAGGTATTTTCAGTATCTTATAGTCAATGTATGACATGACAAGTAAGATCATAATGAGTAAGGAATTTGTTGCTTCAATAAGAATCACCTGTTACTAATTAGTCATGAATTAAAACATGACATAAAAAAAAGAGCTTTCGCCCTTATTTAGAAAAAATTGTAATTGATGCGATGAAGGGCAGTTCGCCTTGCTTGCAGTCACCATCAGTTTTCCAATTTTTGTAATGTCCACCAGTTATTTTACCACGGATATGATAAATTGAGTCAAAGGACTTATGAACTTCAACCAAGTGTTTTGTAGGGATGTAACCAATAAGAACTAGATCGTTGTCTGAAACTCCGGCCATCACTTTAATATGTGTTAGTGTTTCTTTGCGACTCCGTTCCTTAACAAGACTGATTGAAGGGATATCGTTAAAGATATTTTCGAAGATATATTTATTGCATAGCTTATGATTTTGAATTTGTTCAAAGTTCATCTTATAAGCTACTGATTCTTTTAGAAGTCCTCGGGCATTCATTTTATGTAATAGTTGATAGATGTTTTCTTGATTTTCATCACTTCTTACAAGTGTTAATGTAACGCGCGATGACGTATCACTTGCTTGCTGTTCGGATTCACTTTTCTGTTTTAAATCATTATTTTTTGTGGAAGAAAGAGCCATTTTTAAAGGGTCATCGAAATTTGTAGGATTGAAAATACGCGTTGAATTTGTAACTTCAAACGGATCAATATCGTCCATCTCAATTTCAGGCTCAATCAATTCAAGGTCATCAGATTCTAAATCATCTTCAAATTGATCAACCGTTTCATCATCCAAATCGTGGTCTGGGTCCTCATCGGTAAGATTTTCATAATCCTGGCCTTTGTGGATAGATATGACGATAATACTCATGATTACAAAAAACAGTGAAGTTCCGCAAGCTAAAGCAGCATAGAGACGGTAACCTTCTTGGTTCAGAATGTAAGCACCACCAAGACATCCAAGTCCAATTAATATAAATAAAGTTGGTAAAATATTTCTTTTTCTCATCTAAACACCCTCTCTTTACGACTACATTAAGTTTAACCCATTCATCCGTCATAAGGCAAGTAAATAACCAAGGTGTTTTCAAATAAAAACAGTAGAAAATCTACTGTTTTTATTTATCTTCTATTGTTTTAATTTGTTTTCTTAATTTTAAGTACTGAACTGCAAAATAGCCACTCATAGCGATTAATAATGCGATACCAACATACATAATCCATAAATCAAACTCTGACGGTGTATACCGTCCATCCACATTACGTGTTAATAGAATTATAATCACAAGTAGGGGAACGACAACATACGATCCTGTATCTGTTTTTTTGGACTTAAGAGCACTTACTGAATTCAGTTTTGCATAATCTTCATCTGATATCTTAATAATATTTCGATCCTTCAAGAAAAAGAACTTTTCATAAAGATAAAAAGCAATAAAAACTACGATCGAAACGATAACTGAAGTAAGTAGTGATTGTCTAAGTAAACCGTAAGACATTACAAATCCAAGGAGAACCCAAAGATTTCGACCTGTTATGATATTCATAATTTTCATTTCACGTTCAAGAATATGATAACCTTCTTGTTTTCCTTTGATGACATAAAGTAAACGGCGACGTTTATCTTTTAACATATTCATCTTAAATAATTCTTCATCTGTAAAATTCATATTTCGCTCCTACCTAAAGTACACCATGATATTGTAAAGCGTACATAATACCATCTTGATCAACATCGCGAGTTATAAAATCAGCAACTTCTTTTGCGGAATCACAAGCATTCCCAAGTGCTACTGAATAATTTGCATTTTTTAAGAAATCGACATCATTATCGCCATCACCAAAACCAACATACCGTGATACGTTGAGGTGTTGATTCAAGGTTTTTAATCCGTTATATTTTCCGCCTTGTGTGGGAATGACTTCAAGATTTCCAAGTTGATCAAAAGCGGTGTTTTTATCACCGATAAGTCTATTATAATCATCTTTTGAGAGCGTGTCGATATCATAACTAATTAAATTATAAATTTTTTCATTTTGATACGATACGACAGGATACTCTGCAGGAATTCCAAAGTGCTGAAGCGATTCTAATAAACGCTTATTTGCTTTACTTGTGAGGGTATTACGGGACCCTTCTAAAAGTAATGGACCTTTGTTGACTGCAATAAGTTCATGAATAAACTCAGGTTCAAAGTAGATCTCAGAAATGACTTGTTGTTTCGAATCTAAAATGAGAGAGCCGTTGGAAAGAACATATCCATCCCAAGGAAAGATATCATCAACACCAGCTTCATGAATGCCCAATAAACTTCTTCCAGTACATAGAGCTACTAAGTATCCTTTTTCTTTTAATTGATACAGCGCATCCAATGTGCTTTGTGGAACGGTATGTGTGGTATTATCCAACAACGTACCATCTACATCAAAATAGAATATTTCGTTATTTTTCATTTTATCACCTTAAATAGTATAGCATGAATGTGCTATGATACCCTTATGAAAATAGAAATCAATAGAAGCAAACGTAAAACAATGGCAATCTTGGTTCGTGATGGCAGGGTAATTGTGAAGGCACCCATCAATACACCCGATACCGTTATTGAGTCATTTATAAGTCAAAAAAAATCTTGGATTGAAAAACATGTACAAGCTTTTGAACCACTAGGTTATCATCATCAAACGATGAATAAGCTTCGTGTTTTTGGCGTATACAAAAACGTGAAAACGTTGGAGGGAAACGATTTTAAGATTGTTGAGTCAAAAGATTCGATTGAAATTACGACGCCTTTATCGTTATCGGATGAACGTATCAACCAAAAGGTTGATGATTATTTTAAGAAACAGCTCGAAATACGGTTGGATTCGTTGGTGTGTTTGTATGCATGGCGATTGAAATTAAAAACGCCTCCCTTTAAAGTGAGACGTTATAAACGATTGTATGGTCGCTGTAATCAAAATCATGAGCTCGCATTTAATACATACTTATATCATGAAAGTATTCCATTTATTCATTATGTAGTTCTTCACGAATGCTCCCATATCATTGAATTTAATCATAGTGATCGATTTTATAAAGTAGTATCGTCGGTAATGCCCTCATATAAAGAAGTTATTCATTCAAATAAGATGCAACGAGCGATTCATCTGGATCTATAAAGATGCTCTTTTGTGTCGATACACTTACCAGTCCTGGATTAGCACCTGGGATTTTTTTTATGTTTTTTGCTTGAGTGTAGTAGACCTCAACACTGCTACCATGTCGTGCTTTTGAATAGAATGCTGCAAGATGTGCACACAGTCTGATTTTAGGCTCATCCAATTCTGGAGTTTTAATAATGACATGGGTTCCAAATGTATTTGCTGCATGAAACCACATATCTTCTTTACGAGCAAGTTTGAAAGTTAGGTAGTCGTTTTGAATGTTGTTTTTACCTACAAATATTGTAGTTTCATCATCGTAGACAATTGTAAGATAATTTGGTTTTTTCTTTTTCTTAATATTTTGTTTCTTCAATCTTTTTTGATTGATAATTCCTAGTGATATCAGCTCATCATTAATCTCTTGGGCGTCTTCAACTGTTGCTTGCTCTGCTTGAGTTTGAAGTTGTTCAAAATAATGGATGCGTGCTTCGGTTTTATTGATTTGTTCTTCAAGATAAAACAAACTTGTCTTTGCTTTTTGATAGCGTTTAAAATAGCGTTTCGCATTGTCTTTTCCATTAAATCGGGGATCGAGTTCAATGGTTACATCATTACCTTCAAAATCTTTAACGGTTATTTCATGATGTCCATTGGGTAAAGAACTTGCGAATGCGAAGAGAAGATCTCCTTTTTCGCGCAAATAATCACTGTCTTGAGCATGATCGTAATCATCATATAACTTCGGAAGTTTAATTCGACTACGTTTCAATTCACGCTTAATTAGTTTTAAAAGATCACCGGTATGTGCTTTGATACGATCTTTTTGTTGAAGATCTTTGAAATATAAGTCAAGACCTTCCATAATCGGTTCTTTTTTAAAACTTTGATTGAGATGAGTCAGTTCAATAATATGGAAATCTTGCTCATACAGATAAATGTTTTGTGACTCAGACAGGAGTTTTATGATATCTTCAGGTTTTTGTGTTTTTAAACGGAAGGTGATTTCTCGTTCTAACAGTGGTGAGATTCCATTAAATTGGTTTTTTAATGCATCATCGGGATTGTAGGATGCGAGTTCTAAAAATGATTTTTTATCAAATTGTGGCGGATATTCGTAAATGCTACCACTCACAATTGCTCGCGAAGTATTTTCAAATGGGGATATACGTTTAAGTGCATCAATAATAATATTATTCTCATCAACGATTATAATATTAGCGTATTTCCCTAAAAGTTCAATAATTAAACGGTAGGGTCTAATGACTCCCATGTTATCACGATGCTCGATATGAATCTCTATAACACGATCAAAGCCGTATTGGCTTATCTGTGTGATAATACCACCTTCAAGATGTTTACGCATAAGCGTTAGCAAATGTGTCTGATCAAGATTTGCGGTCGGTTTTTCTTTAGTCCATTGAACTCTACTAAATACAGGGTGTGTAGAGATGAACATATTCATTTTTTTTCCTGCAAAACAATGAAGCATAAATTCATGATTTGAAGGTTGAGTAATTTTATTTATTTTTACAGGACAATCTTCATTCATCATCCTTACAATTCGATTTAACAGTACGCCATCAATAGCCATATAATCTACCTCTCAATACTAATATTTAATATTATAACATTAAGTCTACACGGATTATAAAATTGTTTGACTTGTTATGGTATAATAAGTAAAATTATTAAAAGGGATGGTGTTTATGAGACGAGGATTATTAATTATTTTTTCAGGTCCTAGTGGGGTAGGAAAAGGAACAGTTCGTAAGTTGTTTTTTGATCGTGAAGAGTTGAACTTAGCATTTTCTATTTCGATGACAACACGCAAACCAAGAAATGGCGAAGTCGATGGACAAGACTACTATTTTGTTACTCAGGAACGTTTTAATGAAGCACTTGAGAATAATGAATTACTCGAGCATGCTGAGTTTGTTGGGAATCATTATGGGACGTTGTTAGCGGAAGTTGATCGTTTGAGAGATTTAGGTAAAAATGTATTGCTTGAGATTGAGGTTCAAGGTGCGCTCCAAGTTATTGATCGCGTTCCTGATTCACTCAGTATTTTTTTAGTACCACCAAGTATGGAAGAACTCAAGCGTCGTATTGAAGGAAGACAGACGGAATCTCAAGATGTAATTAACGAACGTCTTGAAAAAGCAGCTAAGGAAATGGAATTAATGAATCATTACCGTTATGTTATTTGTAATGAAGATCCGCAAAAAGCTGCAGACTCTGTTGCTTTAATTATTAAAAGAAACATCGAAACAACTCTATAAGAGTTGTTTTCAGTCTATGGGAGGTGAAATCATTGAAATATTTAGAAGTATATATAGAAGAGAGTTTTTTAAATAATCAAACACTTACATATTCCGATAATGGTTTTAATGTTTCACCAGGAGTGAGGGTCATGGTACGAGTGCGTAATCGTCTAATGGTTGCCTTTGTTCATTCCGTAAAGGACCCCTATGAAACGAGTTATAACGTAGCACCAATTGATTCTGTGTTGGATGAAGTGCCAATTTTAAATCAAGAGTTAGATGATCTAGCATTGTGGATGAGTTATGCGTATATGACACCGATGATTCGTTGTTTGCAGACCATTCTACCGAATAAACTAAAACCTAAAAGTTCTGCGGGAACGATTAAAACGGAACGGGTTTTAAAATTAACAGGCCAGTTGATAGGGTCTGACTTGACCCCAAAACAATGTGCTTTCTTGAAATATCTGGATGAAAACACGCCTCTCTCGCTTAAAGCAGCACGACACTATTATTCAGATTATCGAAAACTCATCGAAAAGGGTTTTGTAGAGGAATTTGAACGTGAAGTTACGTATCAAGAGCAATCCATAAATGCAGACTATCTAAAACCTACTTTAACTCCAGATCAAATAGACGCACTCAATAAAATTGAATTTGGTGTGGCGAGTACTTACCTACTCCATGGTGTTACTGGAAGTGGTAAGACGGAAATATACTTAAATGCAGCGGCACAAGTGTTAAAGGAACAAAAACAAGTACTGATTATGGTTCCAGAAATTTCGTTAACACCGCAAATGATTCAAAGGGTTTCTGAACGGTTTGGGGAGGATGTCGCAATCTATCATTCTGCTTTAAACGATCAAGAAAAATATGAACAATACGTTAGAGTTCAAAAACAGCAAGTCAAAATTGTGATTGGTACACGATCTTCAATTTTTATGCCCTTTGAACACTTAGGGTTAATTGTCATGGATGAAGAACACGATTCGAGTTATAAGCAAGATCAAGTGCCCATGTATCATACGCGTGACATCGCAATAAAGCGCAGTCAATTTCATAACTGTCCATTGGTTTTGGGGAGTGCATCACCAGCATTAGAAAGTTATGCACGAGCACTCAAGGGTAATTATCAACTCTTAGAACTCAATGATCGGATTAATCATAGATTTCCAACCGTTACGCTTGTCGATACACGTACAGCACTTTATGAAAAGCAGTCTCCATACTTAACCGAAACGCTTTTATCAGGGATTCAAAAACGTCTAAGTCTGGGTGAACAAGTGATTTTACTTCTTAATCGAAGAGGGTACAATACACTTTTAAAAAATGCGATCACTAATGAGGTATTACTCTGTGAGCATTGTGATGTCGCTTTAAACTACCATAAAGATGATCAAACGATTCGTTGTCACATGTGCGGAGAAAGTTATCACCAATTACCACTTGTAGATGGTAAACCACCTAAAATAATCGGAAGTGGTGTTGGTACACAGCGCTTAGTCGAAGAGCTCGAAGGGCTCTTTCCCCAAGCACGTATTGCGAGAATGGATGCCGATACCACATCAAAGAAAAATGCACATCAACGTATCTTAAACGGTTTTATTAATCATCAATCTGACATTCTTGTTGGAACGCAGATGATTGCGAAAGGATTAGATGTGGAAAATGTAACGTTAGTAGGAATTGTGAATGCAGATGCAACCCTTGCATATTCTGATTATCGTTCGGTTGAGTTAACCTTTAATATGATCTTACAAGCCGCAGGTCGCAGTGGACGAGGACAATATCCGGGAGAGGTTATCATTCAAACAAGTAATCCGGATCATTACGCAATTGTTTGTGCAGTGAATCAAAAATATAAGCACTTCTTCAAACAAGAAATGGAATATCGAAAAATAGCAGGATATCCGCCTTATAATTACTTGATTTCTCTGGTCTTCTTAGATGAAGATGCGTTGAAATCATGGCAAGCAGCAGAAGATTTTCAAAAGTTACTGAATGATCAAGACTTTCAAATCTTAGGTCCTACCGAACTGAGAAAACTTCAACGAAAACATCGAACCCGAATTATCTTAAAAGGTAAGAACTTAGAATCAATGATTAACATCTGTAATCAAGCATTACAGTTATATCGCAAAATTAACGGAACAGGAGTTGTTGTGGACGTTAATCCCATAACATTAGAATAATATGAGAAGATTAGAGAGTTATAAAGTACTGAGTGAAGTTTATTTCAAAGGACGCCATGCGCACTTAGTACTCAAAGAGTTGGATTTGCCCGCTCAGGATCAAGCGTTTGTGAGTGCTTTTGTTTACGCTACATTACAGAATAGTTTATTTTTAGATTATCAATATGAAGATTTAGTAGATAAAAAGTTACCGAAAGAAGTACGACTCGTTATTAAAATGGGATGTGCACAATATTTTAAAATGGACAAAATTCCAGACTATGCTTTGGTAAGTGAAACGGTTGATTTATGTAAAGCAATTGGTAAGCATCGCTATTCAGGTGTTGTGAATGCGGTATTGAAAAAAGTGATAGAACGGAATGAACGTGAAATCAGCGGGAGCGATCTTGAAGTGGCATCAATTCAATATAGTATGCCACTCTGGATTATGAAACTCTTATCGAAGCAGTACAGTGAATCCTTTTCGATAGCTTATGCGCAATATTGTCAAGATATTAAACCGACCTATGTACGTTTTAATGCTTTAAAACCAACAACTGATGATTTATCAGATTTCATACTTGATGATGACGATAAACACCTTGCTAAGCCGTCACTTTTCAAAAGTAAATATTTACAAGAAGGCTATGTTCTTGTGCAAGATATCAACAGTCAAGAAGTCGTACGTTGGATGGATTTAGAGCCATCATTATCCGTACTTGATTGTTGCTGTGGGCCGGGTACTAAAACAGTGCAAATTGCAAATTATCTTGAAAATACTGGAACTATAACGGGTGTAGAACTTCATGAATCACGTGCAGAAGCTACAAGAGCGCTTTTAGAACGTTGTAATGTACTAAACGCGAATATCATTACAAGTGATGTCCTTCAGTTTCAAACAGATCAAGAATATGATCGAATTCTCGTGGATGCACCATGCTCTGGACTGGGTGTCCTATCCCATAAGCATGATTTGCGTTATCATATTTTCCCTCAAGATTTAGATGAACTTGTTAAGATCCAACAAGAAATGCTTATCCATACATCAAAGTTTGTTAAAAAAGATGGAATTTTGGTATATTCTACCTGTACCTTAAATCGAAAAGAAAATGAGAAACAGGTCCAAGCATTTTTGGAACATCATTCAAATTTCGAACTTATTAAAGAAATTACGCTTAATCCTGTTGAGACAAAGGGTGATGGGTTTTATATCGCTAAATTAAAGAGAACATGTTAATATAAATAGATAGAATAAGTGAGGTTTTCGCGTGAAGTATACAAGTATCAGTGAAATCGGATTAATCCGTAAAGAAAATCAAGACTATGTTGCTGTAGTTGAAAATGACAATGCACTTTTAGCTGTTGTATGTGATGGTATTGGGGGCGCGAATGCAGGATCTGTTGCGAGTCAAATGGTTGTGAAACTACTTCGTGAATCTTTTATTGATAAACGTGAATTTTCAAATCTGAAGGATATTCGCGCGTGGTTTGACAAAGCAATTACTTCCATTAATCGTGCTACTTATCATGAGTCTTTAGTTGTACGTGAGTATTCGGGCATGGGAACGACTCTTGTTGCTGTGGTCGTCTTAGGTGAGGATGTTATCGGATTTAATATTGGAGATAGCAGAATCTATAGTGTGAAAGAAAATCAATTAAGCTGCCTGAGTCATGATCAAACGTATGCTTATGAGATGTATAAGCGTAATGAAATATCAAAAGAAGAAATTTATAACCATCCTAAACGAAATATTTTAATGAATGCCGTTGGAATTGACGAGAATGTTGATTTTGAGGTTGTAACGATTACACCAAAGTGGGATTATCTTTTGCTCTGCTCAGATGGTCTTCATGGATATGTTCCTCAAGATCAAATTGAGTCGACGTTTAAGATTAATGGTTTACTTGCTCAGCGTAATCATTTAATGGAAATGGCATATAAGGCAGGTGGATACGATAATATCTCAATTATCCTCCTCGAGGCAGATCGCCATGAATAGTATTATTGGAGAACGTTATCGAATAGTTAAGAAGATTGGTACCGGAGGGATGGCGGATGTCTACTTAGCATTGGATACTGTTTTAAATCGGGAGGTAGCCCTTAAAGTTTTAAGAGGAGATTTATCTCATGATCCGGTTGCGCTGTTGAGATTTCAACGTGAAGCCAATGCAGCTTCAGGATTAAATCATCAAAGTATTGTAGAGGTTTATGATGTCGGTGAAGATGAGGGGCAACACTACATTGTAATGGAAATGATTCGTGGTACGACTCTGAAACAACTTGTTCATCGTCGTGGTGCTTTGGATAAATATGAGTCAGTAGCAATCATGCAACAACTTGCTTCAGCATTACAGCATGCTCATGCAGCTCATGTTATTCATCGTGATATTAAACCTCAAAATATTCTTGTTAAAGATGACGGAACAGTTAAAATAACTGATTTTGGTATTGCGCTTGCGGGCGATGCAATCCAATTAACAAAATCAGACTCAGTACTTGGGTCTGTACATTATATGGCACCGGAGTGTTCTCGAGGCGAAGGTGCTGGAGAACAATCGGATGTCTATTCACTGGGAGTTGTTTTTTATGAATTATTGACAGGTGATGTGCCTTATCGTGGTGAGACACCCGTTGAGATTGCAATGAAGCACATGAGAGAACCATTTCCTTCAGTGATGAAATTTAATCCAACACTGCCAAATTCAATTGCGAATATCATCGCGCGAGCAACACATAAAAACCGAACACACCGATATGCAAATATGAAGGAATTCGTTGAAGATTTAGACACATGTCTTTTGGAGTCACGTGCTGATGAGCCCTTGTGGGAAGCGACGATGGAAAGTGATGACGGTACCAAGTTAATCGAAAAGTTAAATGGTGTAACTGAAACACTTCCAAATCAACAAAAACCCAAAAAGAAAAGAAAAATGATTGTTGGTGCAAGTTTACTGGCAGTTGTAATTGTTATCTTTAGTATTTGGATGATATTTGCTCCTAAAAAGCCAAGTGATATAGAAATTCCAGATTTAGCGGGTCTTTCTGTTTCAGAGGCCAAGGAGCACCTTGCAAATTTAGGGCTCAATTACGCTCCATCCTACTTATACGAAATTTCTGATAAATATGAAGATGGAAAGTTAATTGGAACGAAACCCGAGAAGGGTACGAAGGTACTTAAAGGTGATCAAATTAAACTGATTGTTTCTCAGGGTAAAATTTACACTGTGGAGGATTTCACGGGGAAATCGGTTAATGATGTGAAAGCGATTTTGTCGGATAAAAATATTAATATTAAAACAACTTCGGAGTATTCATCATCCGTACCGACAGGTCATATAATTCGACAAGAAGGCTTGATGCCTGGAGATAAAATTAAACCTGAACAACGTTATGATATTGTTTTAGTCGTAAGTTCAGATAAAGAACTTGTTTTACCGGGCGATTTAATTGGTAAATCCATTGCGGATGCGAAAGCACAATTAGAAGGCTTGGGTGTTGAGGTAACAACCTCAGAACTTCCAACTCAAAATTTAAGCATTTCTGAGTTGAACGGCTTAAGTTATGGTACTGTAATTCGGTCAAATCCGATGCCAGGAAGCTATTATATCCAAAATTCCGGGAATTCTGTGACACTTTATTACTATAGTGAAAGCAGTCGTCCAAAAGAGGAAGAGGACGAAAAAGAAGAAAAACCATCTGAACGTGAAGATAAGCCAGATGGTAATAACGACAGGGAGGCATAATGAGAGAAGCAGTAATAACACGCATTGTATCGAATCGATATTCGGTTTATTTTGAGGGTGAATTCATTATAGCGACCGCAATGGGAAAATTAAGACTTGGAGATAAACCAATTGTTGGTGATCATGTTCATATAGAAGAATTAGATGGGAAATGGGTGATCCAACAAGTTTTGCCTCGTCGAAATCAATTAATTCGTCCGCTTGTAGCCAATGTCGATCAAGCACTTATTGTGATGTCTGCAAAAGAACCTGATTTTTCCTTTACGCTTGTGAACCGACTCATTTTCCTTGTATCACTTCAAAATATTAATCCAATAATTATAGTTTCAAAAGGGGATTTGGCAGATTCAGACTTGAAACAAAGTATTCTTGATGAATATGAACAATTTGGATATACGGTTATCATGAGCGGGAACGATATCGCAACGGATGCGCTTGAATCTGTTATGGCAAATAAAATATCTGTTCTGGCAGGACAAAGTGGTGTCGGGAAATCAAGTATCTTAAATCGAATCAGTCATGATTTGGAACTTAATACCCAAGAAATTTCTAAAGCGTTGGGCCGTGGACGACATACGACACGTCATAATCAAATCTATCCACTATGTGGCGGATGGATTGCTGATACACCGGGATTTTCTTCTCTAGATTTTAGTTCTGTTGATCCGGTTGAATTATCACAATCCATTCCTGATTTTGTACCGTTTATCGGAAATTGTAAGTATCGAGATTGCATGCACATTCAGGAGCCAGGGTGCATAATTAAAGAAAAAGTAGAGAGCGGCGAAATCTCAAAACAACGTCATCAAGATTATCTTGATTGCTTAACATTAATTAAGGAGGAGTCACGATGAGTAAAATCGTATCACCATCTTTATTATCCTTGGATTTTAAAGATATGAAAACACAATTAAAACGTGTTGAAGTAGCAGGGGCAACATGGTTGCACTATGATGTTATGGATGGGGTTTTTGTAGATAACATTAGCTTTGGACCATCTATTATGAAACAAATTGGTCAAGTGTCTGATTTATTAATGGATGTACATCTTATGATTGTTAATCCTGAAAAATATTTTGATATGTTTATTGAGAATGGTGCTGATGCAATTACCTTTCATACAGAATGTTATGGTGATCCAACACAAGGTATTGAAGCAGTTAAACGTTTAAAGAAAAAAGGAATTAAAGCAGGAATTACGTTGAGACCGGGTACGGACCTCGATAAAATTGTTCCTTACCTAAAACATGTTGATTTGGTTTTAGTTATGAGTGTAGAGCCCGGTTTTGGTGGACAAGCATTCATGCCAGAGATGCTTGATCGCATAAAGCAATTGGATGAGATGCGTAAGCTTAATAATTATGAGTATCTAATTTCTGTGGATGGTGGCATTAATGGTGAAACAGGACCAAGAGCCCGATTGGCCGGAGCTGATATTTTAGTTGCGGGAAGTTATGTATTTGGGGATGACATTGAAAAGGCGGTTTCATCGTTACTATGAAAACCGTCACAATCGTTTTAGGCGAGCATCACGATGCGATAATTGGAGATGTAATCGGTGTAGACTACGGTGCATTTGTTTGCGCTCGGGATGGAATATCGATGGATATAGCCTGTGGCGATTTTGATTCTGTAACTGCAGTGCAATTCAAGGAGATTGAATTGCACTGTTCGCATATACACAAGTTAAACCCCATTAAAGATGAAACAGATTTTAAGTATGCATATTCACTCTGTGACGAATACGATGTAATTCGCGTGCTCGGTGGTCTAGGGCGTCGTAAAGATCATGAGTTCATAAATATTATGACTGCGATTAAAGACTCGAGAATTGAGTTGTATGATGATTTAAACAAAATAAAACGATATGACTCAGGGAGCCATATCGTGAATAAGTTAAATTATAAGTATTTTTCTGTAATTGTGCTAACACAAGGTTTTATTTCTCTTAACGGATTTAAATATCCTCTTACCCGACGAGAAATATTTCCTTTTGATGATTACCTCACTTCAAATGAAATGATTGGTGATGCTGCGGAAATAATTCTCGAAGAAGCAAGTGTTCTCGTTATTCAAGCATGCGATTCATAATAAAAAAAACGGTGTAAACCGTATTTTTTATTATTTTGCTTGTTGTGCTTTCAATGATTTTAGTGCACGGGCGGAAATACGGACACGAGTTGGTTTTCCATCCACCATAATTGTTGCATTTTGCAAGTTTACATTCCATTTACGACGTGTTGCACGAAGTGAATGTGAACGTTTGTTTCCTGATAGTGTTTTTTTACCGGATACGGAACATACTCTAGGCATACCGTAACCCCCTTTCTTATCTATTTCATAACGCTTGACTATAATATCATATAGATTTTGTTTAATCAAGTATCTCAGAGAAAAATTATCACCAAAAATTCTTGTGTGAAATAACAAGCAAAAATGCACTTAACACACCATCTATCACTTTGCTATTGGACTTTATTATGATATTATGATATTAGCACAAGGAGGTTCGCTGATGGAGAAACAAATTATTGCAGCTTTAGAAATCGCGGATCATGAAGTGCGCTTGTTAGTTGGACAATTTTTCAATGGCCGATTAAATATATTAAAGGTTGAACGTGTCCCACATTTAGGTGTGGCAGGATACTCGATCATGAGTGAAACACATGTGGTCGATTCAATTAAAAAAGCGATTGAAAATGCATCGCGAAATTTGGGGGTTGTAATTAAGCAAGTACTTTTACTTGTTCCTGGCGTCCACATGAAGCGAATTAATAAACAATTGCGCGTACCAATCACTGGGCGTATTTCTGAGAATGATGTAAAAAGAGCATATAAAGAATTATTAAACGTAAAAGCTCCTGAAGGACATATATTAACAAATGTTTTAATGAGTAAATATTTTGTGAACGGAAGTTCGACACGTAAATTACCATTAAACGAACGATGTGAAAGTTTGACCATTGAAGCAGACTGCTATTTTGGAAAACAATCCATCATTTTCCCATATGTGTCATGTGTTGAAAAATCAGGATTAAAGATTATTGATATTGTTTTAGATGACATTGGTTTCGCAAAAGAAGCTTCTTTATTCGAAGCATCAATTGATAAGCCGATTGTTGCCTTAACATTAGGTGAAAAGTTAACAAAATTATCATTATTCAGTAAAGGGATTCTCTTATCGAATGATTATATCGATCGTGGATTTGAGGTCTTTATGAAGAAAATCGAACGCACATTAAAGGTACCAACCGATGTTGTACATCGTTTGTTGTATTTTAATATCGATTTGAATAATGAAAATCCGAAAGATGACCCAATATTTATTTGGTCGACTAAATCGACATCCCATACCTTATCACAGGTAGATCTTATGAATTTAGTCGCAGATGATATAAATAAATTTGTGGGTGAAATATGTAGTAGTTGTGAACCGATTTTTGAAAATCTTGGAGAACCGCGTTTTATTATTAGTGGTGAAGCCGCAGAGATTTCAGGAGTTACAGATTGTATTGAAAATATAACAGAAGCGGAGGCGGTTACATACCGTTCTACAACATTTGGTGTAAAAGACTATGGTTTAACATCTCTTGTAGGGGCATTTTACTTTTATAAAGACCAAAGTATATTCCGTGATGTAACACTCTCAAGCGTTGATGAAGATGAGTTTAAACGAGTTGTGTTACAATATGAAAAAGATGAAGATGACTCGATTACTCAAAAACTAAAGAGCATGTTCTTTGAACGTTAGATGGAGGAGTGAACAAATATGGATGCGAATTTTGAACAAGTAGCAAGAATTAAAGTAATAGGTGTCGGTGGCGCAGGATGTAATGCGGTTAATCGCATGGTAGATGAAGGCATGAAGGGCGTAGAATTTTATGTCGCAAATACAGATTTGCAAGTGCTTAACTGTTCACCTGTAGTGAATCGTATTGAATTGGGCCGAGAAGTAACAAAAGGTCTTGGAGCAGGGGCTAATCCAGAAATGGGACGCAAAGCTGCTGTTGAGAGTGAAAATGAAATTCGAGAAGCTGTAAAAGATGCTGACATGGTGTTTGTTACAGCAGGTTTAGGCGGTGGAACAGGTACAGGAGCGTCTCCACTTGTTGCGAAAATTGCGCAAGAAGAGGGAGCACTTGTTGTTGGTATCGTTACAAAACCATTTACATTTGAAGGACGCCGTCGTTCAAATCAAGCAATGTCAGGTTTGGAAGAGTTGAAATCTTACGTTGATTCGCTGATTATTGTAAGCAATAATCAATTGTTAGAAGTAATCGGGCGAATTCCATTCCAAGAGGCATTTAAAGAAGCAGATAATGTGTTAAGACAAGGTGTTCAAACAATTACAGATCTAATCGCTGTTCCTGCAATGATTAACCTTGACTTTGCAGATGTTCGTTCAGTTATGGCCGGACAAGGAAGTGCCTTGATTGGGATTGGTATGTCACAAGGTGAAAACAAATCAATCGAAGCAGCAGAAAAAGCGATTACTTCTCCACTTTTAGAAGCGCAAATTGATGGGGCTCGTAACGCGATTGTTAACGTTACCGGTGGTGATTCAATTTCAATTCAAGATGCGTCAGAAGCAGTAGATTATATTCGTGATGCAGCTGGAAATGATATTGATATTATCTTTGGTGTCGCAATCAACGAAAATATTGGAGATTCAATTATTGTAACTGTTATTGCTACTGGATTTGATGGTGCAGAAGAACCAGCGCCAGAAGTTCATGCTACGCGTACTGCTGCAGAATCAAGACCGGCATATCAAACATCTCATAACAATCAGGAAGAACGTCGCACCGAAAACAACGATATTCCTGAGTTCTTTAAGACACGATAATAAACAATGTTTGATCTTTTTAAATCATAAGAATTAAAGAAAGAACACGCTTCTTTCTTTTTTTATGAAGTTATTTCTAAAGTACATACCTAGTAACGGAGGTGATATATGCTTTCGTTATATTTAACAGGATTAATTGTATTAATAGGCTTGGCTGCTGTTTACAAAATCCTCACAAGCAGTAGCGGTAGTCTATCTTATGGTAAAGCAAAAATTCAATGGGGACGTTGACTTGGAACGATCTCAACTTTTACCAAGAGAAAAGCTATTAGCGCTTGGACCGAATAAATTGACCGATGAGGAGCTTGTAGCGATTTTGCTTCGAACAGGAACACGAAATAAACATGTCGTTTCTCTTGCTTCGGAGGTGTTGATATCAATTGGTGGAATTCAAAATCTAATTAAAATTCAATACAGTCAACTATCAAAAATCAAAGGAATGAAACAGGCGAAGTGTACAACTTTACTCGCAGTGCATGAATTGTTGCGAAGAATTGTGAGTCCTTTTCCTGGAGAGAAAATCAAACTAAGTTCATCTGATAGAATTGTTCGTTGGTTAAATCTTGAAATCGGATTTGAGGAACAGGAACTCTTTCGAGTGCTTTTCTTATCCAATCAAAATAACTTGATACATTATTTAGATTTATTTAAGGGTACAGCGGATAAAAGTCTCGTTCATCCTCGCGATGTCTTTAGAGAGGCGGTCCGATGCAATGCGTCAAGGATTGTGCTAGTTCATAATCATCCCGGGGGGTCATTAAGTGCTAGTGAGGCTGATTTGGAGGTGACACGAGCCTTAATAGAGGTCGGAATGATGATGGGGATTGAAGTTGTTGACCACATTATTGTTACTTCTACAAACTCGGTTTCTTTGCGTCATTTGCATCCGGTTTTGTTTGAAGAATAAGGGCTAAAACCCTTATTCTTTCATTTGTAAAAAGTTGAATTTGTAAGTATAATAAAGAAGGTGATTAAATGAAACGAAAGAATAATTTTAGACGTGTACTTATATATTTATTAACAACAGTTATTGTTTGTCTTTTTGGAATGGGATTTGTTAAAAAATCATCATTTTATGAATCGTCAGATCGTAATTTCTTTAGTTTCATTTCGATGGTACGTTATGGCCTTATCGATTATCCAATTGAGACAGTAAGTAATGTTGTAAAAGACACATCAACGATGTGGGATGTACGCCATGAAAATGATAAGTTAAGAACGCAATTGGAAACATCGCATCATTGGCAAACGCGTTTAAATGAGTTAGAGAGTGAAGTTGCAGAATTAAAGGCTCTAAATGAACTAAATTCAGTATATTCAGAATATACACAAGTTAACGCAACGGTTAAAAACCGTTCATCAGAAAAATGGGATTCTGTAATTACGATTGATAAGGGGAGCCAAGATGGTGTTGCTGTAGGGGATGGTGTTGTAGCGCCAAAGGGCATCATTGGTAAGGTTTTAAGTGTTGATAAAAATCAATCTTTAGTAGCCCTTCTTATCGCGAATGATGAGAATTCAAATGCTACGGTACAAATTGAGGTTTCCAAAGGAAATTATGTTCAAGGGATTTTGAATTCTTACGACCACGAGAAAAAGTTGTTTTCAGTTGTTTTACTTGAATCAACATCGACCATTGCTGCGGATATGCCTGTTTCAACGGCAAGTATAAGTAGTGTCTATCCAAGCGGTTTATTTGTTGGAAAAGTGGATTCTGTTAAAAATGTTGCGGATAGTGTGGGTGTATTGGTTTATGTAAAGCCTTCTGTTGATTACAATAATATTAAATATGTATCGGTGGTGAAGAAATCATGAGAATGATTCGCTGGATGCATTTCTTGTATATTGTAGTTCTTTTGGTTTTAGATTCAATTTTTAATGCACTCTTTACACAACTGGGTTTAAGTTCCTTAACATTTGTGAGTAGTCTTCATTTTTTAGGACTCATGTTATTGACTCAAAATGATTCACAAACGGAATCGATAGTTAAAGCAATTCTATTAGGAATCTGGATGGATTTATGCCATATTGGCTCGTTTCCAATGTTTTTTGTCAGTTATTCAATCACGATAGCGATCTTGAGAGTATGGGACCGTTATATTGGTACTTCAACCTTCGAGTTCTTAGTCTTAGCCGTTATTGGTTTATTTATTAAAGAAATGTTAATATTTGGCATGTTACCTCTAGTAAAAGGGGTGTCATATAGTTTAATTACTTTTATAAGTACCCGAACGTTATGGGTTATTATTGGTAATTTAATTCTGCTACCAATCGCTATGACGTTATATAAATTAATGCATCGTATGATTATGCAACGCGTTCAGAATTTATATATGCGTTAATAAAAATAGAGGGAGAAACAAACTAATGAACATTTTTCAACGTATTCAAAATTTTTTTGACGATCATTTCAGTTGGAAACAACTTGTTCCATTTATGTTATTTTTATTAAGTGTTTTCTTATTGATGCAAACATGGGCTGTATGGCAACATGCATTTGAATTAGCTAAGCGAATTCTGCTGCCATTTATTATTGGATTTGCGCTTGCATATATTGTAAGACCGATTGCGGTGTTTTTTGAAAAATATAATATTAAAAGAGCAATTAGTGTTCCAATTACGCTTGTATTATTTGTGGTTTTGATAGTGCTGCTCTTTTCATCGATCTTACCGTCATTGTATACAGATATTTCGCAGTTAATCGGTAATAGTATGGATGGAATTCAACAACTCTATAATTACTATAAAGAAATTAATCATAATAATCCTTCTCCGTGGGCAGATGATATTTTTAAACAAGTGATGGGAATGCTTAATGGGATTGTGGGTCAGATACCAACACTACCAGCAGCTGCTTCGCAGTTTATATCAAAGATTTTTTCAACAATCACTACGGGTATTTTTTCGTTTATTATCGGGATGTATTTTGTATTCGATTATGAAAATTTTACGGGGAGCGTTTTACGTATTGCGAATAATATCTCTCCAAAGCTTGGAAATTCAATCATTGTTATTGATCATGCGGTTAGTCGCTATTTAGGGACACTCGTTGTGATTATGACAATTACATGTATTGAGTATAGTTTGCTTTATTTAGCTGTTGGACATAATTATGCATTCGTTCTCGGAGTATTAACAGCATTTGGATTGTTAATTCCATATATTGGTCCAACCGTCGTGCATGTATTGGGAATCCTAACGGCTTTAACGTTACCATTACCGAGAGTGATTATTCTTACAATCGGATTGGTTATTCTATCAAATGTTGATGGTTATGTAGTTTCTCCTATGGTTTACTCCAAGCGTGATAAAATCGAACCGCTCTGGTCCTTATTTGCGTTTTTCGCATCGAGTGTTTTATTTGGCTTTGTAGGGATCTTGATTTCGATGCCATTGTACTTCTCAATACGAGCATTATTCAACTTGAGAAAGAATAATTGGGTTATCCCTGAAGAAAATTAGTGTATAATAAAATGTGAAAAGAGGTTGTGTATGAAACGATTGATGAGTAAATTACTAGTGTTGGTTATCATACTGGGTACGTTGTCAGGATGTGTTCCTAGAAGTAGGAATGTAATTGTTACGAATTATCCGATTCAGTTCCTAGTAGAACGTCTTGCGGGAGAACGTGTTAACGTTCAGCGCATTGACACAGGTTTAATACCTCAACAGGCAACGGTAAAAGATGACTTTCAAGAAATTATAAAAAAAGCAGATACAATTTTTTATATTAATGAATTACAGCCTTATTGGCAACTCTACTTGGATGATCTTCAAAACTCTAAATTACAGATGATTGATTTATCGGAACGATCCATGTTATATCCATTTAAACGATACACAAATGTTGTTGTTGATGGACAATCGCATGCAATTGAATCTGAATATTATGAGTCGGATGCTTTTACTGGAGTTGATCAATATGACAAAGATCCGTTTTTATGGATGGATCCTTTAGCGATGACTTCAATGGCGCGAACAATCAAAGATTGGCTCGTACAGACTTATCCAGATGAAGAGGCGTATTTTACAGAGCAATTTGAAACACTAGAAGTAGAGTTAACAGGTCTTCAAGCACAATATCAACTTTTACGTGATTCCGAAAAAGGAATTAAATTTGTATCGATGACACCATCTTTTGGCAACTGGCAAAAGAGCTATAATATCGGTGTTTATCCAGCGACATTATCAAAATACGGTGTTCTACCAGATGAAGAGATGCTCAATGCGATTCGAGCACGAATTGCGAAAGATGGCGTTCAGTTCATTGCATATGAAGAGAATATGCCTGAAGAATACGTAAAATTATTTAATCAATTAAAAACAGAGTTTAATTTAACACAAATTGAATTAAGCAATCTTTATAATCTATCAGATAAAGATATCGAAGCGAATTATGATTACATCGCGAAAATGAGACTTAATCTAGAAACCCTTGAGACGATTGCTAAGTAATCCCAAGGGTTTTACTTATTTAGAAAGTAGGAAAACATGAATAAATTATTATTAATAGACGGGAATTCAATGCTTTTTAGAGCTTACTATGGAACGCTTTCAAGGGGATACATGAAGTCCAGTTCAGGAGTTGTCACCAATGCTGTATATGGCTTTTCAACAATGCTTGCTAAAGCTATAGAAATCATTGATCCTACACATGTACTTGTGGCTTTTGATACAAAGGATAAAACGTTTCGTCATGATATGTTTGATGCATATAAAGGGACTCGTAAAGAGGTTGATGAAGAATTGGTGTCTCAATTTGCGCTTGTACGTGAATTTTTAGATGCGTATCCAATTCAACGGTTTGAACTAAGTGGTTACGAGGCGGACGATATTATCGGAACAATGTCAAAAATGTATCCGGATTATAAAGTTGAAATTTTAACTAGTGATCGTGACATGTTGCAACTTATTGATGATAATGTTGATGTTTTGCTTATGAAAAAAGGTCTTACGGATTTACGCCTTATGGATAAAAAAAGTTTAATGGATGAAATGGGTATTGAACCAAAACAAATTGTAGATATGAAAGCGTTAATGGGTGATGCGAGTGATAATATTCCTGGTGTGCCATCAATCGGTGAGAAAACTGCACTTAAACTTCTTGGGCAGTATGGTACTTTTGACAATTTGTATATGCATAAAGAAGAAATTAAAGGGAAAATGGGCGAAAAAATTCGCGAATTCGAAGAACAAGCGAGGATGTCTTATCAATTGGCTGAAATACATACCTCTGTTCCACTTGATATTGATCTTTCCAGCATCAAGTATGAGATACCAAACGAGTCATTAAATGCTTTCTATCGTAAATATGATATGAATTCACTCATTACTGATAATTATGATGTCGAAGTGGTTGAAAAAGAGACAATCAAATTTATTGATTTGGATTTATCTTGGAAAAAGTCGATGATTGCAATTTCAATGGAACTTGACAAAAAAGGAAACCTAGAAGGGTGTTACCTTTCCGATGGTAAAGAGAATATTTATTTAACATTTGGAGAAATGGTTGGAAATGAGGCTTTTAGAGCGCTCATTTCATCGGATATTTCTATTGTGGTTGACTCGTCTAAGTCACTCTATCGATTTTGTTTAGAAAACGATATAGAAATAATGAATCAATTTGATGATTTATTACTTCTTGCATTTATTGTGAACTCGTCAATAACGACTATGGCACGATTAAAAGATGAATTTGGTTTATGGTTTCATGAATATGAAGGTATGGAAAAAGGTGCAGCATTTACTCAAGCAATACTTACCCAATTTAATACACTAAAATCTGAAGCAGATAAGATTGAAGTTTATTCAGTATATGAAGAGATTGAAAAGCCTTTAGTTCCGATTCTATCGAAGTGTGAGTTTAGAGGAATTAATGTTGATCGAAGCGTTCTAGATGAAATCGCACGCGTTACACATCAAAAAATCGAGACACTCAGCAATCAAGTTTATGAACTTGCAGGGATGGAATTCAATTTAAATTCGCCAAAACAACTTGCAGAGGTATTATTTGACCATCTCCAATTGCCTACTAAAAAGAAACGTTCAACTGCTGTGGATGTGCTTGAAGGCTTAATTGAAGAACATGCAATCATAGCTCCAATTTTAGAATATCGAAAGTATCAAAAACTTTATAGTACTTATGCTGTAGGTTTAACGAAGCATATTCATGCTGATGGTAAAATTCATACTTCTTTTAATCAACACGCAACACAAACAGGTCGATTATCGTCAAGTGATCCAAATTTACAAAATATTTCGGTTCGTGACGAAGAAACACGAATGATTCGGAAAGCCTTTGTAGCGTCCGAAGGCTGTACCTTAATGTCAATTGATTATTCTCAAATTGAACTCCGTGTACTCTCTTATTTAGCAGATGAAAAACGTATGATGGAAGCATTTAACGGAGGTCATGATATCCACTCTGAAACAGCGAAAGCTATATTTGGTGTTGAAGATGTAACAAGTACTATGCGACGTCAAGCAAAAAGTGTTAACTTTGGAATTGTCTATGGTATGTCAGAGTATGGACTTTCAAAACAGTTGGATATAACAATTCCAGAAGCACGTCATTTTATTACACGATATAACGAAATTTACCCTAACATTACAAAATATATGGATTCTGTCGTTGAAGACTGTTTGCGTGATGGTTACGTTAAGACGCTTTTTAATCGTCGTCGTTATATTCCTGAAATCTATGATGCGAATCGTGCAGTGAAAGATTTTGGAAAGCGTGCAGCGATGAATGCGCCGATTCAAGGTACGGCTGCAGATATTATCAAAATAGCAATGATCAAAGCAGATGAATTATTGACGTCAAATAACTATAGATCGTCGATGATCTTACAAGTTCATGATGAGCTCGTATTTGATGTTTATGATGATGAACTTGAATACATTCAAGATTTGATGGTATCAGTTATGGAACACATTGTCTCATGGCCAATTGATTTAAACGTTTCTGTGGATACAGGTAAGGATTGGTATTAAGTATGCCAGAATTACCAGAAGTTGAGACAATTATACGAACACTTGAGAAGTCTCTCAAAGACAAACATATTGATTCGATAGATTTTATTTATCCAAAATTACTCGAAGATCAATCTGAATATCCACTAGAGAGTCTGGTAGGCTCAAGCTTTCAGGCATTTCATCGTCGCGGGAAATACCTCTGGTTTGAGATGTCTAATGGATTGCATTGGATTCTTCACTTAAGAATGGAAGGAAAGTTTCATCTTTACGATTACGATAAAGCTCCATCGAAGCATACGCACTGTGTTATTAATTATGATGGTGGCACGATTCACTATTTAGATACACGAAAATTCTCACGTATGGCTATCGTCAAAGAGCCACTAAAATATTTAGAAACAAAAAACCTAGGTTTAGAGCCATTTGATACAAATTTGAATGGTGAATACATCTATCAGAAAATTCATCATTCCAACCGTGTTATGAAAACAATATTATTGGATCAAAGTATTATTGCAGGAATTGGTAATATATATGCAGATGAAATTCTTTATGAAACTCAAATTCATCCTCTCACTACGGGTTCGAAAATAACGATGAAACAGTGCGATTTACTTGTAGAGACGACGAAGGTTGTCCTTAGTAACGCAATCAAAGCCGGAGGAACAACTGTGCGTTCATACACTTCATCGCTTAATGTATCGGGTCGTTTCCAAATTAACCTTAATGCATATGGGAGAGCAGGCGATCCGTGTTCGCGTTGTGGTTCGATTATGAAACGAATTGTTGTATCGGGTCGATCAACTGTATTTTGTGAAAAATGTCAGAAGGTGCAGATATGAAAATTGGAATAACTGGAACAATTGGAGCCGGGAAGTCGAGTGTAAGTCATCATATAGTTGAATTAGGTTATGAAGTTTATGACATGGATCGTTTGACACATTCTTTTTACGAACCAGAGGGCATTTTATATGATTTTATTATTGAATTATTGGGACCTGAAATTCTTCGGCTTGATAAAACGGTGGATCGACAAATTATGTCTGGAATATTATTTAAAAATTCTAAATTACTCGAACGACTTGAAGAAAAAGTTTTTGCGGAAGTAAGAGCATTTATCCAGAATATTCATGATGATAAAAAGACATTGATTTTTTTCGAAGTACCGCTTCTTTTCGAGTCAGAGATGGAGGATCTGTTTGACCTTATCATTATGGTGAGTGCTGATTATGATTCTCGGATTAAAAGGTTATTAAATCGTGGTATGAAGTCTGAAGATATTGATCGAAGAATGAATCGTCAGTATTCGGAAAAGATAAAAGAAGAAAAATCAGACTATATTCTATGTAATAATAGTACGATCGTTGACTTAAATCGGGACACTGAGAAGTTAATTGAAAAAATAAAAAAAGGAGGATACAATTGATGCAAGAAGTCGTATATAAAACAAATGTAGATTTTAAAATAGCACCCGATCAAATGGAGTCATTGATCCTCTTATATCAACCTCTTTTTTCATATCCTGCATTAAGTTTATATTTAACACTTTATGAGTTTGGTCAATTTGAGTCGGAGGTAACAATTAAAACTTTGACTCATATGTTGCACCTTGGGACATCGGATTTAAACGATTATCGAAAAGAGTTAGAGCGATTTGCACTTATTCGTACCTATGACACAGGAGTTTTAACGCTTGTATTGACACCACCGCTTAGTCCTCATGATTTCTTACAACATCCAACCTTTGGAAGACTCTATGCAATTGTACGAGGGAACGAAGCTTTTATTGAGGTTTGTTCACGCTATCGTAAAAGTATTTGTGTTGAATTGGATAATGAAATATCTGCAAGTTTTGATTTATCTCGATTATCATCCTGGGATGAGTCGTTAGAAGAATCATATACATCAAAACGCATTGAAGGTACAGACACAGATCGTAAGCATAAATTCGATGTTGAGGGCTTCTTTAAGTCGATAAGTAACGTTATGTATCCATTGGCATTTCGAACCGAGCTTGTTCGTGAAAAAGTAGGGGTGTTTGGCTCTTTTTATAATTTGAACTACTTGGACATGAAATCAGTATTAATGGCTTCTACGAATTTTGAAACGGGTGATTTTGATTCGAAAAAATTTCAGTATCTTATTGAAAAAAATCACGGAACGCAAAGTGTTGAAAGTGTTTCAGATCCATATGAACTTGATCCTGTTAGCTTCTTGGCATATAAACAAGAGGATACATATATTATTGATGCAGATCGCAAACTGTTAAAATCTTTAGAGCATAATTTCGGCTTTGATAATAAGGTCATTAATGTACTTGTAGAGTATATTCTAGAAACAAATGACAAAAATTTAAACAGAGGATTTGTTGAAAAGGTTGCATCATCATGGAAACGTCGTGGTGTAAAAACATTGGAGGATGCTCTTAAAGAACGCGAGGCGCCAAATTCATCAAGTAATAAGCGTGTACCTAAACCGAAGGTTGAAGTTGCAGCACCAACCTATTCCACAGATACTACTATTGATAAAGATGTTGATGAACTAAAATCTCGATTAAAAGGGATGCTAAGTAAAGGAGAGATCTAGATGAGTTTACGTAATCTAAAATTTGAGTTATCCGATGAGCAAGTTCAAAAGCGTGTCGAAACGTTTGAACGTTTACGTATATTACCAGAAATAATCGATTTCATGGAACGATTTGAGTGTCCAGATTCGATTGTTGAAGCGAATGCGTTTCAATTCAAAAATTGGGTTCTAAATAAGCGAAAAGCTGAATCATACTCAGCTGAAGAACTTGAAAACGATCCAAGTTTGGGTCAATATGTAGACCTAATTTATGATCAATCAACTGGGATATTATCTGAGCAAATTTTTGAACTTCCAATTGTTCGCGAGATTGCAGAAGAAAATGCTTATTTAAGTCAGTATGTTATCTTTGATTTACCACTTAGTTTGCACGATGCATTATTTTCGAAAATATCAATTGAAAATGAGAACCCTAATTATTTGGGCGTTCTTGAAGATATGATTAACTTTGTTGAAAATGATAAACCAGGATACTATTTATACGGTAATTTAGGGATTGGAAAGAGTTATTTAAGTGCGTGTGTTTCAAACGACTTTGCGAAGAGTGGTCGCAATGTTGCGTTTATTCATGTACCAAAACTTATGAGCCATTTAAAGCAATTATTTACACATCCGACCGAGATGGAATATACGTTAAGAAAGCTAAGAAAGGTTCCATTGCTTGTTTTGGATGATTTGGGTGCGGAGCCAATCACGTCATGGAGTCGTGATGAAATCTTATTGTCGATTCTAAATGAACGACTTGAAAACAAAAAAAAGACGATAATAACAAGTAATTACAGTCCTGACATGCTTGTTGACCTATACAAACTCGATAATAAGGGAACTTCTGATGAGATTCGAGCTAAAAGATTGGTAGATCGTATCCATGCTTTAACAATCCCATATGAAATGGTAGGACAAAATAGACGAAACAAGTAATTTATCAACATTTTGTAGAGAAATAGCAATAAAATAGTGGTATGATTACAAGAGAGGTGAATTATGAAGAAGATTGGCATATTAACTTCAGGTGGTGATGCTCCGGGCATGAATGCAGCGATTCGTGCCGTTGTCCGTTCTGGTATTTCAGCCGGACTTGAAGTGTTTGGTGTTTTTGACGGATACGAAGGCTTAGTAAACGATAATATTCGAAAGCTAAGTCGTGGTGATGTTAGTGACATTATTATTCAAGGTGGAACAATTTTAGGGAGTGCACGTCTTGAGGACTTTAAGCTTCTTGAAGTTCGCGAAAAAGCTGTAGCGAACTTAGAGAAACACGGTATTGAAGGTTTGGTTGTCATAGGTGGTGATGGAAGTTACCGTGGTGCGATGGCACTTACAGAGATGGGGATTAACTGTATCGGAATTCCAGGTACCATTGACAATGATATTGCATCTACTGATTACACGATTGGTTTTGATACAGCGTTGAATACAGTTATTCTCAATGTTGATAAACTCCGTGATACTTCGAGTTCACACCATCGTTGTTCAGTTGTAGAGGTTATGGGAAATCGATGTGGTGATTTAGCCCTCTATGCTGGATTAACTACAGGTGCGGAAGTAATTATTACAAAAGAAACAGGATATGATGAATCAGAAGTATTAGAACGCTTAAGCAGAATTGAAGAAGTGAAGAAAAAACGACATGCAATTGTTATCATTAGTGAAAAAATAACTGATGTAGAACTTCTAGCGCAAAAGATTTCAAGACATACTGGTTTTTCGGGCCGTTCAACTGTTTTAGGTCATATACAACGTGGTGGATCACCGACAGCACGTGACCGTATTTTAGCAACACAATTCGGTGATAAGGCAGTTAGACTGCTTATCGCAGGTGATGGCGGAAAATGCGTCAGCATCTTAAACGAAGAAATAGTAGCAATCGATATTGATGAAGCATTGAAAATGCCTAAAAAATCAAGTAGAGCGCTGTTTGAATTACATGACAGATTGGTATAGGAGGATAAACAATATGCATGAAATGAAAAAAACTAAGATTATTTGTACTATCGGACCCGCTTCCGAATCACCAGAGATGATTGAAAAACTCGCAAATGAGGGAATGAATATCGTTCGCTTTAACTTCTCTCACGATGTTCAAGAAAATCATTTACGTCGTATGAAAGTCGTTCGCGAAGTAAGTGATCGAATTGGTATTAACCTAGGGATTCTTTTAGATACTAAAGGTCCAGAAATTCGCTGTGGCGACATGGAAAATGGTGCACTTGAATTTGCAGAGGGCGATATTGTTCGTGTAGGTTTTGATGCAGATTATTTAGGAAATAACGAACGTTTTACTTTATTAGTACCAGAAGTTTATGAAGATGTTAAAGTTGATGATTACCTACTTATTGATGACGGTAAAATGAAACTTACAGTTATTGATAAAAAAGATGGTGATCTCGTTTGTCGTATCGATAATCCAGGTCTTATTAAAACACGTAAAGGTGTTAACGTACCTAATGTAGTGTTAAGTATGCCATTCCTTTCTGAAAAAGATCGTGCAGATATCACATTTGGTGCAGTTAATGGTATTGACTATATTGCCGCATCATTTGTTCGACGTGCACAAGACGTTTTAGATATTCGCGAAGTTATTGAAGCAGCTGGTAAACCAGATATCCAAATCATTGTTAAGATTGAAAACCAAGAAGGATTCGATAACATCGAAAGCATTCTTGAAGTAGCAGATGGAGTTATGGTTGCTCGTGGAGACTTAGGTGTTGAAGTAAGTACACACTTAGTTCCAATTTACCAAAAACAAATCATTAAAACAGCAAACAGAATGGGTAAACCTGTAGTTACAGCAACTCATATGCTTGAATCAATGCAACAAAACCCACGTCCTACACGCGCTGAAGCTAGTGATGTTGCCAATGCAATTTTAGACGGTACTGATGCAATTATGCTTTCAGGTGAATCTGCTGTTGGGGCATACCCAGTTGAAGCGGTTCGTACAATGGCAGAAATTGCGATTGCTATGGAAGAAATTATTCCTTACCGTGATCGTTTACGTCATTCAATTAAATCATCAAAACGAACAATTCAAGATTCAATCGGGATTTCAATTGCTGAAACAGCATTAAACCTTGATGATGTTGCTGCGGTAATTGCATTTACTCAAAGCGGCTCAACTGCTAAACGTATCTCAAAATACCGTCCTAACGTTCCTGTGATTGCTGTTACTTTCACTAAAGAAGTACAAAATCGCCTCGAAATCGTATGGGGTGTTAAACCAGTTGTTTCAGATATCCGAAATGAAATGACAAACGATGATGAAATTGCAAATACAATTGCTAAAAACTTCGGAATCGAACCAGGTAAAAAAGTTATTATTGCTGCTGGATACCCAACAGGTACCGGTAATACAAATACAATGAAAATTATTGAAATAAAATAAGGAGATTGTTATGAATAAATATATCGGAGTTGATTTAGGCGGTACGAATGTACGTGTGGCTGTTATTGATGAAGATGGAAAGATTCATGAGCAAGTTAAGAGCGAATCATACGCACTTGAGGGACCAGAAGTTGTTTTAGATAACATCATTTCGATGATAAAAAACTTAAAACAATTTGACGAATGTGTTGGAATTGGACTGGGTTTACCTGGTCCAGTTAACACAGAACTTGGGTGCGTAACCTTATCTACTAACATGAAAGGGTTTACGGAGTATCCGGTAATCGATTATCTTAAAAAACATATAGATTTACCAATCTATATGGATAATGATGCAAACGTTGCAGGTCTTGCTGAAGCACTAGTCGGTGCAGGTAAAGGCAACAACGTTGTGTATTATTTAACGCATTCTACGGGTATTGGGGGGGCACTTGTATTTAATGGACAAGTGCTTTCTGGTCACAAGGGGTATGCGGGTGAAGTCGGTAATATCGTGATAGATCGTGAACGTGTTCGACGTTCGGACATTAATACTTTAAATGCGGGTGCGGTTGAAAATGAAGCAAGTGGTTCGGCATTAGTTCGTAAAGCTCAAGAATTGATTGATCCAAAAATTCAGTCTGCAGAAGAAATTTTCACCCTTATGGAACAAGAAAATGAACAGGCGATTCAACTTATTGATGAAATGTCTTACGATTTCGCAATGATGCTCTCTTCAATTGCGCATGTATGTAATCCACATATTTTTGTAATTGGTGGTGGTGTTACGAAATCAAAAAACTTATATTGGGACCGTATGATCGGTTACTATCAGGAACTCGTTCATGAACAAATGAGAGATACTCAATTTGTTGAAGCGAAGTTGGATGAACCTGGTGTAATAGGTGCGGCGATGTTGTGTTACTCGAAAGAAGGTCACAGATAATGAATGATTTATTAAAAAAATATGCTAAACTTGCGGTTTGTTCAGGTGTTAATGTACAAAAAGGACAAACAGTTTTAGTTAATGTCAAAGCGGAGCACTATGAATTTGCTCGTTTGATTGTAGAGGAAGCTTATGCTGCAGGTGCAAAAAAAGTTGTTATCAAATTTGGTGATGATCATATAGCGAAAATGCATGTTCAAAATCAAGATATTGAAACACTTACCGATATTCCTCAATGGCTTATTGACGAATACGATAGTTATTTAGATGAAGATTTATGCCGTCTCTCTATCTACGCGCCATCACCAGGGCTAATGGCTGATGTAGACGGTGATAAACTGGCTGCACAAGCTAAAGCACAAGGACAAGCTTTAAAGCGCATGCGAGAGTATACGATGGCGAACCGAGGACAGTGGTCTTTAGTGTCACTTCCAACTAAAGAATGGGCACATGTTGTTTTCCCGGATCTTGAGGTTGAAGAAGCGTATGAAAAACTGTTAGAAGCTATTCTTTATGCCGTACGTATTAATGAAAATGATGATCCAGTTGCAGCTTGGGAAAAACATAATGCAAAACTATCACATCAAAATCAAATTTTAAACGATTACAATTTTAAATCATTACATTTCAAAAATGCTAAGGGTACCGATATTGTCGTTGGATTGGTTGATAATCATGTATGGGCTGGCGGAGAAGAAGTTTCAGAACGTGGCTATACATTTAATCCGAATATGCCAACTGAGGAATCATTCACCATGCCAGATCGCCTTAACGTAAATGGAATTGTCTATAGTACTAAACCATTAAACTATAATGGTAAGCTTATCGATGAATTCTGGCTGAAATTTGTTGACGGAAAAGTTGTTGAGTTTGATGCAAAACAAGAACGTGAGACACTAGAACAACTTTTAAATACGGATGAAGGTAGCCGTCACATTGGAGAAATTGCACTCATTTCGCATCAATCTCCAATTTCCGACTTGAATATTTTATTCTATAACACGCTTTTTGATGAAAATGCATCATGTCATATGGCCTTAGGCCGTGCTTACCCAATGAATCTTAAGGGTGGTACTGAAATGACTGATGAAGAATTACTTGCCCATAATGCAAATGATTCATTAAATCATGAAGATTTTATGTTTGGTAGCGAGGATATGAGTGTTGTAGGAACGACACACGATGATAAAGAAATTGTCGTATTTAGTGAAGGTAATTTTGTAATTTAGTTGATATTTTTTTACTATTGATGTATAAATAATATATAAACAGTGAAGAGGACAAAAATACGTTGTTTTGAACTAGAGAGTGAAGTGGTTGGTGAAAACTTCTCGTAGAATATGCGTATTTACCACCTCAGAGTTGGATTTTAGAAAAAATCCCGTATTCTGGCGTTAACAGTTTAAGTGCACAATTTAAATTGTGAATTAAAGGTGGTACCGCGTAAATTCGTCCTTTTGGATGGATTTACGTTTTTTATTTTTTATAGAGGAGGTTATTATGGTAAATATTAGAGAAGACGAACGTCTTAATATCTTGAATCACTCATCAGCACACTTACTTGCTCATGCTGTGAAGCGTCTATATCCTGAAGCAAAGTTCTGGGTTGGGCCTGTAATTGAAGACGGTTTTTATTATGACATGGATTTAGGGGATCAAGTTTTAACAGAAGAAGACCTACCTAAAATTGAGTCAATGATGCGTAAAATTGCAAAAGAAGATAAACGCATTACACGTGAAGAGTTAACAAAAGAAGAGGCTTTAGAAATTTTTAAAGATGATTCATATAAAATCGATATTATTAACAATCTTGAGGATGATGCAACAATAACAGCATACCGTCAAGCAGAATTTATTGATTTATGTCGAGGACCACATGTCGAAACGACAAAGAAAATGAAATATTTCAAGCTTCTTAAGGTTTCTGGAGCATATTGGAAGGGCGATTCCAATAACAAAATGCTTCAACGTGTTTATGGAATTACTTTTGAAACTGAAGAAGATCTTAACCAGTATCTTGAATGGTTAGAAGCAGCGAAAGCACGTGATCATAAGAAACTCGGAAAAGAACTTGAACTTTTTATGATGAGCGAATTTGGACCAGGGTTCCCATTCTGGTTACCAAATGGTATGACATTGCGCCATGCATTGGATGAGTATTACTACAATGCACATATCAAACGAGGATATGTATTTACACAAACGCCAACGATGTTAAATAAAGAGTTGTGGGAAGTCTCAGGTCACTGGGAAAACTATCGCGAAAATATGTATACATCAACAATCGATGATCGTGAATTCGCAATTAAACCCATGAATTGTCCAGGAGGAATGCTGGTCTATAAAAACGGTTTGCATTCATACCGTGATTTACCAATTCGACTTGCTGAGATGGGACATGTTCATCGTCATGAGGCAAGTGGTGCTTTGAACGGTTTATTCCGCGTTCGTTCTTTTACTCAAGATGATGCCCACTTATTTATGCGTGAGGATCAATTACAAGATGAAATTGTAGAAATTTTAGATTTCATTGATGAAATTTATTCAACATTTGGTCTTTCTTATTCAATCGAGTTATCAACTCGTCCTGAGGACAAATATATTGGTGACATAGAAGTTTGGGATCGTTCAGAACAAGCGCTTAAAGAGGCTTGTATGGCTGCTGGTGTCGACTTTAAGATTAATGAAGGCGATGGTGCTTTCTATGGTCCTAAACTAGACTTTAAAGTAAGAGACTCATTAAACCGAGTGTGGCAATGTGGTACAGTCCAATTGGATATGAATCTTCCTGAACGATTCGACCTCACGTATGTTGCGGAAGATGGTAAGAAAAAACGTCCAATCATGCTTCACCGTGCTATTTTCGGGTCAATTGAACGCTTTATTGGTATTCTTATTGAGCACTTTGCAGGTGGTTTTCCAGTTTGGATGGCTCCAAAACAAATTGAAATTATACCAGTTAATACGGAGTTCCATATGGATTACGCAAACGAAGTCTGCAATCTTCTTTTAGAAAAAGGGATTCGTGCACATGTTGATGGTCGTAATGAAAAATTAGGTTATCGTTTACGTGAAGCACAGAAGAATAAAATTCCACTTCAATTAATTATTGGAGATAAAGAAATTGAAGATCGTAGCGTCAACGTTCGTCGTTATGGTGAACGAGCACAAAATCCTTTTGATTTAGATGCATTCATGCAAATGGTTGAAAACGAAATTAATACACGTTATATTCATAAAATCGAAAAATAAAAAATTCATTAATATTTTGAACAATTAAATAGAATGAGCATTAATGCAGAGGTGTATTAATGCTCATTTTTTGTTCTTAGTTGATTCGTGATTTATAACGATTTAAAATTTATCCCTACATAAATGATACCGGTTACATTTATTTGTGACATTTCTATTGATTATCAATATAAAATTCGATACGATATAGACACAAGGAAACTTGTATGGAGGAAACAGATGAAAAAACTATTTTCTAGTGTTTTAGTTGTCTTGTTAGCTCTTACTCTTACCGCTTGTTCAGGTGGAGAAAAAGCTCAAGATGGAAAAGGCGCAGAAATCGCTTTGATTACTGACGTTGGTACAATTGATGACCGCTCATTTAACCAAGGTTCATACGAAGGCGTTAAACAGTATGGAGATGAAAATAAAGTTACATATACATACTACCGTCCCGTTGCGAAAGACGACGAGGCATACTTTAACGAAATCGAAAAAGCGATTACTGAAGGGGGCGCTAAGGTTGTTGTTATGCCAGGATTTTTATTCGCTAACGCAGCATTTAGAGCACAACAAGAATTTCCAGATGTAAACTTTATTTTTGTAGACGGTGCTCCATCGGAGACACCTCAGTCAGAGCCAGTTATTGGTCCTAATATGTATTCAGTTGTTTGGGAAGAACAACAAGCTGGATTCTTAGCAGGATATGCTGCAGTTAAAGATGGCTATACTAAATTAGGTTACATTGGTGGTATGAAAGTTCCAGCTGTTGAAAAGTTCGGTTTAGGTTATGTTTACGGAGCAAATCACGCAGCTGAAGAGTTAGGTATTACAGTCGATATGATGTATAAATATTCAGGTACATTTGAAGCGTCACAAGAAGTTCAAATGTTAGCATCCGGCTGGTATGCAGGTGGAACTGAAGTCATCTTCGTTTCTGCTGGTGGTGCTGGACCTTCAGTCTTTAAGGCTGCAGAAGATAAAGAAGCTAAAGTTATTGGGGTCGATGTGGACCAAGCAGGCGAAAGCGAAACAATTATTACATCAGCTTTAAAAGAACTTCAACTTGCTGTTTATGAAGGCTTGAAAGCACACTATGATGGAAAATTCCCAGGTGGAACACAACATGCTTACAATATCAATGATGATGGTGTCGGATTACCAAAGAACTTCGACCGTTTCAAAACTTTCAAACAAGAAGATTTGGATAAAGTTATCTTAGATATGAAAGCGGATAAAGATGGTGTTACTTCAGCAATCAAGAAACAACATGCTGATGATTTCTCAGATGTTATCAGTGATCCAATCTTGAAAAACATTAATATCACATTTATTAAATAGTTATTATAAAACGGCTTAAGTGCCGTTTTTTTTTCGCGTAAGTGGAAAAATAAGTGTTTGAATCTCGTACTTTCACTTGATAAAGTTAAAGTGCAAGGGGGGATGATTATGAAATCCAAAATTATTATTTTATTGATATGTTTATTTTTGCTTGGAGCATGCTCTTCAAAACCAACAGAAGATCAGACGACTTCTGAAATTGCTTTGATAACGGATATTGGTACGATCGATGACCACTCATTTAATCAAGAATCTTGGGAAGGTATTATTGATTTTTGTAAGGAACATAATGTTTCGTATAAATATTATCGACCAGAAAATAAAGATGATATTGCATTCTATAATGAAATTCAAAAAGCAATAGAAGAAGGAGGCGCTAAGGTCGTAGTTTTACCGGGATTTTATTTTGAAGCAACTGCGGCTAAAGTACAAAATGATTTTCCACACACTAAGTTTATTCTGATTGATGCTTTACCAAAACCTAATGAGTCAGGAACAATCGAAATTCGTGATAATCTCGTTCCAGTTTTATTTAGAGAAGAACAAGCTGCTTATTTAGCTGGATACGTCACTGCACTTGAGGGTTATACTAAAGTAGGATTCGTGGGAGGTGCTAAGATTCCTGCGGTAGAACGTTACGGAATGGGTTTTGTAAGAGGCTTGCAAGAAGGCGCTAAAAGTATAAATAAAATTATTGATCTCAAATATAAATACTCTGGGGCATTCGAGCCATCTACAGAAGTACAAATGTTAGGGTCTAGTTGGTATAACGAAGGAACGGAGGTTGTTTTCGGATCGGCGGGTGGTGCTGGTCAGTCGATCATAAAAGCTGCTGAAGATGCAGATAAACGTTATATCGGGGTAGATGTTGATCAATCGTACTTAAGCAGTAAAGTGGTTTATTCTGCAACCAAGGGTATTCGAAAAACGGTCACAAATCTTCTTGTAGATAACTTCGAAGGTAAATTTCCAGGTGGAAAACAACTCAGTGTTGACTTAAACAATGAGGCTGTTGGCTTGGCTTTTGATGAATCCAGATTGAAACAAATTGGTAAGACAGATATCGAGGCACTTCTTGAAAAAACAAAAAAAGAAATTCAAAACGATAAATTAGTAATACTAACAGAACATGATGAACAGGGAGATGTTTTTACGGATCAAAGTTTATTTCCAAATCTAAAAATTGATTATTATCGCTGAGCACTAAGCTCAGCGATATGTATGTTTTATAGTGTTGAAAGCGCTTGCTAAAATGTGTTGAAAATGCTAATATTTAGGTGAACATAAATCATATTCTATCGGGGGATGATTGAAGTTAGAACCCATCACAAAGGGTTAATTCACGAACAAACAGTTTTAATCTAACGCTTCAATTGAATAGAGCATGACGGTTTATAGTAAAAAAATAATACGGGGATGATGCTTATTAAAAATCGACAATTGGATATCAAGTATGCTTGATATTTTTATTATTTAAATTTTACTGTTTTATCGTTCTTTTTTTGTGTATGATATGTTTAAGGAGTGTAAGGGAATATGAAAAATATTGTTGAAATGAATCATATCACCAAGACGTTTCCTGGCATTAGAGCCAATGATGACGTCACAATTTCACTTCGTGAAGGGGAAATTCTAGCGCTGCTGGGTGAGAATGGTGCTGGAAAGTCAACGTTGATGTCTGTGTTATTTGGGATGTATCAACCAGACTCGGGAGAAATTGTCATTCGTGACAAAGTTACTCAAATCAATAACCCTCATGAGGCGACCTACCATAAGATTGGTATGGTACACCAGCATTTTAAACTGGTTGATAATTTTACGGTTACTGAGAATATTATTTTAGGAGTGGAAACGGTTGAACGGGGAATGGTCCGTCTCGGAGATGCTCGTAAAGACATTATCGAATTAAGTAATCGATACAATCTAAATGTAGATCCGGATGCGAAAATTTCGGATATATCAGTAGGAATGCAACAACGTGTCGAAATTCTAAAATTACTTTATCGTGAAAGTGATGTTATGATTTTTGATGAACCGACGGCTGTTTTAACGCCACAAGAGATTCAAGAGTTAATGGCAATCATGAAGCAACTTCGATCTGAAGGAAAATCGATTATTTTTATTACCCATAAATTGAACGAAATCAAAGAAGTGGCTGATCGTGTGTCGGTTTTACGCAAGGGTAAATTTATTGGAACCGTCAATGTGAAAGATGTGACCGTCGATGAAATGTCCGAAATGATGGTGGGTCGAAAAATTGATTTAAATATCGATATGAAACCGCAAGAACGCGGTGAAGTCGTTTTAGAAGTTACCAATATTAATGTTGCTTCTTCGCATGGAAATCATGATGCCGTTAAAGCTGCATCGTTTGCATTGCATGAAGGTGAAATTGTAAGTATTGCGGGTATTGAAGGTAATGGACAACATGAATTGGTTTATGCAATTGCAGGGATGTTACCAATAACACAGGGTGAGATTGTGCTTAAAGGTGAAAGCATTGAAGATAAATCAATTCGATACAGAAATACTCATGGAATATCGCATATTCCCGAAGATCGTCATAAAGATGGCTTAGTTCTTGACTATAAATTGGATTTCAACCTTGTATTAAAACAATATTTTACAGACCGCTTCCAGAAAAATGGAATGCTTCGTTTCGACAAAATCGAAACGTATGCACGTAAGATGATTGAAAAGTTTGATATTCGAAGTTCAAAAGGACCGAGTTCTGTTGTACGCAGTATGTCTGGTGGAAATCAACAAAAAGCTATATTGGCTCGTGAAATCGATATGGGATCAGAAGTTCTAATGGCTGTTCAACCAACACGAGGTCTTGATGTAGGTGCAATTGAATATATACATAACCAACTTGTAGCTCAACGCGATGCTGGGAAATCTGTTCTCCTCGTATCGTACGAATTATCTGAAATAATGAACATCAGTGATCGAATTCTTGTGATGTACAATGGAGAGTTTGTAGGTGAATTTAAGCCAGAAGATATTACGCAACAAGAACTTGGCTTATATATGGCTGGAGCAAAGCGGGGTACTCTAAATGGCAAAAACTAGTTCGATTGGTACAAAAATTAAAAAATTCTTTGCAAATGAAGGAAATCATGCTGTTATTGCATCCTTCCTTGCGATAATCATTGGATTATTTGTTGGGTTTCTCGTAATCTTACTTACGACCCCACAATATGCATTAAGTGCATTTTGGATTATTCTTAAAGGTGGTTTCCACCATAACCTACGTGGTATGGGAAATGTTCTCTTTAGAGCAGCACCCATTATTCTAACGGGGTTATCTGTTGGATTCGCATTTAAAACGGGTCTCTTTAATATTGGGGCTTCTGGACAGTTTACAGTTGGTGCATTTACGGCTGTCTATATTGGTGTAAACTGGACTTGGATGCCTGCCGGTACTGGTTGGATTGTAGGTCTAATTGGTGGGGCTCTCGCTGGGGCACTGTGGGGTGCGATTGTAGGGATCTTGAAGGCTTATCGAAATGTGAACGAAGTTATTGCTTCGATTATGTTGAACTATATTGGTATGTATGCCGTAAACTATCTGATTACCAATACTGCATTCGATTCTGTTCATTCACGTACTTTACCACCTGTGAATGCATATTTACCGGTATTGGGTTTAAACAAGATTTTTCCCAGATCATCGGTAAATATTGGAATTGTAATTGCAATTGTGATGGCAATTTTGATTTATATCGTTTTAGAAAAAACAAAGTTTGGATTTGAACTGAAAGCAGTTGGATATAATCGTCATGCGAGCCGCTATGCGGGTATCAATGAAAAAAAATCAATCATTCTATCGATGACGATAGCAGGTGCTCTTGCGGGCCTTGGTGGTGCAGTGATGTACCTTGCAAATGTTGGAAAATACATGGATGTGCTTAATGTTCTTCTTACAGAAGGATTTGACGGTATCTCAGTAGCTTTACTTGCGCAAAGTAATCCTATAGGTATTATTCTTTCAGGTCTCTTTATAGCGCATATTACGTATGGTGGTAATAATCTTCAATTATTTGGTCTTGAGCCTGAAATTATCTCTGTTATCACCGCTACAATTATCTATGTGAGCGCACTTACAATACTTCTTAAAGGATTTATTGCGAAAGTGACGAAAAATTCCGGAGGTGATAACTGATGAACACACTTGCATTTATTGTTCAACAGATGTTGTATGTTGCAATCCCATTACTTGTAGTTTCACTTGGTGGCTTATTCTCAGAGCGTGGTGGTATTGTAAATATTGCTTTAGAAGGGATTATGGTATTTGGTACCTTCTTTGGAGTTATCACTCTGTTTTTCCTTCAGAACCATATGTCTGGTCAATTACTTTACATTGTTGCCATGTTAGCGGCCATTCTTGCCGGCGTTGTTATGGGAGCTGTACATGCGTTTGCCGCAATAAACATGAATGCGGATCAAACTATTAGTGGTACAGCCATTAATATGTTTGCACCTGCATTTACAGTTTATATCGCACGACTCTTATATTCGGTTAAAGAAATTCCGTTCAGAAATGAGTTTCTCATTCGAAAGGTACCATTTTTGTCAGAAATACCCATTATTGGTAAGTTGTTTTTTACCAATGCGTATATCTCAACCTATATTGGAATTGCAATCCTCTTTATCGCAACCTTTGTTATTTATAAAACACGATTTGGTTTGCGATTACGATCAGCAGGAGAGAATCCACATGCTCTTGATGCAGCAGGTGGAAATGTAAAACGTATCCGTTGGGCTGGAGTTCTTATATCTGGAGCACTTGCAGGGCTTGGTGGACTTATCATTACAGTTCCAATCAGCACATCATTTACAGGTACTGCAAATGGTTACGGGTTCCTTGCGTTAGCGATTCTTATTTTCGGTCAATGGAGACCTAAGACAATTTTCTTTTCATCTCTATTTTTCGCTCTTGCATTAACGCTATCCAATGTTTATTCAGGAATACCATTCCTAAATGGACTTGGAATTCCGGATCAAGTTTTCAAAATGTTACCATATATTGCGACTTTAGTAGTCCTTGTATTCACATCTAAGAAATCGGCAGCTCCTAAGGCTGCAGGACAACCTTATGATGCAGGTAAACGTTAAATAAATAATTTACGCAAAAAAAGGTATGAATCTCACATGGATGAGGTCATACCTTTTTTTATTTGAATTTAACGTTAAAGTCAGTTGTCGTGTTTTATCGAAAAATTAATTATTTATTCTCGCTTATATTGTGAAGTAACTCTAATTTCAAGTCATAAAGTTTTTGAGATAAATCAACATAATAACGATGCGGATAGTGGAGTCGTTTTACCTCATCCCAAATTGTTTCCAATTCTTTTTGAGAATAGAGTGCAATTTCCTCAAGATTTGGTAACTCATAAACACATTTACCATTTTGGTAAATGGGCACTTGTAATTCTCTTACTTGATAATCAGTGAGTGTTTTCTTCTTCCAAGGTGCAGAAGGATCAAAAATGGTAATTGTATCCGTTGGGATTACTTCATCTGCGAGGGCGATATAATCTGCGAGCGCCTTGTTTGTATGATTATCATAGAAACGATAAAGTCGTTTGTAACTTGGGTTTGTTATCTTTTCGATGTTCTCACTTACTTTGATTTTTGGTGTAAGCGTTCCATCTGCGCGTTCCTGAGCCACAAGCTTATAGACACCGCCTAAGACAGGTTCCGATTTTGAAGTTATGAGATTCTCACCAACACCAAATGAGTCGATTTGAGCCCCTTGGTAGATTAAGTCATCAATGAGATATTCATCAAGTGAGTTGGATGCCATAATCTTACAATCTTGAAGGCCTGCCTCATCAAGCATCTTACGAGCCTCTTTAGATAGGTATGCTAAGTCTCCAGAATCAAGACGAATTGCTTTGAGACGGAAACCGTTTGGAATTAGATATTCATGGGCTACTTTAATTGCGTTTGGTATTCCAGACCCCAATGTATCATAGGTATCAACGAGGAAAATTGCGTTATCGGGATTGATTTCCGCGAAGGACATAAACGCTTCAAATTCTGAATCGTGAAGTTGAATATAGGAATGTGCCATGGTTCCTGAAACATGAGCCCCGTATTGATAACCAGCAAGGGTATGGGATGTTCCGACGCAACCTGCAATAATTGCAGCACGGGCACCATCAACGGAAGAATCGTAGCCGTGAGCACGACGAGCACCGAATTCGAGTACTGCGCGTCCACGAGCCGCGTTAACAATACGGCTTGCTTTAGTTGTAACTAAGGTTGAGTAGTTGATAGATAATAGTAAAAGTGTTTCGATTAGCTGTGCTTCGATGACAGTACCACGAACTGTGACCAAAGGTTCATTTTGGAAAACAACTGTACCGTCTTCAACGGCCCAAATGTCTAAATTTAATTCTAAATTCAATAAATAATCAAGAAATTTTGGATCTGTAAATCCTTGTTCATAGAGATAATCGATATGTGACTGTGTAAACTTAAAATTATTAATGGTTTCAATAAGTTTGCTCAAGCCATTAAAAATAAGATAACCACCTTGGTTTGGTATTTTTCGGGTAAACATATCAAAATAAACAATTTCTTCATGTCGGTTTTGTTTGAAATATGTGTAAGCCATAGTAAATTCATATAAGTCAGTCAAAAAGACTGCATCGTTAGGTTTTATCATTATGTCACCGTTCTTTCTATTTACATCATATTGATGTACAATGCTATTATATTGTATCATTTTTTGGAGGATGTATCATGAATGAAGAATTATTATTAAAAAATGACATTAAGGTTTATCAAATCAATGAAGAAAAGTTTCATGAAGTGTATCTTTCGTTAAAAATTGTATTTAAGCTTGAATCAAAAACAAATACCATCGCAAATCTACTCACGCGGATGATGGGGGATCGTCTTATTGAAAACCCAACTAAAACATCACTCGCACAGCGTCACGATATGTTATACGGAGCGAAGACAAGTGCTTTAACTTATACTTTGGGAACATACCAAGTTATTGATCTCGGCATTAAAATGATTCACGAACGATTTACTAATGAATTGTTATTGGATAAGCAGATTAAATTACTTGAAGATATGTACCTATATCCATTATTAACCGAACAAACTCTTGAAGAAGCAAAGAAAAATTTACGCATCAGTCATATGCATATAAAAGAAAATGCATCACAAAATGCACTGGTTAAAGGTTTTAAACATGCAGGTGAAGGTCAGTTGTTTGGTTTAAGCGCCTTCGGAGATTTGGGTGATTTAGATAGTGTAAGTTTAAAGGACGTTCAAAAGCTCCATACACGTTGTATTCAAGAGTTTAATAAGCAAATTTATCTTGTGGGTGGCGTTGATCGAGCATGTAATTTTGATGCGTTTACGGTTGGACACTCAATGCCAATAAACGAATCACTTCTAAAAACAGAAATTACAGAGACGTATCTCGAAGAACGGTATAAAGGAACTCAAAGTGAGCTTGTATGCGTCTATGAAACAAGCATTACACCTTATGATGATTTGTATTATGCATATCTCGTGTTTATTGCATACCTCGGTCAACTACCGACTTCGCTTCTTTTTCAGAATATTCGCGAAAAGCACAGTTTGTGCTATTCCATCTATGCATCACGTCAAGTTTATGATGGAATCTTCTATATTGCGACAGGCGTTAGTGATAAAAATGTAGAAAAAACTTTATCACTGATTGAAGATCAATTTGAGATAATCCGAAATGAACCTTTAGATTTAACAGCGGCTATTAACTATTTAGATCTTTCACTAGAAGGTAATACCGAACGGATAAAGAGTATTGCAGATCATACTTTTAGAAATAATATGCTGCAAGTTGATGAGTCCATTGAAACAATGCAAGAAAAAATCCGTACAGTTACGGAGTCGGATGTGAAAGCCGTATTGACGAAAATCACAAAACCGTTTGTCTTCGCATATCGAGGTGAAAATAATGAAAACAATTAAAAATGATTTTAATGAAAAAGTGTATACCTTTACAACACCAAGTGCATTAACCGTAACCATTGTGCACCGACCAGGATTTAAACGTTCAAGTGCTGTCTATGGGACTCCGTTTGGGGCTTTAAATCTTAAGCAAAGCATCGAAGGAAATGTAGTTGAGCATAAATCGGGTGTTGCACATTTTTTAGAACATAAACTGTTTGAAGATGAGAGCAAGGACATATTAAGTCAGTTTGCGGAATTAGGTGCAAGTGGTAATGCTTTTACGTCGTATGAACAAACTATGTATTATTTTGGTCATAACGGTGATTTGGAGGCGCCATTACGCCTGTTGATTCAATTTGTAAGTAAGTTTAGCGTTAGTGAAGAAAGCGTTGAAAAAGAGAAGGGCATCATTATCGAAGAAATTAAGATGTATGAACAGATGCCGGATATGCGTCTATTGAATGAGACTTATGTAAACTTATTTCATCATTATCCGTTTATTTATGATATCGCGGGAACGGAACAAAGTGTGACAGAAACGACACGCGCTGATTTGCTTCGTGCTTTTGAGATGAACTATTCTGATCATCGTATGTCTTTAACAATCGTAACACCGATGGAACCCCAAAAAGTTGCGGAAATTGTCCTGCAAGAGACCCAATCACATCGTGCGGTAAGCGAGGAAGTTGTTGATTTGTTTGATAAGGAACCCCATACTGTAGCTATTAAAGAGCGAGAAATTCAAGGCGATGTAGAGGTTCCAAAAATGACTTATTCTTTTAAGTTTCCTTATGAGCGTAATGATAAATTAAAAGATGAGTTTTTGATACGGATGCTTTTAGAAATGAATTTTTCCGAGATGATTCCAGATTATCAGGTTTGGCTTGATGAAGGAATCGTTTCGAACTCATATGGCTATGATGTTGACATTCGCGAATCATTTGGAGTTATCTATTTTGTAAATGAAGGGCATAAGCATGAGGCGTTTAAAGATATTATTAAGCATCGTATGAATCATTTAAAACATGATGAATCTTTGTTTAATCAATTGAAAAAGCGATACTATGGCGAGATGATTATGTCACTAAGTAAGACAGATGAACTTGCAATTACGTTGGGACGAGCTCATTTCGATGGTGTTTCGTATTTTGATTATTTAGAGATGATTCGAGATTTATCGTATGATGCACTGGCGGATCTAGTGGATGTGATTTTGGACAGTGATGATACATTTTTACGAATGGTTAATTCAGATAATTAGGTTAGATTCTATTGAATCTAACCTTTTTTGTTGTATTTTTAAAAAAAATATTAGGATGCTATCTATTTGAAGTAAATTTATGAGTGTGGGGCAACCCACATAGAGAAAAGGAGGAAAAAATGAATTTTGTACAATTAGTAGGACACATCGAAACAATGCCAGTTCCAATTGAGGAGCACTCAAATGAAAGTTACGCATTGATGCATGTAAGTGTCACTTCAAATTTTAGAACTCCACCAGGTATTTTCCGTAAGGATATATTTCCAATTTTACTTTGGAGAGGTGCGAGTGAGACAACCACAAATTCTTGTAAACCGGGGAGTTTAATTTCTGTGAAAGGTAGATTAGAAATTAATGATGAAAAATTTATCTTAATTGCGGAACATCTTGAGTTCTTATATCCGAAATAGTACCAAAGAGAGCGATTTTTTTGTATAATAGGATGTAGGTGATAAAATGAAAAATTATTTGGAAATGTGTCAATTTGTATTAGACGAAGGTTCACGACGAGAAGATCGTACGGGAACGGGTACGACAGGCGTTTTTGGTTATCAAATGCGTTTTGATTTAAGCAAGGGTTTTCCCTTGCTTACGACTAAAAAAGTTCATTTTCCATCGCTTGCGAAAGAACTATTATGGTTTGTAAGCGGCGATACCAATATCAAATGGCTTGTCGAAAATAAAGTTCGAATTTGGAATGAATGGCCTTACGAACTTTTTAAAAAATCGGATGATTACAATGGTGAAACTATGGATGAGTTTATTGAACGCATTGTTGCTGATGATTTGTTTGCTCAAAAATACGGTGAATTGGGTCCGGTTTATGGTAAACAATGGCGTGATTTTGGTGGTGTTGACCAGCTTAATAACGTGATTGAGACAATTAAAACAAACCCATACTCACGTCGTATTATTATGAGTGCTTGGAATCCGGCCGAAGTTGATCAAATGGCACTACCACCTTGTCATGCATTTATGCAGTTTTATGTAAGCAATGATCAAAAACTATCATTGCAACTTTATCAGCGTAGTGCAGATGTATTTTTAGGTGTTCCATTTAATATTGCTTCGTATGCGCTGTTGTTACACATGATAGCTAAAGTTTGTGATTTAGAGGTGGGAGAATTTGTCCATACCTTTGGTGATTTACATATTTACAATGATCATTATGATGCAGTTCAAATGCAATTAGCACGCGAACCGAAATCTTTACCTCAGCTCATAATTCATGGAAACCAAGAAAAAATTACAGATTTCAAGTTTGAAGATTTTGAAGTAGTCGGCTATGATCCACATCCATTAATAAAAGCTAAGGTGAGTGTGTGATGATTAAAATAATTGTCGCAATGAATAACCATCGCACTATTGGTTTAAATGGATCGATGCCATGGCATAATAAAGAAGATTTACAACATTTTCGAAAGTCTACTCTGAATCAAAAAGTGGTTATGGGTCGGAAAACGTTCGAGGGTCTTCCTAAAAAGCTTGATAACCGAGAAATCTATGTCGTAACACGAAACGCTTCGATTGAAAATGCAATTCCAGATCTTAGGGCATTTTTAAGTCAACATCAAGAATCGAGCGAAGATATTTTTATCGCGGGTGGCGGAGAAATTTACGCTCAAAGTTTGCCTTTTGCTCACGAGTTAATCATTTCGTATATACCAAATGATGTAATTGGTGATACATTTTTTCCGGATTTTTCTGATTTAGAATTCAAGATCAAGAATCAGGTTGAATACAGTACTTTTAAACAAGTAACTTACGAGAGGATATAATTATGACAATAGTAGAAATAATTGAAAAGAAACGTGATGGTCTTGAGTTAACTCAAGAAGAAATTAATTTTTGGATTCATGGAGTTACAGAGGGTACTGTGAAAGATTATCAAACCAGTGCTCTACTCATGGCAATCGTATTAAAAGGAATGAGTCTCGATGAGACTACTGCCTTGACGGATGCAATGATGCGCAGTGGTGATGTTATTGATTTGTCATCCATTGTTGGAAAGAAAGTTGATAAGCATTCAACAGGTGGCGTTGGCGATAAAACTACAATTATATTAAGTCCGATTGTTGCAGCAGCTGGCGCAAAGGTTGCTAAAATGAGTGGTAGAGGTTTAGGTCATACCGGTGGAACACTCGACAAGTTAGAATCCATTCCTGGCTTCAACATCGAGGTTTCAAGTCAAGATTTCATTGATCAAGTTAATGCGATTAATCTCGCGGTTATTGGTCAAACAGGTAATTTAGTTTATGCAGATAAAGTTCTTTACTCATTACGTGATGTTACAGGAACCGTTAATGCGATACCTTTAATTGCTTCATCGATCATGTCAAAAAAATTGGCAGGGGGAGCAGACTGTATTTTACTTGATGTAAAATATGGCGAAGGTGCGTTTATGAAGACTGTTGAGGATGCGCGTGAGTTAGCGAATACAATGATTACGATTGGTCGTAATCTTGGCCGTGAAGTCAATGCGATGCTTTCAAATATGAATCAACCATTAGGACATTCAATTGGGAATGCACTAGAAGTCGAAGAAGCAATTATGACTTTGAAAAATGAAGGTCCAAAAGATTTAGAAGAGCTGTGTCTTGTTGCCTCAGGATATATGCTGTATCAAGCAGATCTTTCGGATTCACCAGAAAGTGGCTATACACTCGCAAAAGAAACATTACGAAGCGGTGCTGCTTATGATACATTCTTAAAATGGATTGAGGCACAAGGTGGAGATATCTTGATTTTTAATGATCTCGACGCCTTTACGAAAGCAAAATATGAGGTTGAAGTGTTTGCAGAGCAAGATGGCTACTTACATGATTTAAAAGCTATGGAATTAGGTATTGTGTCCATGCACTTAGGGGCAGGAAGACAAACCAAAGAGGATATTATTGATTACAAAGCGGGAATTGTACTTCGCAAAGAAATTGGGGATGTAATTCACGCGGGTGATTTACTTGCGACTCTTTATAGCGATTCACCAATAACCGATAATCATAAAAATAATACAGTTTCATGTTTTGTGATGGGTCAAGAACCTGTTGAAAAACCAAATTTAATTGCTGCCGTGCTATAATAGTTTAGATTGGAGAACAACCATGAATTTTGAAGTATCTGTTGATCAATTTAGTGGTCCCTTGGATTTAATGCTTTATCTAATTAAAGATAAAAAGCTTGATCTTTTTGATTTAAATATTGATGAATTGGCGGATCAATACATTGCTTTTATAGATAGCGTTCGAGATCAAAAACTTGAAGTAGCGTCTGAATATCTTAGTGAACTTGCCGGTTTAATCGAATACAAAAGTAAACGTCTTTTGCCTAGGGATAAAAGTGAACTCGATGCAAAAGATGTAGAAGATGATGAGAATGACCTTGTGAGACGTCTTATCGAATATCAACGTTATAAAGAGGTCAGCATTGAATTAGCGGAGCGTTATGAAGAACGTTCAAAACAATTCGCAAAACCCATCTCATCCGGTTTGTTTAGGGAAATTAAGACGAGTTTACAAGATTCGATTACTTATGAACAAACGCCCTATGACCTCATGAATGCAATGATGAAAGTGATGAGTCGTTTTAAGTTGGCACACCCTCAGGATGTATCTATAGAACGCGCGGAACTCTCTGTTGATGAAGTCGTAGAAGATTTAAGAAGAGTGTTTCAGGGTGGCGTCGTTTTGTCTCTTGACCATGTATTATCTCAAGCACCCACCCTGCAATACCTACTCGTATCATTCTTAGCAGTTTTAGATATGTTACGAATGGGCGATTTAAAAATGAGTTATCAAGATGAAGAGGTTTATCTGAAAGGGGCGATTTAATGACTGATTTTGCAATTATTGAAGGCATTTTATTTGCCTTTGGAGAAGAAGGCGTTGATAAAGAACAATTAATGCTTGCTCTTGGAATTGATGACGAAGTATTTAATAACAAAATACAAGATTATAAACAAAGTTTAATGGATTCAAATCGCGGATTAGAACTGGTTGAGTTTGGTTCTGTATATAAGCTAATTACAAAAAAAGAACTGCATGAGATTATCTCCGACATGCTTGAATTCAATAAAAACCGTCAATTATCTCAAGCGGCTCTTGAAACACTTGCGATTATTGCATACAAACAACCGATAACGCGGTTAGAAATTGAAGAAATACGCGGCGTAAATAGTGACATGATGTGTCGAAGATTGGAAGCGCTGGATTTAATTCAAGAATGTGGACGGGCCGATTCAGTTGGACGTCCAATACTCTATGAAGTGACAAACTCATTTATGGATGTATTTAAACTGACGAGTTTGAAAGAATTACCCGAAATTAAGATAGAAATGTTGGAAGAAAATAATGAACTCTTTAAATAATATAAGATTACAAAAATTTATAGCGATGAGCGGATATTGTTCCCGTCGTAAAGCAGAAGTTTTAATAAACGAAGGTAAAGTAAAAGTTAATGGGATTAAAGTTACAGAACAGGGACTGAAAGTTTCGACTGAAGACCGTGTTATGGTCAATGGAATCCTTATCAATGTTGAAGAAAAAAAAGTATATTACATTTTAAACAAACCTCGTGGCATTGTATCAAGTGCAAATGATGATAAAGATCGAGAAAGTGTCGTGGATTTAGTGCCAAATGACATTCGTGTCTTTCCTGTAGGTCGTCTCGATCGCGAAACAACAGGTGCCTTAATCCTAACGAATGATGGTGATTTTGCTTATTACATGACTCATCCAAAATTTGATTTATCAAAAATATATCGCGTAAGTGTCAGAGGAAGACTTTCTTATGAAGTAACAAATTCACTTAAAGAAGGCATTACGATTGAAGGTGTAGAATATAAAGGTGTCGAAATTGGCCGCGTTAAATATGATGCTTCTAAAGATAAAACTCAATTTTCGATTACACTTCACGAAGGTAAAAACAGACAAATTCGTAAAATATTTGCGCATTTCGGACTTCCAGTATTGAAACTTCATCGCTATCAGATTGGATATCTTGATATTGATGATCTTAAAATCGGACAATACCGAGAGTTAAAACCGTTTGAGGTTAAAAAATTGCTTCTAACAGCAAAAGGTGAAATCTAATGCAACAATTCTTCATTGAATCAATTGAGGACTTGCAACTCAGTGCAGATCAATTACATCAATGTCGAAAAGTACTTCGAATGCAAGAGGGTGATTCGATTCGACTTGTAGATCATTATGGCAATGGGGTGATTGCTTCATTTACAGATGATACGCTTACACATTTAACAATTAAAGACTCAATCGTATGGAACGATAAAAAATTCAAATTACGTATCGTCGCTTCATTAATTCGATCAGAACGACTCGAGTGGATGATTCAGAAAGCATGCGAGTGTGGTGTCGATGAAATTGTTCTTTACCAAAGTCAACATGGAGTAGTGCGTGATTTTGGAAAAAGAGCAGAACGCAAAATGGAACGACTTAACCTCATTGCGAAGGAAGCATCAGAACAATCTTACCGACAATTTGAAGTCCCCGTCAAAGGCATTGTAACACTTGATGATTTACCTCAATATCAGTCCGATTTGAATCTTTATGCGGACATTGGGGATGAGCCGCATTTGATTCACACAGTTTGTGAAGATACAAAATCCATAACGGTACTTGTCGGACCCGAAGGTGGTTTTAGTAGTGATGAACGTAGCAAATTTGAAGCAATGGGATACCGTCAAGTGAGCCTTGGAGACAATGTTCTTAGAGCTGAAACAGCAAGTATTTATATTTGTAATATTGTTTCCGCGTGTGAGGTGATAAAGTGAATATACTGAAAAAATATCATGACCAGAAGCGTCCTAAAAAAGAAATCAAAATGTTGATGGATATGAATAAGATGTATAATTTAGGGCTTAACCCTAAATCTGATTTTGATCTTTTAAAACTTGACGTTTTTCAGCATAGTTTAGAAACTAAAAAAACATTTGAAACAGAGTTTGAGCGAATTCGGAATGAGCATCTTGATATGTGGGATAATCTTCTTTTCAAAGAACGAAACTTTATCGTTCAATGTGATATCGCGCCAATTAAATCAAAATTAAAAGTATTTCAAGTCGAAAATGAAAACAGGGTATACATTCCTTTTTTCGATGGCTTGTTAAATACGCTGTATGATCGCGAAACCGCAATTTTGGAGTTACCACAGTATTTTAAATTATATAATGATTTCCAGGATCGTTTAATTCCAATTAATAGATATGGATTACAACCCTATATCGCAAATATGAGTTCAGCTCGATGCATCGCCCAAAACGCTACGGATATCGTACTGTTTCGAGAAGATATAAATACCTTTTATCGATACAATTTAACTGAATGCGAAACCTATCCTCTTTGGACGGACAAAAAGCTTGAATCTGGACAAATTAAAGACTTGGCAGACTTAATATTGAATTTAGATGAGACCCTTTTATTAGATTATTGTATTGTAAATGAACTTATCAAACCGCGCTGCATTAAGAAAATTAATAAACAACGCGTTAAAGCAGAAAAAAAGAGTAGGAGATAAGTATGAAATTGAATAAACTTGTGAACACGGAATTTGATTGTGACATTGATCATTTGGTGCTTGATTCTCGTGATCGTGTTAAAAACGGAATGTTCTTCTGTTTAAAAGGCTTAACTGTTGATGGTCATCAGTTTGCAAGACAAGCAGTTGAAAATGGAGCTGTTGCGATAGTCCACTCCGACGATATCGATACTATCGATGGAATTGTATACATTCGCGTCGCGGATGTGATGACTGAATTACATCGTGTCACTGATATATTCTATAACAGCCCATCAAAAAACATGTATGTTTATGGCATAACGGGTACGAATGGAAAGAGTACGACGATGCTTACAGTTCGCAACATTCTGAAAAGATTTGGTGTGAATGCGGGCTATATTGGTACAATTTCTGTTGAGTATAACGATCATAAATTCGCCCCTTCATTAACAACACCTGATATTGTTGAGTTGCAATCATATCTTCAGGATATGCGATTAGAAGGCGTTGAAGAAGTTTGCCTTGAAGTATCAAGTCAAGGGCTTGCATTAAGAAGAGTAGAGTCCATAGACTTTGATAATGCATCCTTTACTAACCTAACGCATGATCACCTTGATTATCATAAAACGATGGAAAACTATTTTGAGGCTAAGAAAATGCTTTTCGATAATTTAAAACCTTCTGGCTTTATGGTTCTAAATATAGATAACGAATATGGTGAAATTCTTAAAAATCAAAATTATTCGAATGTTGTAACATATGGCATCGAAAATCCAAATGCGCATTATCGCGCTCAGGAAATTGTTTTACATGAAGACTTTACAGAATTCACACTCATTCATGAAGGGAAATCATATCCGGTTGTCACAAATTTTGTAGCGATATTTAACGTATACAACATGCTTAATGTCATCGCAATTCTACATCAACGTGGTTATGATATTGAAAAAATAATTCCAGAACTAAAAGATATCGAACATGTAGATGGTCGTCAAACGATGGTTACTAAGGGACAACCGTTTAGGGTGATTGTTGACTTCGGTCACGCCCCAGACAGCATGAAAAATGTTTATGAGTTTGTGCGTGAGACACAGGATGATAATGCGCGATTAATAACTGTATTCGGTGCAGCAGGTGGCCGTGATACGGCGAAGAGACCGATTATGGGTCATGTTGCTTCGAGTTATTGTGATCATGTAATTATTACAGAACATGATAATCGAGACGAGCGTGTTGTTGATATTACACAAGATATTATTACAGGAATTGAGTCCAATAATTATGAATTTGTGCCGAATCGTACGGATGCAATCGAAAAAGCTCTAAAAATGGCTCGGCCAGGCGATACGGTTGTTCTTATTGGAAAAGGCGAAGAAAAATTTATCTATCGTGAGCATGGCTCAAAAGAAAAGTGGATGGGTGACGAAGTATGTGCATCACTGATCCTCGAAAAACTATACGGAGGAAAAGAAAATGAAATTAAGTAAATATATTGACCATACGCTTTTGAAGCAAAACGCTACAGAAGCACAAATTCGTGTTTTATGCGATGAAGCAAAAGAATACGATTTTATGAGTGTATGCATTAACCCAGGATTTGTTTCACTTTGTAGTGAACTTCTAAGTGGTACAGATGTGAAAGTATGTACTGTAATCGGTTTTCCATTAGGTGCAAATACAACTGAAGTAAAAGTTTTTGAAACTAAAAATGCTCTTGATAATGGTGCGGATGAGATTGATATGGTTATTAACGTCAGTGCTTTAAAAGACAAAAAATACGACTTAATCGAAAATGAAATTCGTTCAATTAAAGCTGCATGTGGTGAAAATATCCTTAAAGTGATTATTGAAACATGTCTTTTAGAAGATGACGAAATCGTTAAGGTTTGTGAACTTGCTGTTGCTGCGGGTGCTGACTTTGTTAAGACATCAACTGGATTCAGTACAGGTGGAGCAACGTTTGAAGCTGTTAAACTGATGAAAGACACAGTTAAAGATCAAGCTTCTGTAAAGGCTTCTGGTGGTGTTCGAAGTCAAGAAGATATGGAATCGATGATCGAAGCAGGAGCTACACGAATTGGTACATCATCTGGTGTTGCATTGGTTAAAAACGAAGTAAGTCAATCTGATTACTAAAAAAAAGGTGTTTCAGCCATTCAAATGTATTTAATACGTTTGAATGAAAGGCTGAAAACACCTTTTTTTATTGGTACCAATTAATCTGTTCGTTCTCACTTATCAGCGTTCGATAACCCATTGAAAGTGAAGTAAATGTCGTCAATGCGACACCAGTTGTGATTGCAATCATTATTGCTGTTTGATACATAATGGCAGTGAGGGGAGCTGTTCCTGATATGATTTGTCCTGTCATCATTCCGGGGAGGGAAATAATACCCATATTCAACATATTATTTAGGGTGGGTAAAAGAGCCATTTCTAACGATTGATTGACGAATGGAATCATAATCTTTTTGGGGGTAACCCCTAAGTTTAATAAAGTTTCAACCTTATTGCGTTCAAGATCAAGTGTATCAGTAAGCGTTTTGATACCTAGACTTAATCCGTTCATAGCATTACCAATGATCATTCCTCCTACTGGAATTGCATATTGTGGGTTGAAGATACTTGTTCTAACAATAATCCCTACAAAAAATGCAACGACAAAGAGACCCGAAGTCATAAGACATAAAAAGATAACACGTTTAAATTTGCGGTTTAAACGGGGGTTTTTCTTTAAAATTCTAAAGGTTGAAAAAAGGACCATCGAAGTCAGATAAAGAACCACAAAGAGTGGATGCGGGTTTCCAAAGATGTACGTTAAGATAAGACCTGATAAGTATAATTGAACCGACATCTTGATACTTGCGGTAAATAGCAGACGTGTCTGACTTATATTTGCCCGCTTCATGATTAATAATACGATCAATAGCAACAGATATATTAAACTAAATTGAACAATACTTAATTCAATGATTCCGCTATTCATGAGCATCGTCCTCCTTCAAATTTGAAATTAGGACTAAATGATCGGCGTATTTCTCACTCAAGGTTGAATTGTGGCTCACAATAATTAAGTCCAAGTGATTTTGGGTGCAGTACGTTTTCATATTTTTTAACAAAGTGTCCGCAGTCAGATCATCAAGCGCTGAAGTGGGTTCGTCAAACATAATCGCTTTTCGTGCTAAAGATAAACAAATAGCGATATAGATTCTCTGACGTTCTCCACCAGACATAGAAATTACAGAATCATCAAGGTGTGCACTTGAGCACGATAATTCTAGAAAGTTATTGATTTGTGAATCTGTTAAGAGGGATTCTTCTCTTAAATTATAGAACGAGTGAAAATTATCGCGTACGCTTTGCTCGTACAAATAAACAGATTGATCACATAAAATATAATCTCTACGTAATTCGATGCGATTATAATCTTCAATTTTAATCCCGTTTAACGAAATGCTTCCCTCATTAGCATCAACGGTTCCGTTGATAAGTTTTAAGAGTGTTGATTTGCCAGAACCCGATGGTCCTGTAATAAAAGTTGTTTCACCCTCAACAATTTTAATTGTAGGGTAATGCAGTATATTCTTAAAATTAATGTTTGTTAGTTCTATCATAAAATGCCTCCATAGAATTATCATAGCTTAAACATAGGGAATTTAAGGTAAAACAGCACATTAATTTATTTTTGTTTACATTGGGCTCATAAAACTATAAGATTAAACGGTTGGTGTTCTATCATGAACACAAAATGTATAAAAGAATTTAAGGAGTAATTATATGGAATTTAAAGATTTAGGTATTAATGAGAAAATTTTACGAGCGTTAACGGAACAAGGTTATGAAAAACCAACACCGATTCAGGAACAAGCCATTCCAACATTATTAAAACATAATGATTTGATTGGACTCGCTCAAACCGGTACTGGAAAGACTGCTGCTTTTGCGGTACCTACGTTACAAAATTTAAAAGAGAAAGCATTTGATCGTAATGGAAAACGTAAAATACGTGCACTTGTACTAACACCCACACGAGAACTTGCGATTCAAATTCAAGAAAATTTTGAAATGTATGGCAAGTATATGGATTTACGTTCAACTGTTGTCTTTGGTGGTGTTGCCCAACGTTATCAAGTTAAAGCACTCCGTAATGGTGTTGATACATTAATTGCTACACCAGGTCGTCTTGAGGATTTAATGAGTCAAGGCTATATTGACTTATCACAGATTGAGATTTTTATTCTTGATGAAGCCGATCGCATGTTGGATATGGGATTTATTAATGATGTGAAACGCATTATTAAAAAACTTCCTAAAAAGAAACAAACACTTCTTTTCTCTGCAACAATGCCTTCAGAAATTTCAAGTATTGCGGAAATGCTTTTAAATAATCCTACAACAGTTGCAGTTACACCGGTATCATCTACTGTTGAAACAGTAGAGCAAAGTGTTTATTATGTAGATCAACGTAATAAGACTCAACTTCTAATTGATGTTTTGGAGAACAAGTCTTTTGATTCTGTTCTTGTCTTTACACGTACTAAACGTGGTGCAGACCGCGTGGCACGTGATTTATGCCGTAGTAACATCAATGCAGTCGCAATTCATGGTGACAAGTCGCAAGGGGCCCGTCAACGTGCTCTGAGCGGATTTAAAGATGGTACGATTAATGTAATGGTTGCAACTGATATTGCGGCGCGTGGTATTGATATTAATGAATTAAAATATGTCGTGAATTATGAATTACCAGAGGTTCCTGAAACATATGTGCATCGAATTGGTCGAACTGGTCGTGCAGGTTTTAGTGGTGCTGCGATTTCATTCTGTAATTTTGAAGAAATTCCATTACTTAAAGATATCGAACATGTGATTCAGATGCGTGTTCCTGTAATCAAATCACACAACTATCCTTTACTTGATAAAACAATCAAGGATGGGAAAATTAGTAAAAAGAAAAAAGCGAAGTTAGAGCGCATCAAAGCAGAAGAATCAAAAACGAAGAAGAAACCGACGAAACAAAGGGATTCTAAATCAAAAGGGAAACCTAAGAAAAAAGAAAAAGAGTTAAATGGTCCATATGATTGGAGTAATCATGCTTCTAAGAAAGCAAAGAAACAATCTCAAAATGGCAAGAAGGCGAATGGAAGTCGCACACGAACAAAAAATCAAGAACAAAAAACAACAAATCATCGAAAAAAATCAGCATAAATCATGCATAATTAGGATGCTAGATCGATTAGATTGTATCAAAACGTGAGTGTGAGGGTGCTTATGCACTTGGGTTTTATGGTTTTAGCAATATATTAGCAATATATCGAAAAAATCCTAATTATATACTTGATTTTGATTGATGAAGTGTTATAATTAATTTGCTTGCATCAGAAGGGAGGTTAGTCATGTCGAGAATTGTAGTAAAAGAGAACGAAGGTTTGGATGACGCATTACGCAGATTCAAACGTCAAGTATCTCGTAATGGTACCCTTGCTGAGGCTCGCAAAAGAGAGTTTTATGTAAAACCTGGCGTACGACGTAAATTGAAGTCGGAAGCTGCTCAAAAAGCACGCCGTAAAAAACGTAGATAACAAATCAGAAGCGCTAAGCGCTTCTTTTTTATTGCATGTTTTTAAATTTGCGATATGATTAATATATAAGGAGGACTACTCTTGGTAACTCAAACAGTTAATTTAAACGAACTTGAAATCTCACTCCAACAACTTGTTGGTATTGAGAATAAAAATATTAGTCATATCGAGAAAAATTATGACGTCAATATTCAAGCACGGGATGCTTATCTTTCCATTGTAGGTTCTGAAGCTAATGTTAATGAAACCGTCACATTTATACGACTTGCAGCCTCTGTTATTAAACGCTATGAGCGTTTGGATGTGCAAGAATTTGAGTATTTGTTTGATGTTGTGCGTTTAAATCAAACAGAGCGTTTTATTGAAATGATGGACGAGGTCTTGACACGTTCGTATACGGGTAAGCCCATTCGACCTAAAACTTTAGGTCAGAAGGTTTTTATTGATGCATTTAAACAAAGTGATTTGACCTTTGCGATTGGACCGGCGGGAACGGGTAAGACTTTTTTAGCGGTTTGCTATGCAGTCGAACTTTTAAAAAAGGGCGAAATACAGAAGATTATCTTAACGCGTCCTGCTGTCGAGGCGGGAGAGAACTTGGGTTTTTTACCTGGTGATCTGAAAGAAAAAGTTGATCCTTACTTAAGGCCGCTTTATGACGCATTAGATGATATGCTTTCTCCAGAACGTGTTCAACGTTATATGGATAAAGGTGTTATTGAGATTGCGCCATTAGCATATATGCGTGGTCGAACCTTGGATGATGCTATGATTATTCTTGATGAAGCACAAAATACGACTAAGGCTCAAATGATGATGTTTTTATCGAGACTTGGTCGTAATTCGAAAATGATTGTAACCGGAGATGTTGATCAGATTGATCTTCCGCGTCATCAAGCTTCTGGGCTTCGGATCGCGCAAGATTATTTATCGGATGTTCCAGAAATTCGCTTTGTTAATTTGTCACACAGTGATGTGGTTCGACATCCTTTGGTGATTAAGATTCTTAAGAAGTTTGCGGAAGGAGATCGTCGTGAGCAAGAAAATACTAATAATCGAAGATGAGGAAGGCATACGCCGTCTGTTGCGTTATGACTTAAAGCAGATGGGTTTTGATGTCTATTCTGCAAAAGATGGCCGTGAAGGTCTTGAGATGGCGTTGCAGGGACAATATGATGTCATCATTATTGATTGGATGCTTCCTTATTACGATGGAATTGAACTTGTTACACAATTTCGAAGCCGTGGTTTAAAAGCGATCTTGATTATGCTAACCGCAAAAGATGAGGAAGCGGACATTCTCGAAGCGTTTGAAGCGGGTGTAGATGATTACCTGTCTAAACCATTTTCGCCAAGAGAACTTTCGGCGCGCATTACAGCACACTTACGTAGAGTTGATATGAATCATGAACTTAGACGAATTGAAGTCGGTGACATTGTCATTAATTTGGACCAACATACAGTGGTGGTCGCTTCAAATCCTGTGGAGCTTACGAAAAAAGAATTTGATTTGTTAATTTATTTATTACAGAATGAAAATATTGTATTAACACGAGATCAAATATTGTCAGAAATATGGCATTTTGATTATGATGGAGATACACGAATCGTAGATGTTCATATTTTTAAATTGAGAACAAAATTAGAAGATTCAAATGTTAAGATTAATTCGCTGAGAGGAGTTGGTTATGTTGCGAAAAGAGAATAAAATACAGTTGTTAATTCTCGTACTTCTTTCAGTGATTGCTCTATGGAGCCGTACTGTTGTATCAATCTTATTTTTAAGTTTAGGAATGGCTTTGCTATTTATCCTGGATACGTTAAATACAAAAAATAAAGTTGAAACAATCAAAGAAGATGTTGAAATGGTAAAAAAAGAAGCTACGGTGCAAGCAGACTATGCTTATGATCGTACAGTACAATTAATCAATGCAATTCCATCACCTTTGGTTTACATTGATCAAAGAGGTGACTTTGAGGTGAGTAATCAATATTTTGATCAACTCATTCATGTAGATGCAAAGAGTGTGTATGATGTAAAGATTGATTCGCCGATACGCCAAACCTTATTGGATGCATTTTTAAACGAAAAGCAATTTGTTCGTCAAGTAAGTTATCAAGATGTCGAGTTCCAAGTTCTATCAATTCCTTTTCTCACTGAAAAGCGACGATATAACGGATGTATGTTAATTTTCCAAGATGTTACCCGCATTTTAGAAGGTGAAAAGATGCAGAAACGATTTATTGCCGATGCGTCTCATGAACTACGCACCCCTATAGCTTCGATTAAGGGGATGGTTGAAATTTTGAATCGACCAGAATTTGATGATACGGAAACATTAGAAGAGTTTTTAAAACAAATAGAAAAAGAAAATAACCGACTTGATCACATCGTTGAGGATTTATTACTTCAATCACGACTCAAGTCAAATACCGTATATCTAGAAAAAACCGTATTTAATTTAAAACAATTCTTTGATGGATTGATTTATGAACGAAGACAAGAACTGCATCAAGCGAATATAAAAGTTGTTCTAAACTGTCCTTCAAACATTACAGTATATGCTGATCAATTTCGTCTCTCACAAGTTTTCTTAAATCTATTCAATAATGCAATTAATTATGCAGAAAACGGTCGTATTAAAATCCAATGTGATACGGATGAAGATTATGTTCATATTGATTTTATGGATAATGGCAAGGGTATGGAACCGGATTTAATTCCGCATATCTTTGAACGTTTCTATCGTGGTGAAAAAGATCGCAGTCGTGAAAATGGCGGTAGTGGTCTTGGTCTTGCAATTTCGAAATCGATTGTGGAGGCACATGGAGGCACGATTAATGTCACAAGTAAGATTGATAAAGGTACAACCTTTACAATAAAGTTAACACAGAATTAACCTTTAATTGATTTTCTTTTAATGATACCTCGCTATACTTTCTATAATAGTTGGAAAGGGTGTGAGTATTATTATGAGGAAATCTTTTATTTTGCTTTTTCTATTCACTCTTATTCTCAGTGGGTGTCAGGTACAGGGGGATGAGGATCAAATCAAGGTTTATACACGAGATGGTTCATCTGGAACGCGCGAGGCGTTTGAATCCATTGCGGGGATTAAATCAATTACGCACAATAGTGCGGAGACAACGGGGAATGGGGATATGGCAACCCAGGTAGGACAGGCTCACAATGCAATTGGATATGTGTCACTTGCCACAGATTTTAAAGGCAATGGTATTAAACCGCTCCAATATTTGGGTGTCTTACCAACGATTGATTCTGTTAATCAGGGTTCATATCAATTAGCACGTCCATTCAGTTTTGTAACACGACGTGAGGGAGATTTTGAATCAGATGAGAAACAAGCATTAGTACTTGCATTTCTAGACTACTTAAATAATTCGATAGAGGGTAAGGAAATTGTATTAGCATCTGGTGGGATTGTGGATGTGTCCAAAGGTGTATTATGGGAAGATTTAAAACAAAACCACCCCATCGTTTTAAGGGATAACACCGACCTTGTTCTTAAGACCGGAGGTTCCACCTCGGTAGAACCAACAATTAAAGCAGCGGTAGAATCCTTCATTCCAATGGCAGGCAATTTTAAATATGAACCAAACCATACCGGGTCGGGTGATGGCTATAAGCGAACTTTAGGGAGTGAGAAGAACGGTGCAAATCATATAGATATTGGGTTTGCGTCGCGGAAATTTAAAAAAGAGGAACCGGTAAGTGAGGGGATGAGTTCTGGAGTTTACTGCATGGATGCAGTTGTTGTGGTTGTTAATGAGACCAATACAATGGAGGATATATCACCTGAATTACTTCAAAAAATATTTAGCGGAGAACTTTCGCAATGGAAGGATCTTGTATGAGTTATCAATCGAATCGCTTCAGCACTGAAGGATATCAACGTCGAAAAAAATCAGTCGATGTTTGGGTTCAAAGTTTATTAAAACTGACAGGAATTCTTGCAGCTTCCATGGTCATCATTATTTTTATATTCATTTTTAAACGGGGCATTGCTGTATTTCTGCCTACATATGGACCAAATCAAATTTCATTAACTGACTTTTTGACTGGATTTGTTTGGGAAGCGGACAAGCACGTTTACGGTGTTTTGTTTATTGTTATTAATACCGTAATAACAGCTTTTCTGGCAATGCTAATTGCGTTTCCAATCTCTGTGTTGACGGCATTGTTCATTTCCAAGATTGCACCTAAAAAATTAGCGAAGCTTCTGACTACGGTTATTGAAATGCTTGCTGCTGTACCTTCTGTAGTATATGGTGTTTTTGCTTCAGGTGTTATCGTACCTTTTGTAGATCAATTTGCAACGACTCTTGGTTTTTCAACATTTGGTGGACGATCAATGTTGGCTGTTGTAATATTACTTGCGATTATGGTGTTACCGACAATGACGTCTCTTTCAATTGTTTCAATGAATGCTGTTGATAAGAATTTGGAACTTGGTTCTCTTGCTCTTGGGGCGTCGTCCACCCAAACAAATTTTAAAGTCGTTCTAACATCTGCGAAGTCGGGAATTACGACAGGACTTATTCTGGGATTAGCACGTGCTTTTGGGGAGGCCACTGCTGTCTCGATGGTTGCCGGTAACAAACCGACAGGTCCAACTTGGAATCCATTCGATATTACCCGAACCTTAACATCCACTATGCTTTCGGGTATGAAAGAGACATCGGGGGTTGATTACGATGTCCGATTCAGTGTGGGTATTGTCTTAATGATTATAATTCTTATCTCTAATCTAATGATTCATGCATTTAAACGGAAAGTGGGGAATGAAGGTAAATGACACGTAAACGTAGAATTCACGATTTCTTATTAAATGGAATTACGTATGTGGCTTCACTGCTTTCTGTTTTGGTCCTTGTTGGGATTTTTAGTTTTGTAATTGTTCGAGGAAAAGATACATTGAGTTTGGATATGTTGAAATCGAATTATTGGTCTGAAAATTATCTTCTTGGCTTCTCTAAAACAGAATCTGGAATCTATGTGAATCCAGGGAATTTAGATTCGGGTGATGTATTTAATGAATCGTATGGTATTGCTGTTCGTAACGATAAAAACCACGAAGGTAAAAAAACGGTTATCGTGACTTATATTGATGATAAAAGTCCATTTAACGAAACGTATAATCTAACGGCAGGGCCTCAATTTGAAAAGCATCAAGTCATGCATCGTGGGGATGCAATCGAGCGGATTACCATGCGTGATTCAAATGGAAATCGTATGATTTCAGGACATGTTGCCGGTGATGATGCCAAATCTTTAAGTTTAAAACTGGATCAGGCGCAACGTTTAGAGTCTATTTACTTTAAAACGCAAAGTGGTGGGATTTGGGGATCAATTCTTGCGACATTACTGTTAATTGCGACATCACTCTTGTTTGCATTGCCACTTGGTATCGGGGCAGCGCTGTATCTAACGGAAATAGCACCAGATACTGCAATGACACGAATGCTTGAAAGCAGTATTGAAATGCTCGCGGGTGTTCCAAGTATTATTTTTGGTCTCCTTGGGATTGCGGTGCTCTTTCCAATTACTGCATTCTTCAATGTTTCGGGTTTGAGTATTCTGCTTGGTGGTATGACAATGGCAATCATCTTATTACCTGTAATCATTCGATCCGTCAAAGAATCTCTGTTGGTTGTGCCCGATGGCTTACGCTCTGCTTCTCTATCTTTAGGTGGAACTCAAACACAAACTATTTTTAAAGTAGTCCTTCCAAGTGCATTACCAGGAATTTTATCAGCTGTATTACTCTCTGTAAGTCGTATTATTGGGGAATCGGCAGCGCTTATTTATACAATGGGAACGTTTGTGAACGATGCACCGGGATTAACTCAAGGAGGAACCTCTTTAGCGGTTCATATATGGTCGGTAATGAGTCAAGAACAACCTAATTTCGAGTTGGCAAGTGCAATTTCAATTGTGATTCTGGCATTAGTTCTAATTTTAAATTTAACCGTCAAGTATATTTCTAAGCAACTTCAAAAAAGGATGGGATATTAATCATGAATAGTTTCCAAGTAAAAAATCTAAATCTTTTCTACGGCGAGCATCAGGCACTCAAAGAAATTTCAATAGACATAAAGAAACAAAAAGTTACAGCTTTTATTGGTCCTTCAGGGTGTGGTAAATCAACCTTTCTACGATGCTTTAATCGTATGAATGATTTAGTAGAGAATTGTCGCATTGAGGGTAGTGTTCTTTTCGAAGATGAGAACATATACGGTCGCGATGTGGATGTGGTTGATTTAAGAACGCGTGTTGGTATGGTGTTTCAACATCCCAATCCATTTCCGATGAGTATCTATGATAACGTTGCATATGGATTGCGCTGTCAAGGAATAAAGGATAAAAAAATCTTAGATGATGCCGTAAAAAACGCATTAATTAAAGCAGCGTTGTATGATGAAGTTTCAGATCGTTTAGGTTCATCGGCACTTCGTTTGTCTGGTGGACAACAACAACGTTTATGTATCGCGCGGGCAATTGCATTAAAACCTGAAGTTATCTTAATGGACGAACCGACATCGGCCCTTGATCCAATTGCAACGGCTAAAATTGAAGAGTTGATTTTGGACTTAAAGAAGGATTACACGATTATTATTGTTACGCATTCAATGCAACAAGCGGGGCGGATTAGTGATATGACTGCTTTTTTCCTAATGGGTGATATTGTTGAATATGAGACGACACGAAAACTATTTCATACCCCTAAAGATAAGCGTACTGAAGACTACATTACAGGCCGATTTGGCTAGGAGGAACTATGCGATTAGAAGAGAAAATGTTGGTGTTTGAAACGGATTTATTGGCTATGGCTGACCGCGTTCGTAAACAAATGGCGATGGCAATTCAAGCGATAGTAACAGAAGATAAGACACTTGCACTAAACGTAATTGAAAAAGATGATTATATCAATGATTCTGATGAAAATATTAATGATCAAGCTATTGAAATCCTATCCTTAATGCAACCAGTTGCGAAAGATTTAAGAATGGTTGTGGGTGGAATAAAAGTATCTGCGGATTTGGAACGTATTGGTGATTATGCGAAAAACATGGGTAGGTACGTGATCAAAAGTAAAGAATCACAACCAGAATATCAATGTGATGTGGAGTTGTTAGGGGCTAAGTTTCTTGAGAATTTTGATGCCGTGGTGTCACTTCTCAAGAATCCAAATGTAAAAGATGCTTATGATGTGGCGGAAATGGATGAATCTTTGGATGAGTTGTTTCAAGGGATTATGGCACGTTATGCATCTGAGCCTTTGGAGACTGATCGTATCCCAACACAAACAATCGGAATCTTACGTAATATTGAACGCGCAGGGGACCATGCTACCAATATTTGTGAGCATGTTATCTATATAGTTAAAGGACGTCATATAGATTTTGGTTAATATGTGATAAAAGGCTTAGATTTAAGCCTTTTTTTTGTGATATAATTAATGAGGAAGTGATAAAATGGAAATAAATTATATTAATCAATCAAATGATGAGAATTGGGACGCTTTTGAAACATATCTCAGTCCAATTTTGGAAGAGACTTTAAATAAGACTGGTTTTAAGAAATCAGTTGAAGTTAATGTTGTTTTAGTCGATGACCCAAGCATTCACAACTTTAATAAGGAATTCCGCGATATTGATCGTCCAACGGATGTTTTAAGTTTTGAGGATGGTTCAATGGAAGGGGAAGTTTTTATGATGGGGGATATTATTATCAGTGTTGATGCGATTCGCCGACAAGCAGAAGAATACGGACACTCGATTAAACGTGAGTTTTGTTTTCTTGTAGCGCATGGATACCTCCACTTACTTGGGTATGATCATCATACACCTGAAGAGGAAGTAGTGATGTTTGGACTTCAGAAAGAGATTTTACATGATATCGCTCGCAAAGATTCTTAAGCGCACCCGAAAAAAGTTTAAGTCGGCATTTCAGGGTGTAAAGACCGGAGTGTTATATGATCACAGCATTCTTATTCAACTTATTCTTGGGTTGATTGCTGTTGTCTTTTTTGCTTTTGTAGGGATCACCCCAGTTGAATGGATGTTTGTAATCAGTGCAGTGTTTATGGTTCTGGTTACTGAGTTTTTAAATTCAGCCGTTGAGGATATTTGTGATTTGCTTATTAAAAATTATAATTTGCACGTTAAGGAAATAAAAGATATTGCTGCAGGTGCTGTGTTACTGGCAGCTATTTATGCAATCATTATAGGAGTTATCGTACTCACAAGGAGATTTATATGAAAGACGAACTCATTACAAAAGCTTTTGAAGCAATGGGCAATGCCTATGCACCTTACTCGAACTACCATGTTGGCGCTTGTCTTCTGACACGTGATGGTAAGACCTTTGTAGGCGCAAATATCGAAAATGCATCGTATGGTGCAACGAATTGTGGTGAACGAAGTGCTGTGTTCTCAGCGTATTCTCATGGATATCGTCAAGAAGATATTGTTGGTATTGCAATCGTTACAGACGGGAATCTCTTAGCAGGTCCTTGTGGTATTTGTCGTCAAGTGCTGTCTGAGTTACTTGAACCGACAACCCCTATATATTTATCAAACGGTAAAGAATCAATGACAACTAACATTGAGGAACTGATGCCGTTAATGTTTGGAAAGAAGGACTTAAATGACATTTAAATCAGGATTTATTTCAATTGTTGGTCGTCCCAATGCAGGGAAATCAACATTAATCAATCAAATCGTTAAACAAAAAATTGCGATTGTAACAGAAAAAGCACAAACAACACGCGATGCAATCATTGGTGTGAAGACCGAAGAAGATTATCAATTGATTTTTATTGATACACCTGGGATTCATAAGCCGAAACATCAGTTGGGAGAGCGAATGAACCGTACCGCTTATGCTCACTTTAAAGGTGTGGATTTGGTTTACTACATCATTGATGGTGCAGAACCTTTCGGGACGGGTGATGAGTTTGTAATTGAACGATTAAGCAAGCTTAAAATACCTGTGTTTTTAATTATTAACAAAGTTGATAAGATGAGCGAACAAGCACTCCTTGAGCGTATTGCTGCTTCAACTGATTTTCAATTTGCGGAAATTGTTCCTATTTCGGCCCTTGAAAATAACAATGTAGACCGCTTACTCGATGTAACCTTAAGTTATATGGAAGAAGGTGTAATGTATTATCCTAAAGATCAGGTGAGTGCATACCCAGAACAATTTATTATGGCGGAAATTGTTCGAGAAAAAATTCTTGAACTTACTGAAGAGGAAATACCACACAGTGTCGCTGTCGCAATTGAACGCATTGTGAAAAAGAAAAATGCAACAATCATTAGTGCCGTGATTCTCGTAGATCGTCCTTCACAAAAAGGGATTATTATCGGTAAGCAAGGTAGTATGATTAAACAAATTGGTGAGCGTGCTCGTGGTGAGTTGGAAACAGTGCTTGGTGAAAAAGTCTTTTTAGAAACGTATGTTCGTGTTGAAAAGAACTGGCGTAATCGCGCTCGCATGTTGAATCAACTTGGATATATCGAAACTGAATATGAACAATAAAGATGTTGGATTCATTGTATCGATTGTTCCATTTCGAGAACATGATGCGATGGTCCATTTTCTTGGTTATGAGTATGGATTGATTCGTATGATTTTGCCAGGTTATTACAGTGCAAAATCAAAGCAAGGACGATTAGGACTTGAATTTTCTAAAGTTCAATATCGATTTAATTATCAAGAACATAAATTAAATCGAATTATAGGTGGTGAATCAATCAACGCATATTTACAAGTGCGACAGAATCTAGATTGGTTAATGTATATGTCATTGGTCTCTGAATTAACGGTGCGATGTTTTGATTACGATTCACATCACTTATTCTATCAATGGTTTGAGAATTGTATTGAGGCCAATAATTTAGAAGTTCACTGTATAAAATACTTGGCTTTTATAATTCAAACACAGGGCTTTACACCGGATGTTGATGGATGTGTCATGTGTGGTAATACAAATGTAAATGCATTCTCAATTGAACACGGAGGTTATGTCTGTGCAACGCATGCGCAACATACAATAAAAACGACTAAATCATTGATGATTGCACTACTTGGTATTTTTTCGAATCGTGATGTCGATGCATATTTAGAAACAATTGATCGATACGCTTTACTTAAAATACTCGTGGAATATTTAGAATTTCATGGTGATTATAAATTTAATAGTTGGAAACTCATTTCTGATGTATAATAGAGGGAAAGTAATTGGAAGGTGAAAGAATGAAAAAATATGAATTTGAGACGATAGTAAACCATGTGAGAACAAGTGGTTTTGTCTTTCAAGGTAGTGAGATTTATGGTGGTTTAGCGAATACTTGGGATTTTGGTCCTTTAGGAATCGAACTTAAACAAAATGTTAAGAAATTATGGTGGGAATCTTTTGTTTCTCGAAATCCATATAATGTTGGTATTCAGTCTGCAATTTTAATGAATCCATCTGTGTGGCAGGCAAGTGGCCACTTAGATACGTTTAATGATCCTTTGATGGATTGTCGTAAATGTAATACACGGCACCGTGCGGATAAACTTATCGAAGAATTTTCCGAGACAGAAATTAATGCAGGTGTGATGAGCAATGCAGATATGGAATTATACATCCAAGAACATCACATTCCATGTCCTAATTGTGGAGGTCACGATTTTACAAATATCCGTCAATTTAACTTAATGTTTAAGACATTTCAAGGTGTAACAGAGGATACTTCGAATGCGATATATCTGCGTCCCGAGACTGCACAAGGAATGTTCGTTAATTATCGAAATGTTCAACGTTCAATGCGTAAAAAATTACCATTTGGAATAGCTCAAATTGGGAAATCATTTAGAAATGAAATTACACCAGGACAGTTCATTTTTAGAACTCGTGAGTTTGAACAAATGGAACTTGAGTTTTTTGTTAAACCAGGAGAAGACCTTGAATGGTATGAATACTGGAAAAAATTCGCAATGGATTGGTTAATTGGATTAGGTATTAAGCCTGAGAATTTACGACTTAGAGAACATGACGAGGATGAATTATCTCATTACTCAAAAGGTACAAGTGATATCGAGTACCGTTTCCCATGGGGATTTGATGAATTATGGGGTATTGCTGATCGTACAGATTATGACCTTAAACAACATCAAGAACACTCTAAAGTAAGTATGGAATATTTAGATCCTGAAACAAATGAAAAATATATTCCTTACTGTGTAGAACCGTCATTGGGTGTTGAGCGACTGATGCTTGCACTGATTTGTGAAGCTTATGAAGAAGAACAACTTGAAAATGATACACGTGTTGTAATGCATTTTTCACCAAAACTTGCACCAACACAAGTCTGTGTTTTACCTCTTTCAAAAAAATTGAGCGAACCAGCGCGTGAGGTTATGCACAAATTAATGGGGTCTTTTGCTTGTGATTTTGATGAAACTGCAAGTATTGGTAAACGATACCGACGTCAAGATGCAATTGGAACACCATTCTGTATTACATTTGATTTTGATTCGTTAGAGGATCAAAAAGTTACTTTACGTTACCGTGATTCAATGGAACAAGTTCGTGTAAGTGTAGACGAAGCGATTGCATTGATGAATTCAGAAATTAATAAATAAGAATAATGGGTGAGTGATATGAAGCGAATGCCAGAAGAACTGATCAATGACATTCGTTCAAAAACGGATATCGTTGATACCATTTCTCGATACATGACACTATCAAAAAAGGGCAAAAATTACTGGGGGGTTTGCCCTTTTCATGATGATAACAATCCGTCAATGTCTGTTTCACCAGATCGGCAAATTTATAAATGTTTTGTTTGTGGCGCTGGAGGAAATGTTTTTTCTTTTGTTAAGGATTTTGAAAAAATTGGTTTCATTGATGCCGTCGTTAAAACAGCATCGTTTATCGATATTGATGTTACAGAATATGAACCACAAAACACTGTTCCGATAGATGAAGAAAAATTAAAATTGTTTCAAGCACTTGATGAAACTCAAAAATTTACTGAGTTTCAACTTTATACAAAGGCAGGGAAAGATGCGTTAAGTAAACTTGAAGCGCGTGGATACAGTATGGAATTAATTAAGAAGTTTGGTATTGGTGTCGCATTTGGGGATAATCAATTATCAAAATACTTATTAGCGAAAGGTTTTAATGAAAAAGAACTGGTCGATTCAGATTTAGTTCGCGTTACAGATCGTGGAATAGAAGATGTATTTTATCAGCGGATTATGTTCCCAATTTATGACCGACATGGTCGTGTGATTGCTTTTAGTGCACGCGCTTTAAGCGATGAAAATAAGGTCAAATATATCAATACGTCGGAGACACGGCTGTATACGAAAGGTTTAACAGTTTATAATTTACACAATGCAAAAGATTCCGCAAGGAAACATGATTTCATTCTTGTAGCAGAAGGTGTTACGGATACAATTGCTTTTACAAAATCAGGCTATGATAACACAGTTTCACTACTGGGTGTTGCATGTACCAATGAACAAATTCAAATGTTAAAGCAATGCAGTTCAAATGTTGTTTTAGCGTTTGATGGTGATCGTGCGGGACTTGAAGCAACATACCAAGTTGGAATGAAATTGCGTAAAGCACATTGCTCAGTAACAGTATGGTATAATGATACGGGATTAGATCCAGATGAGTGTATACGTGAATATGGCATTGAACGTGTACAAAAAGGTGTCGATGATCGTATTAATTGGCTTGATTTTTTAATGAGTTATGGAATTGGCAATTATGGTTTAGATTCATTTGATAATCGTAAACGCGTAGTTCAATTTATGATTGACCATTTAAAAAATGAAGACGAATTAGAACAAAGCTACTATCTCAAAAAACTTTCAGATAAAACAAATTTTGAATACAGTGTTTTATCACAACAATTAAACGCACGCAGCGTGATGATTGAACGCGAAACACCGGTGATTTCAAATAATGTTTCAAATACTATGGAATTTAATGTTAACATTCCGGAAAGAGCAATTTTGAGACAAATGCTGATTTCTAAAGAAGCAGCATATTTGTATCGTGACCAATTAGGATTTTTAGTATCAGATCTAGCTACTGATTTTGCACTTATTATCCTAGATTGTTATCGAAATCAAGAAGTTATCGAAATTGCAGATATACTATCCCTAAATATATCTGAAAAAATGAAAAAATTTGCTATCGATATTGAATCAAGTGACTTATTAGATGGCTATAATCGAGCAAGTATGGAACAAAATATTAGTTTGATTCGGAATCATCTTGTCGTCATGGGAATCCATGATATGAAGGGTCGGGTGCTTCAACAAGATAAGATAGATGATCAAGCGGCACTACTCGAAGAAGCAATAAAACAATTAAGAAATAAAAATAAGAGAGAAGGAGAACATTGATGGCAGCTAAAAAATTAAAAACATTAGAAGAAGTTAAAGAGAGTTTTCTAAAACAATATGAGAAAAAGCGCGTTCTATTAAATGATGATGTAGAGAAGGCAATCGATCACCTTAATTTGAATGACGATGATTCAGAAGAGCTTTTTGAATGGTTCACGGAAAAAGGAATCATTTTGAGTGATGATGAAGACGATATTGATGAGGAGGTAATGCTCGAAGCTGGAGAACCGGATGTCGATGATGATTTTATTAATGATGAAGCTGAAGAGGATGAAATTTTTGATGATTCACTTAATAAAGTTGACCTAAGCTCATATGAAAATGAATTGACCAGTGCAAACATGGTACGTATTAACGATCCAGTTAAGATGTATCTTAAGGAAATTGGTCGCGTTAATCTTTTAGATGCTAAAGATGAGCCCGAAATTGCACGCCGACTTCAAGAAGGTGAACAAGCAAAAGAATTCATTATCAATAAATATAAAGAAATTGTTGATCCTGCAATTACCGATGAGGAATTAGCAGAACGTTTAACAGAAAACCAAATTGGTTACTTTTTTGACGACTTCGAAGCGTATCTCACTGAAAACGGTGATGAAGAAAACTTAGCTTTCCTCACAAACTGGGTTGCGACATATTATGATGGTTTAGAAGCACGTCGAATTCTTATTTCAGCAAACCTTCGTCTTGTTGTATCGATTGCTAAAAAATACGTTGGTCGTGGTATGTTATTTTTAGACTTGATTCAAGAAGGTAATATGGGTCTTGTTAAAGCAGTTGAAAAATTTGACTATACAAAAGGATTTAAATTCTCGACATATGCGACTTGGTGGATTCGTCAAGCTATTACACGTGCGATTGCTGACCAAGCTCGTACAATTCGAATTCCAGTTCATATGGTGGAAACAATTAACAAATTGACACGAATCCAACGCTCACTTGTTCAAACATTAGGACGTGAACCAACCGCTGAAGAAATCGCAGCAGAAATGGAAAATATTACCCCTGAAAAAGTCCGTGAGATTCAAAAAATTGCTTTAGATCCTGTTTCATTGGAAACACCAATTGGTGAAGAAGATGATTCGCATCTTGGAGATTTTATTGAAGATAAAGATGCATTATCACCAGATGAGTATGCTAACAATCAACTTCTAAAAGAAGAAATTAAGATGGTACTTGAAGGTTTAACGGAACGTGAAGAGAAAGTCTTGCGATTAAGATTTGGTTTAGAGGACGGCCGTACACGTACCTTAGAAGAGGTTGGAAAAGAGTTTAACGTTACACGTGAACGTATTCGTCAAATCGAAGCAAAAGCGCTTCGCAAGTTAAAACATCCAACGCGATCAAAACGTTTAAGAGACTTTGTAGACAAACGATAATATGAAGCTTTCGAATAGACTTACAGAGATTTTTAATTTGATCCCTAACAAAGCACGTGTTGCTGATGTAGGAACAGACCATGGATTACTTCTGATTAAAGCAATTCAAGAGCATAAAGCAGTTATTGGTTATGGTCTTGATATTGCTGAAAAACCATTACAACAAGCGCGTGAAAACGTTGAACGTTTTGGTTATCAAGATAAAATTAAACTCCACCTCGGTAATGGTCTTGAAGGATTTCAAGGCGACGCGGATTGCTTCGTAATTGCCGGTATGGGTGCAGAAACCATTTGGTCTATAATTTCTAATTATAAATTTAAGGTGAATGATACAATAATCATTCAATCAAATACAAAAAATGCTTGGCTTCGACAAACAGTAGCTGAGAATGGATTTTATATTGTTGATGAACGTTTCCTTTTGGAACGTGAGATTCCTGTTTTTATTATGGTAATAAAAATCTCAACATCAACCAATTGTGCATTAACACAGGAAGATGTGTTGATTGGTCCTGTGTTGAAAAAACATATTACAGAAGATTATTTAATCTATTTAACCAATCGCGCAAATCATCTATATTCAATTAAAAAGCACAATGCTGCTTTTGAAACAGAATATAACACCATAAGAAATATTTTAGAAAAGGAGTGTTAATATGATGAATAATATTAATAAAAAGTTTTTTGAACTGAATAAATTTAGAGAACTAACATCAGTTCAAGAAAAAGTTCTTAAAGAAATTAAGAACAAGCGTGATTTGATTGTTAAATCGGATACAGGTACGGGGAAAACCCATGCGTTCTTATTCGCAATTTTAGAGCTCATTGATCCTACAGTAGACCAAACACAAGCCTTAATTCTTGCGCCGACACGTGAACTTGCAATGCAAATTCAAAATTTCGCTCGCGAAATTACATCGTTAGATGAACGTATTACAACAGAACTTGCGATTGGTGGTATGGATAACACCCGTCTTAAGAAAAAAATCGAAAAACAACCAATGATTCTAATCACTACACCAGGAAAGTTTCTTGATATACTAAGCTGGAGTGTTTTAAGACTCGACTTTGTTAAAGCTCTTGTCATTGATGAAACTGATATGATGCTTGACTATGGCTTTATTAATGAAGTTGATACGATTGCATCAAGATTGTCAAATGACACGCTTTTCATGCTTTATAGTGCAACAATTCCTACGGGACTTCGTGCATTCATTAAAAAATATTTGAAACATCCAATTGAGATTGTTTCAACTGAAGAAAAACTAAAACCACGAATTGATCACATTTTAATCAATCAACGTCACCGGGATATGAATGAAGCCGTTCTTGATGTTTTATCTGCGATTAATCCTTTACTTGCAGTCGTATTTACCAATACAAAAGTTCAAGCGGGTGAAGTAGCACGATACCTTCGTGACTATGGTATCGAGTGTGTGGAACTTCACGGTGATGTGAGTGACCGTGGACGTAAACAAGTATTGAATCAAATTAATAGTAAACGTGTTCAATATATTGTTGCTACGGATTTAGCTGCACGTGGTATCGATTTACCTGAAATCAGCCATGTTATTAACGCAGGGTTACCAAATCACGACTTAGATTTCTACACACACCGCTCAGGTCGTACAGGTAGAAGTGGTCGCCAAGGTTACAGTATTAGTATCGTGACTCAAAAAGATCAAGGTGCAGTAACACGATTAATGAAAAAAGGTTTAAGATTTGAGTACAAACGTGTAAAAGATGGCGCTCTTGAAGACGTTCGTCCTTGGTTTAATTTAGAAAAGCGTACGAAACAACTTGATCCAGAAATTGTTCAGGTTCTTCATCGTAAAAATGTTAAGGTTAAGCCTGGCTATAAAGTAAAGCGAAAACGTGAAATTGAACGTTTAACAAATAAGAAGAAACGTAATATGATCCAACAAGAAATTAGAGATCAGAAAAAAGAACGTGCAAAAGCAAAACAACGCGAGCGTGCACTCGACACTGAAAAGTAGTGAATTAACGGGAGGTTTTGATGGGTATTTTTAAGCGACGAAAAAAAACTGACAATTACACAGGGAGTAGCGAACACTTAAAACAGGGATTAGATCTGGATAAGATGATTAATATTCGTCTTAAAATCTTTATTTTAATACTGGTTGCGATCGCTGTGGGTCTTGTTTTCCGATTATATAAGATTCAAATTGTAGGCCAAAGTCATTATGAAGATTTACTTGCTAAATACTCATCCCCACCTGTTCGAATGCCGACGATGCGTGGCGAGTTTCTTGATTCAAAGGGTCGAATTATCGTGTCTAATAAAGCAGTAAATTCAATAACATATTACCCTTCCAAGATGCCTGAAGGTATGAAAGAAGAAGAGGTAGCCCTTAAATTTGCAAAGCAATTTGAAGTTAAAGATGAATTGAATGAAGATGATCTTAAAGTATTGTGGTTGAGAAAGAACAATCTTGGAGAAAGTCTTTTAACTGAAGAAGATCGAAAAACAATTAAAGAAACAGAAATGGATCAAAGCGCAGTTGAGGCATTGAAAAAAAGCAGAATTACAAAAGAAATGACGGATACACTTTCTAAAGATGATCGACTTGCATTTCAAGTCCAAGTCAAAATGGGGAATATTCAAATGGGGCAACCTTCAATTATTTTGGAAGAGGCTACCAATGAACAGATTTCGTATTTAGCGGAGCACGCAGCTGAGTTTCCAGGTTTCTCGCGTACTACATCTTGGAAGCGAGAACCCAATAAAGAAGTTGATCTTATGTCACTAATTGGTGATTTAGGAGATGTTCCTTATGAAAAACGTGATTACTATGTCGCTGAGGGTTATGAACTAAGTGAACAGGTTGGTGCGTATGGTCTGGAATATCAGTATGAAAAATTCTTATCGGGTTATAACAGTGAATATGAGCGAACATCAGGAAGTAAATTTAAATTACAAAAAGATGGTCGAAAAGGAAATGATATTCGTTTAACTATTGATATGGATTTGCAAAAAGAAATGGAAAAAATTGTCAAGGAACGATTAGATTATCAGAAGAGTATTGGTGAACGTACAAAGATTAATAATCAGATTCATGTCGTAGCAACAGACCCTCAAACAGGGGACATTCTTGGTATCGTAGCGATGGTTCGTGGTAAAGATGGTAAGTATTACAACGATCCTCAATTAACCATGCTACAAGGTTATCCTGTCGGTTCAACGATTAAGGGTGCAACGGTCTATATGGGCCTTGATACAGGGGTCATGAAACCTGGAGAAACTGTGAATGATACACCAATGTATATCGAAGGAACACCGCCACGACATTCATGGCGTAATCTTGGTATTGTAGATGATCAAACTTCATTACAACACTCATCAAATATTTACATGTTTAATGTTGCGATACGTCTCGGTGGTTCTTCTTACGTACCAAATGGGCCGCTCGTTTTTACGGATGCGGAAAAAACATTTGCTCAAATGAGAAATTACTATAGTCAATTTGGTTTAGGGGTTCGTACACAAGTGGATTACCCACGAGAAGAAATAGGATATAAAGGTGGTACGACAACTTCGGGATCATTACTCGAGTTTGCAATTGGACAATTTGATAACTACAATGCTATGCAACTGAGTCAATACATTACTACAGTTGCTAATGGGGGATATCGTTTACAACCTCATTTTGTTAAAGAGGCATTGAATCATGATACTCATCGTCCAGTTTACCAAAACAATGTAAATATTTTAAATTCATTGGATAATAAAGAAATGCTAGAACGTGTTCGATCGGGTATGCGTTTATGTGCTTCTTCAAATATGTGTGGGGATTTAATTGCAACAGTACCTTACAGTGCTGCTGCCAAGACGGGTACTGCACAAGCATATGACCCAGAGATTGGTTCATACATCAATAATACCTACGTTGCATTTGCACCTTATGAGCAACCTAAGATTGCTGTTGCGTGCATTGCACCACTTGCTTATACTGAAGATTTGTCGAATCCTGTTACAAATATATGTACTTCAACGGGAGATCGAATTGTAGATGCGTATATGAATTTAAAATAATATATGCAATTAAAATAATATATGATATAATGAGTTGGCTAATAAATATTGGAGGTAACTATGAGAACTCAAGCGATTTTAGTTTGCACAGAATGTGGCGAAGAAAACTATCACACAAGTAGAAACAAAAAAGTTCAATTAGAACGTATGGAAGTTACAAAATACTGCCCACGTGAGCGCAAACATACATTACATAAGGAAAAAAAATAAGCCTATTTTGGCTTTTTTTTCTAGGTGAAAACAATGAAGATAACATATCAAACATTAGGCTATGCAGCCACAAATACATATTACTTAAGTAGTGGGAATCAAATGTTAATTATTGATCCATGCTTAGACCCAAATCAAAATGCGATAAACCTATTGAAACCCACACAGAATTTTGAAGTAATTGGGATTCTATTAACACACGGACACTTTGATCATATTTCAGGTGTAGATGTGCTTGTGGAAAAATTTAATTGTCCTGTCTACATGTACCATGAAGAAATTCATTACCTTAAAGACATGTCGTATAATCTCTCCAATCAAACACCCGAGCCTTTTACCATTAAAACCAATCCGATTGCGATTGATTTAGAACCGTTGACGGTAGGGCCCTTTGAATGTGATGTCGTTAAGACTGCTGGACATACCAGTGGTTCGATTTCCTATGTTTTTGATGATTTCATTTTTGATGGTGATTTTATCTTTGAACAAAGTATTGGTCGAACAGATTTACCGACGGGAAATATGAATGTGATGAATGCATCACTTCGAAGTTTTATAGAAGATTTTGGAGATGTGGATTATACACTTTATCCAGGACACGGTTCTCCAACGACACTTTTTAAAGAAATTAAGACAAATCCATATATAAAACCTAACCTTTAGTTTAGGTTTTTTTTATTTGTTCACGTAGTTCTAAGTATGGAATATATTGATAAAAAGTTACACGATTTACTGGATGTTGTATTCTATAAGAGAAGTTATTCCAATATAGAATAACTTCAAATATAAAATACAAATTATCAAGCCTACTTACGATTATTAAAACTGAATGGATTAAAGAGTTTTTGTAAACTATTATTTTCTCTTTCTAAAGTTAATACCAGAGTTTTTAATGATAGGAGATTTTTTAAATAATTTCCTTAAAAATTCCTTTTCATCTTCAGATAACCTTTTATACTTTAGTTGAAAGGAATTACAGAAAATCTCAATGAATTTGTCCATGTTATTTCCGGAAGAAATCATAATCTGACGAATTTTCTGTAATGATAAGGTATCATCATCTTCAGGAATACTGTCAATGTCTTGTTCATGATTTTTACGAATATCTTTTATAATACTATCCCATGTTTTATGGGTAATATGACAAAAGAAATCTTCTTCGCCTACTTGAGCAGCTAATAGAGTTCTTAAAGTATGGTCATTAGATACATTGGGATTTTGATTTAGGATTTCAGTCCTTACAGTTTCAAGAGAAGAATTTAAGTCATTAAATCGCTTAGTAGCAACACCATCAACAAAAATCTCCGTATCAGCCATAAGCTCCTTAAACTTATCATGTGTAGCAATTTCACAAAGTAAACGGTTATTGATAGAGCCACTTAGCAATAAATCAATCATATCATCACTCAAGTGTAGATTAGTTAAATCTGTATTTGGGTGATTTTTGTTTTCTGTAAGACAAAGTAAGTAATCAGTAGATACATTGTAAAATTGTGCAAGTGTAACTAAATTACCATGATTTATTTCTTTGTAATCATCATTTTCATAGTTACCTAAAGCAGACTTTGAAATACCTGTTAGTTTAGCCAATTCCTCTAAATTTAGATTATGAGAAACTCTTAGATCCTTTAAGCGTTCTTGTAAGGTTATTTTACACTTCATAATAGATAACCTCCTTGATACAAAATATTCTTAACTTATATTATATCATACTATTTCCACAATCGTAGAAATCTGAAAAACATTACACGATTAGCAATATATACTTGCGAAAAATTATTGTTAAGTGTATAATATAAATAAAGTTAGAATATATTAACTGAATGAAATTAGAGTTAGGATAAAAGTACATTACATAGAAAAAGTTTATTGAAAATATCATTATTACAAGTTTAACTGTAATCAGTAATCACCGATTAATTGAAATAGATAAAGGAGGTGCAATTTTATGAATTACAGAAATCCTCAGAGGTATAAGAACGGCGATTGACTTAATCTTGAGTAGCAGTATTTAGAAAAAATAATTATGGAAAGTGAGGATAAGAATGTTAAATAAGAAAATGATTACTAAGACCTTTGTTGCAACAATATTGTCATTGACAATGATCGCACCTACAAGTGTATTCGCTTATGAGAATACAGATTCACAGTATTCGGAAGATGTAGTAGTAAATGAAGATGTTAATATTGAACAATCTGAAAATGTTAATTTTCATCAAGTTGAAATAAGAGATACTAACGATCTAGCTATATTGTCAGATGAATTAGATAGGTTCGTTCAAGAAAATCCTAACAGCTCAGAAGAAGAGCAAGACCAACATCTTATAGAATTTATAAAGAATGGTGGGTTAGAGAGACCTACTACAAGGAGTATAGGGGATTATTTACCCGGATATGGAAAGTTAAATACTGCTGAAAGAAAATTAGCTATTGCACATCCTGTTCAGGCTGTAAAAGTTTACAATGCAAGTAAAACTGCTACAGCGAAAACAATAGAGGTGTACGGACATAATGGTTGGCAAGACAACTCAGATGCGTTTAGACATTGCTTATGGAATGCTCTAATGAAGCAATCTATAGGAACTTCAGCGGCAGAGAAGTGGGCAACAGCTCATGAGTACACATCCAGTGGAATAGATAAACAAATGGATCTTCATAATAATGCAGTGGGTAGAGGTATAAATGTATCCGGAAAGTCAACTTCAAGTATTGTGGATGCGGTAAAGTCAAAAGTTAGAAATGGTAGTTGTAAGCGTATTATAAATGATAGGTTAGTTGCCACAGACGGTTCAGGTATGTAGATTTGTATTTTATTTGGAGCGATTTTGACAATCGCTCCAAATTTTTTAAAGGAGTTAGAATGTGATGAAATGTAGATGGAAAAGCATTGTTTTTGTAGTAATAGTAGCATTCTATATGCTTATAACTATTACACATTGCTTTTTTTCAAGAACTAATTTTAATAAGATTTTATCTGCTAAGGTGATATTTGCACACTTTTATTCGTTTACAGTATTATTTGGATGTGTAATAGGTCTTGTTTTGGTAGTTGCATTAGCATTGACAGTTTACAAGCATGGCTATAAAAATTTATATTTTTTCCTGTTGAGCTTAGCTTTGATTACATCTGTGATACTAATTGTATTTGGAGTAAATCCAACTAAAAATATAGATACGCATGAGGGTAATACTATAAAAATAGTTGAATGGAATGTTGAAAATGAACTTGAAAGCAAAAGTATTTATAAAATATTTGGTGAATTTGATGCTGATATTGTGGTATTTCCAGAGTTAGAAGGATATTATAAAGGAGATCCGGCTAACAATAGATTAAAAGAATTATTTAAATCAATTAATATTGATTATGATAAATATGAAGTATTTACTTCTATCCCTACAAGTGGAAATATTGCTCCGGTTACTATTGTTATCAAAAAAAGTTTTTCAAAATATATTGATACTAATCAAAGTTTAATGACTCAATTTGGAACTATATATTTAAAATCAATAGATAAAGATATGCCAGATATTATAGGATTACACACAGCTCCGCCGTTATTGGGCTTAATGAGTAATTGGAATAGAGATTTAAATGTAATTTCCTCAAATATTGTAGAGAGTAATCCTAAGGCAATAATTCTAGGTGATTTCAATGCAACACTAAGGCATGGAGCATTGAATAGTATAACGACACATGAAGATGTACTTGATTATTTGTCAAGATTTAGACGGGGAACATGGCATTCTAATTTTCCTATATGGATGTCAACCTCAATTGATCATATTCTAATACCAAAAGACACTTATCGTGTAAAAAAGGTAGATGTATTAAAGTTAAGGGAGTCGGATCATAGAGCAATTTTTGTTGAAATATCAAAATAAATATTTAAAGGCAACTCTAAAAAGACTATTTATCCAAAAGGATATTTAGTCTTTTTATTATGTGAAAAGAATAATTTTATAATTATTCCACAATCGTGGAAAAACGAAAAAATAAGCCATATTTCCAACTTTGAGGACATACGGGAAGAATAGCAAAAATACAATATCATACAGACATAAAGAAAATTGTTCTTTGACAATTGAATGAGCGGTCTGTAAGGATATGTATCTACGGGGAAGTAGGCGAAGATTTTCTAAATATTGGAAAAGAGCCTGCCAAGTAGAACAAAACATCGCTGTGAGATTCAGGGGTAGGAACTATATCAGGTGTAACCGACAATAAATATAAATATTTAGCAATATATACTTGCTAAAATTTTTGAAATAGTGTATACTGTAAATAAACAAAGTTAGAGAGGACTAATAGTGTGAAAAACAGAATTAAAGAAGTTAGAAAGGTTAAGAATATTACACAGCAAAAGCTTGTGGAAAATATTAGTATCACAAGACAGTATATAAGTTTAATAGAATTGGGTAATGAAACACCATCGTTAAAAGTTGCAAATGAAATAGCGATGTCATTGGATACTTGTATCTATTCTATTTTTGATTTGGACGGTACAGGAGATTTCAAGTGTCCATGTTGTGGATGTGGTAATTAGTAATGGAGGATGAAAATTAAAATGTCAGCAGTTATATGTGTAAATGATTTAACTAAGGAATATAATGGCACAAGGGTAGTTGATTGCGTGAGTTTTTCTGTTGGTAAAGGTGAAATATATGGATTGCTAGGACGAAACGGAGCAGGAAAGACTACAATAATGAAAATGCTTTTGGGATTAGTGAATCCAACGGAAGGAAGTATTGCAATCTTAGGGAAAGATATGCGTAGAAATGAAGAAAGAGATGTGCTAAAGAAAGTTGGATGTATAATAGAAAATCCGGGATTTTATCCTAATTTGACGGGGACAGAAAATTTAGAGATTTTTTCTAAATTGAGAGGATTAGAACAGATTTGTGTACAAAAAGCCTTAGAATTGGTGAATTTACCGTATAGAGATAAGAAATTATTTTCAAAATATTCATTAGGGATGAAACAAAGATTAGCTATTGCAAATGCAATTATGCACAATCCGGATATTTTAATTTTGGATGAACCTATAAATGGATTAGATCCAATTGGCATTTCTGAAGTAAGAGTGCTTTTGAAAAAACTGAAGGAATCTGGAGTAAGTATATTGATATCAAGCCATATCCTATCTGAATTAGAAAGCTTAGCTGATCGTATAGGAATTATTAACTCTGGGAAGATGATTGAAGAAATCAGTGTACAGGAGTGGAGAAACAAAGAAAATAGTAGTATTAGAGTTTTCGTGAAAGACATTGATAAGGCTAAAATGATACTGAATGATAGAGGTATAAATTCAGAATGTATTTCAGAATTTAATGAGGGGCTTTTAATAAATAGTAGTAATTTAAGTGTTGCAGAACTCAATAAGATTTTTGTAACAAATAATATAGAGATAGTTGGCATAGTAGAAGATAAAATTACTCTTGAAGATTATTTTAAAAAAGTTACTGGAGGACATGGAATTGGCTAGGTTATTGTTGTCTGAATTTAAAAAGAATAAAAGATCTAAAGCAATATACTTATCTGGGGCGTTGGTTGTTGTATATTTAGCACTTACTATATTTTATACAGTAAGTGCTGTGGGATTATTTGATAATTTTATGTATCTATATAAATTTTCACTAAGTTATATGAATTATTTGATACTACCTATGATATTGTTATCGTTTGCGACCACAGCTTTTTCTAATGAATATAAGAGTGATACGATAAAATATTTGTGGACTGTTCCAATATCAAGGATAAAGTTATTTTTTGCAAAGGCATTATATGTTTTATGTATTGCATTTATATTTATGGGTATTGTTTTTGCAGTAATAGTTTCAGCAGGTTATGTTAGTAGATTTCAATCAAGTATGAATCTACATTTAGTTTTTAGATTCTTTGTATTGTGTGCAATTAGTTCTTTTCTTGTAACATTAGCTGTGTTACCTGTATCGATAGTTACGATTTTAACTAAAGGGAATAGTGTTACTACAAATTTAATAGGAAGTATATATATAATATCATCATTTTTCCTAATGAAGATACTGCAAGGAATTAGTCCACTAGCTAGTGTACCACACATTATGTGGTATAAAAATTTTGAAGGTGTTCAGAATAATGATAATGTGTACTTTATGATTGCCAATGTAGGATTAGTATTTGCATTATATTTGGTGGGAACACTAAATATTCTTAAGAGACAAGATTTGTAAACAGGGTGAAGTTATGGTGTCTTTAGAGCTAAAAAAACATAAAAGAAAAAAACTACCAGTAGTAGTTGCAATTATAGTTATTGTTGGTGCTGTGATTCAGTATTTTATGGGAAACATGACTTACAATGGCGTTGCTTACGGAAAAGTTTTAGGATGGTTTTTTGAAAATGGTTTGACTTTAAATAGTTATTATTTATTTATACCGGTAATTTCTATGATTGGAATGGAATTATTTGCATTGGAAAAACGCAATAATACTCTCAAAAATTTACTGGTAATACCGATAAATAGAAAAGAGATAATACTTAATAAATTTTGTGTACTGTTTATATTTGCGATAGTTTATATAATAGCCACATTTTTGTCTATGTGCTTATTGGAATTAATGTTTAATTTGAACAGTATAAGTAGCTCATTTGTTTTATCATATTTTGCAAAATATTTGATTCATGGAATAATATGCTATATATTGTCGGCATTTATAATTGGGGTTATGTTGTATTTTAAACAAAATATACAGATAACGGTTGCATTTGCTTTTGTATTTGCTTTTGTTGGGGTTTTCATATCACAAATAAAATTTGCATATATTTACTGTGTAAATGCAATGTTTTATATTTCCGGCGAAGTAAACTCGGCTATATTTGAAAAAATAGTTGCGTGCTTAGTTATACTGTTTATGGTATTCCTTGATGTAAAGTTGTTTTCAAAAATTTCGCTTAGGGAGGAATTTTGACTTAGGTAAATATAAGTATGAGATCCTTGCTCATGCTGTATTTATAAATTTGTGGAAAGGAGGACTGTGCTATGTCAAAGAAGGTAGAAAACTGGAAAAAAGCTATTTATTCCAAGTCAGAAAATCTTGACAATCCAGCAGGAGATATTTTCCGTGAATTGTCCGATAGTGAACTTGATGGAATAATGGCAGGTGGAACAGCTAACACATATTGTCATTGTTATTCAGGCAAACATTCTTGTGGTCGTGCTTGCACTGTTACTACAGAGTGCCCTATAGCAACAATTATTTGCTGCTAACACTTTTGTCGTAGGCAAGGAAGGGGGAGGCAGATACAATTGTGTCTGCCTTCTTTTTATTAAGGAAATCAGGAGGTATGTATGAGTTTTATAAATAGGTTTGAAAAAGGGGCATATTCATTTGAAAGAAAATATGTAAATAAGAATTTGACATCTAAAAATGACGAATTGACTGAAAAACGATTAGAATATTGGAAAAATTTTTTGAAGGATGGATTTGAAAATTACAGTAAATTCATGAATGAGAATTTGAATGGTGAATTTGATAATATCATCGAATTACTATCAGAAGAAAATTTTTCTGTAAAAAAAACAAAAAGCATTACAGATTGGTTTGATATGATTGAAGATTTAAAATCTGATATAGCAAAAGATATAAAGTTGCCAGATCTTCATATAAAAAATGAGAATAATGAAAAAACAGCTCCTATTTTTTATAATTTCTATATACCTTTTTTGAAATTGGCATTATTTAGGCTAAATAGCCGAATTAATGACTTTAATATACCACAGAAAGTTGTAAATCAGTTTGTAATACAGTTATTGGAAAAACTAATCAATATATCTTATAGAACTTTAATTTTAGAATTGAATGTAGCAAAAGAAGAAGGAAAGTTAAAGGGTGAGAATAAGGAAGAAAGATATAAGTATTTTAGTGAAAAATATGTTGAAGATAAGTTTTGGGAATACTTAGAAGAATATCCAGTAATGTTTAGGCTTATGTCGGAAACTATATATGACTGGATTGATAATACATTTGGATTTTTTGATAATTTTTATAGAGATATTGATGAATTAGTGAAAAGTTTTGGAGTTTCAAATGTGATTGAAAGCGTAGATTTGAGTATTTCAGATTCGCACAATAATGGAAAATCAGTTGTGATAGTTCATACAGATAATGGGAAATCTGTCGTATATAAGCCACGTTCACTAAAGTTGGATAAAGTTTTTCAAGAAACAATAAAAACATTCAACCGCCTTGTTGGGAGTGTGTTATATTCTATTGAGGTAATAGATAAAGAAGATTATGGATGGAGTGAGTATATATCCCATAAGGCTTGTTCAGATGAAATAGAAGTTGGGGATTATTATGAAGAATTGGGTGAATTATTGTTTATACTGTATATACTGAGAGGCAATGATATTCACTATGAAAATATAATTGCTTATGGTAGTCATCCGGTTTTAATAGATTTGGAAACTATATTTCATAATAAAGCGATGTATTCATCTATAGAAACTGCTTCTGATGAAATTTACGAAATGATAGAAAAATCTGTAAAAAGAGTAGGGATTCTCCCTAGCTTAGTGTGGGGGAAAGAAGGGAAAAGTGGCGTTGATATTAGTGCAATGACAAATGAAGATGATAAAGAAATTCCAATTGAAAGTGCAAGTATTTCAGGGATTTTAACAGATGAAATGAAAATAAGTTATAGAACTTCTTTTCTTGAAAAGAAGAACAATAATCCATTCATAAAAGAAAAGACTATTGATTTATCAAAGTATAGGAAAAACTTGAAAAGTGGTTTCATGAATACTTATAAAAAAATATTACAAGACAACAGCAAAGAAAAACTTGTTGAGGAAATCGGGAAATATAAAAATCTATTTTCAAGACAAATAATGAGGTCAACTCAGTTTTATTCATCTATGATACAAGTGTCTTTTCACCCTGATTTTTTACGAAGTGCATTAGATAGGGAAATGCTATTTTCTAGGTTATGGATTCAGATGGATAAAGAAAATAAGTTAGAACGATTAGCTAATTTAGAATATATGTCTATGTTAAAAAATGATATTCCAATGTTTATTTCAAATATAACTTCTTGTGATATAGAAGATATTTATGGAACTCAGGTAGATGGCTTTTTCGTTCAAAATGCAATGAGTTTAGTTGAAAGTAACATAAAGAATTTGAATGGAAAGGATATGTTGATACAATCATTGTTAATTTCTACTGCTTTGAATTATGATCCTAAGTATAATTTTACAGAGAATAAAGAAATAAAACATGAGAAATTGGTTAAAGTTGATAAGAAATATGATTTAGAAGATGTAAAAAAAGATTATTTATATATTTCAGAGAAAATAGCTGATTTCTTGATAGAAAATTCATTTGTTGGAAAATTAGATGATATTAGTTGGATTGATATGAATATCATAGGGGAAAAGACAAATGATTGGAATATGGTTCCGGTAAGTATGGATTTATATAGTGGAATTTCGGGCATATTAGTATACTTTATATTTTTATATAAAGAAACAAAGAAAGAAAAATATTTGCAAGTCATAAAACGTTGCTATAACAGTATAAAAATATACAATCAGAGAAGAAAAGAGTTTGATGAAAATGGAGAAAAAATACTGTTTGGAGGATTTTCGGGAGAAACACCAATAATATATTCATTAGTTGTTTTAGAAGAACAATTAGGGTCAATGTTTGATTCAAATGAAATTGAGCTTATTAGAAATGAAATATTGCTAATGTGTGAAAGGAATATATCTAATGATAAGGATTATGATATTATAATTGGATCAGCAGGGGTAATTGCTATACTTTTAAAATACTATGAATTTAAATCTGAAGATTATATTTTAGACTTAGCAAAATCTTATGCAGAAAATATAATTAAAGGATATGTTAGCTTGAGTGAAAATAGTATTGCGTGGAAAGGTTCTTTTGCTAAATCTCCATTGGGAGGATTTGCACATGGAACATCTGGAATAGCTTGGGCATTAGGAAAATTATATGAGTATGTAGAAGATAAAAGGTATGTAGATGTAATTGAAAAAGCATTATCATATGAAGATCTTCTTTATAAGGCAGATGTCAAAAATTGGTCAGATCAGAGAGAAACTGAGGATGGTATAAAGTATGATGATTTGGAAAATAATATTCCAGTGGCTTGGTGTCATGGAGCAAGTGGAATATTGTTAAGCAGACTATATTTATACAAAATGAATTTACCGATTACAGCTGAACGAAAAAAGAAAATTTGGCTTGACATAAACAACGCAGTTGAAACAAGTTTAAAATTTGGATTTGGAAGAAGTCATTGTCTTTGTCATGGAGATTTAGGCAATATAGAAATTTTAAATTTGGCAAGTGATATACTTGGAAATTCAGAAATAAAGAATAAATGTGATATATATATGCAGTATATATTAAATGATTTAAAAGAGGGGATTTGGAAGTGCGGAATACCATATAAGTATTCGCCGGGAATGATGGTTGGATTATCTGGAATAGGGTATGGATTGTTGAAATTACGCAACCCTAATTTACCATCTATTTTGGTATTGGAATAGGAGAACATGTTTTGAAACATATAAGATTTATACAACAGCTTTCAGAAACTGGGTGTGGAATAGCAGCATTGGCTATGGTTTTACATTACTATGATTGTAAAATACATATAGCAGAATTGAGTAAAGAATCAAATATTTCAAGAGATGGAGTATCCATAAAGGAATTGATGAGGTTAGCAGATAATTATGGGCTAACAGGAAAAGCAGTAAGATTGAATTCTAATAAATTTATTAACTCAATTAATGATAAATTTCCGTGTATAGCTGTTGTAGAAAATAACCATTATGTAGTAATTGATAGTATTAAAAAAGATAAAATTTTTTATATTGATCCTCAAGTAGGACAAATAAATTCAACAATTGATGAATTTAATGAAATTTTTTTAGGGGTAATAGTATTCTTTGAGAGGAACGATAGATTTAAAAAGAGAAAAAGTGACATAAGCAGATTTGATTTTTTGAAGATGGGGCTGATAGATCGTAGAATAGTTTCAACAGTGATAATATTATCGATTATAGTCCAATTGTTTACTTTATTTACACCATGGATTACAAGATATATAATTGATGATGTTGTAGGTAAAAGTGTAAATTCAAATTTTTGGTTGCTAATTTCTGGCTCAATTATTTTTGTTATTGTATATGGATGCCTTTCGTTTATCAGGTTGAAGATTATAAATTTATTTGAAAAAAAATATGTTTCTTCATTAAAGAAAATAATAGTTGAAAAAGTTTTTAAACTGCCATTGAAGTTTTTCGATGTTCGTTCAGCAGGAGATATGGTTTCTCGGATAAATGGAATTGATTCATTGCAGCAAATCCTTACCAATGTAGTAACTTCGATATTTATTGATTTTACAACAATTGTTATAGTAGCTGTAGTTATGTTAAAAAGTTCAATCATTTTGGCTGGCATAACATATTCTTTTGGGATAGTTTTGTGTGTATTTCTTATATTTTTTCTACGAACAGTGGATAAGAGAAATGTAGATTCTATATTGAAAAGAGAAAAAGCTCAAAGCTACTTAATAGAAAGTTTCTCAAATGTTAGCATAATGAAAACTTTGGGAGTAAGTCAAGCTATAACTAATAAATGGAATGAGTATTATGGTAAGCAAATATATTCGGAATATAGGAGAGAAAATACACTTGGATTTTATCAGAGTTTTATGCTTTCTTACAGAATGTTACCAACATTTGTCATTTTATTTGTTGGAAGTTTTTTAATAGGGCAAAATGAAATGACAGTTGGTGAAATGATGGCGTTTGTTGCGTTAGGAAATTTGTTTTTGAATCCACTTTCCGTTATTATTCAAAATATATTTGATTTTCAGTATTCTGCAACTATTATAGATAGATTAACAGAAATTGTTTATGAAGATGAAGAATTATTTTATGGGGAAGAAATTGCAGATTTTAGAAATTTAGAATTTAAAAATGTAAATTTTTCTTATGCTCAAAACAGCAGTGAAAAAACGATTAGTGATATTTCATTCACATTGAAAAAGGGCGAAATAATATCATTCGTAGGAAAGACGGGTTGTGGAAAAACTACTATAGTAAAGTTAATATTATCATTATATAATCCGGACACAGGTAATATATTTATTAATTCTAAAAGGATTAGTGACTATAATTTAAAATCATACAGAAATTTATTTGGTACTGTACTTCAAGATGAATTATTTTTTAATGATACCTTACGGAATAATATTGATTTAACTAGAACGCACACGGATGAAGAAATTAAAGAAGCTATAAGTCTTGCGTGTCTTGATGATGATATTGGTGATATGCCATTTAAATTAAATACACAGATTGGAGATAATGGGTGTAATTTATCAGGAGGACAAAGACAACGATTAGCTATTGCCAGAGTGCTAATTGATAAACCTCAAATAGTGATTCTTGATGAGGGAACAAGTCAATTGGATGCAATAACTGAAAAAAAGATATTAAGTAGATTGAAAGAAAAAAACATATCTTTAATAACAATTACTCATAGACTATCGACTGTTTCATCATCGGATAGAATATATTTTGTGGAAAAGGGTCATATTATTGACAGCGGAAAATATGATGAATTGTGTGATAAAAATATGGAATGTAGGAAACTTTTTCAAGCACAATGATGATTGTATGATTGATAAAAATAAAGGCTAAATGTTGCATTAAAGAAAGTGTGATATTTAGCCTTTTGCATTTTATAAAATTTGAAAGGAGAATTTAAAGATGAAAGAATTAGAAAAAGCGATGGAACAATTAAAAAAAGAAAATAACAAAATTGAAAAGGCACAAAACAGAGCAAAGCAACTTAATCAAAAGATAAATAAACTCAAAAGAAGTGCAGAAACTCAGAGAAAAATAAGGAAAGGCGGAGTGTTTGAAGCCTTTGAAAGAGAAATTACAGGCAGGCAAGAAGACACAAATAATGATTTAGTTTATGCCTTTTTAGACTATGTCCTATCAGATAACAGGAACAGAGAAAAGCTAAAGGAACTTACGGAAATTCATATTAAAGATAAAGAGATTGATGTAGAAGAAACTAAAAATACTGATGATGAAAATGAAAGGTTAGAAAATCAGAAAGTAGAAAACTCGGATGAAGATATGGAAGATGTTTTTTTAGAAAGTTAGGATTAAAAATAAAGATTAGATAGGTGGCTTTTATGAAAAGTAAATATGAGAATTGATGGTGCAAAGTGGAGATAATTTTAACACTTTGCTTTTTTGTTGATTTGGTAAATCTACAAAAAACAAAGTCCACAGGGGTTTAAGGGGGAGTAGCCCCCTATACAATTCAAAATGGATTTATCCTTTTGAATTCCTTAGCGGAGCGATAGGCTTTCCGCAGGAACGCAAAGCACCGTAGTCAAACGGTGTATCTTTGCGCCCTTTGAAAAAGGGAGCGAAGATACCTAACATCATAAAGATACTAAAATATAAAAATTAAATATCGGATAGAGATTAGCAGATAGAAAAATTTTAAGAAAAATCTATCTGCTTTTCTTATGCCTAAAAATATAAAAATCATAAATGGAAAGGAGCTAAACAAATTGGAGATAAAAAGTTTGCATACCCATGTAGATATAGTTTCAAGGTCAAAAGGGCATAGCGTAATTGCAAAGGCTGCATATAACGCAAGAGATAAATTAAGAGATGAATACTATGTAAAAGTCCATGATTACTCTAAAAAAGATGACCTTGTTTTTTCGAAAATATTTTTGCCGGAACATATCCCTAAAGAGTTTTCCGATAGAGAATACCTATGGAATAGTGTTGAAAAAATAGAGAAAAGTAAAAACTCACAGCTTGCAAGAAATTTACTTTTAACACTTCCAAGAGAATTAAATGAAGAAGATAGGATAAAACTCATTAGTGAGTTCATAGAAGAAAATTTTACATCTAAAGGTATGATAGCAGATTGTAATATTCATAATCCTATGGCAAGTGATAATGAAGAACAACCTCATGCCCATATCTTACTTACCCTTAGAGAAATTGAAGAAAAAGGAAATTGGAAACCTAAAAGCAGAAAAGAATATATCCTTGATGAAAATGGAGAAAAGATAAAACTAAAAAGTGGAAACTATAAATCAAGAAAAGTAAATCTAAATGATTGGAACGAACCTGACAAAGCGAAAGAATGGAGGGAGAACTTTTCAAAGAAAGCAAATGAGCATTTGGCAAAAAATAATATAGATAAAAGAATAGACCCACGCACCTTTGAAGAACAAGGCAGAGAAGAACTTCCACAAATTCATTTAGGAACAGCAAGCTTTCAGATGGAGAAAAAAGGTATACAGACAGAAAGAGGCAATCATAACAGAAAAATCATAGCTTTAAATGCTGAGTTCAAAAAAATAAAAGAAGAAATTGCAGAAATAAGCAGTTGGATTTTAAGTTTGGTAAATATGGTAAAAGGTTTATTGAAAGGATCTTCTAAAGAAAAACAAGAAGAATATAACCTAACTCCAGACCTTTTTAATGTCTATTCCTATCTTGAAACCTACTATAAAATTCAAAAGGAACTATCTAAAAATTTAAGTTATGACAGCAGAATGAGAAAAGAACATTTTGACTCTAAGAAATATGTCAAAGCCCTATCCTATATGAGCAGTAATAACTTAAAGACAATCATAGATATACAGTGTAAAAAAGATGAAGTATTGACAAAGCTAAAAGAAAATAAGGAAAGCATAGAGGATTGTAATAAGCAAATTAAGAACATAGAAACTATAATCAAACAAGCTAAAATTATGAAAGAATATAAAACCATCTATGATAGATACAAGGGAGCTGATAATTCTATCTTCAGCAAAATAGCAGGAGCAAGTAAAGAAGAATATTACAATTCCCATAAAGAAGAAATTGATAAATATATTAGAGCAAAATCTATTCTAAAAAAATTAAGTGGAAGTGAAAAGATAGAAACAAAAAAATGGGAGAAAGAAAAAAGAGAGTTACAGACAGATATAAATCATCTTACCTTTAACCAGAAATTTATAAAAGAGGAAATCTCTCAAATAAACCATATCAAATATGTAGTTGGTGAAGTAAATAAAGACTTTGGAATAGATATAAATATTGAGATAGAAATAGCCTATAAAAAAGCTATTGCAAGAGGAGAAAAACCAAGTGTAAAAATGGCATTAGAAGAATTTCAAAGGCAGATTAAAAAAGAGGATAGGCAAAAAGCATGGGCTAAGGAGCATTACAAGAACAAAGACCATATCCACAAGGAAACTGAGAGATAGAAAAGAAGTAATATTTTTGGTATAATTATAGCAATTAAACTGAAGATGTAATGATAGGATGGGCTTATTAGATGTAAGCTGATTATGATAAAAAATATTAGGTCAACGGGTTGTTGACTTAAAAAAATATATTGGAGGTGTATTTTGTGGCAGAGCAAGAAAGAGAGATAAAAATTGTAGATGATAAAACTATAAAAGAAAAAATCTATCTTATTCGTGGACAGAGAGTTATGCTTGACGCTGATTTAGCAGAAATATACGGTTACAGTACAAGAGCGTTTAATCAACAGGTAAGAAATAATATAGAAAAATTTGACGATGATTTTATGTTTAGATTAGATAAAATTGAGTTGGAAGATTTGCGATCAAATTTTTTGACCGCAAATGTTAGTCCTAAAAGTAGGGCATTGCCTTACGTGTTTACAGAACAAGGTATTTATATGCTTATGACTGTGCTGAAAGGTGAACTTGCTATAACACAATCAAAAGCACTTATTAGAACATTTAAGCAGATGAAAGACTTCATCATTGAAAATCAAGATTTTATCGGTTCAAAGGAATTAGTGCAAATTGCTATTCAAACCAACCAAAATACAAATGATATTGCAAGGATGGATAGCAAGATTAACACATTAGCTACTAAAGAAGATTTGAAAAAGGTAATGGACAATTTTATAGATCCGGAAACATATAAACATTTCCTTTTGATGAACGGAGATAAGATAGAAGCGGATGTTGCCTATACGAAAATATATAAGTCGGCAAAGAAAAGCATTTATGTTATAGATAACTATATAGGGCTTAAAACACTTGAACTTTTAAGGGCTGCAAGAGATAAAACGCAAATCATAGTCTTTAGTGATAATGTTAAAAATAAGGATATGCTTACAAAAAATATTTTAGATGATTTTAGAAAAGATTATCCTAATATAGACCTGAAGCTGAAGATAGCCGGTAAAAAGTATCACGATAGATATATTGCCATAGATTATGGAACAGAAAATGAAGCCTTTTATCTTTGCGGAGCCTCATCAAAGGATGCCGGAAATAAGGTATCAAGCATTACCAAGATAGAAGAATCTTCTAAAGATATGTACCATGATATGTTTAGTAAGATGTTAAATAATAAAGACTTAAAAATTTAATATATAATTATGAAAAAATTATAGCAATATGCAAGGCGGTAGAAGTAGAAATCTATCGTCTTTTTTTATTGAAGAAAGGTAGAAACAAATGGCAGATAAAAGAATGTTTTCACTGAAGATAGTGGATAGCGATTTATTTTTGGATATGCCACTAAGTAGTCAATGCCTATATTTTCATTTATCAATGAGGGCAGATGATGACGGCTTTGTGGATAATCCAAAGAAGATAATAAAAATCATAGGGGCAAATGATGATGACTTAAAAATCCTAATTACAAAAGGTTTTGTAATTGTCTTTGAAAGAGGAATTATAGTCATTACTCATTGGAAGATAAATAATTTTATTAGAAAAGACAGATATAAGCCGACTATGTATATAGAGCAAAAACAGCAGCTTTACCAAACGGAAAACGGAACATATATTTCAGAAGAAAATGTTGGTTGTCATCTGGTTAACCAAAGGTTGTCAAGTGGTCAACCTAGTATAGATAAGGGTAGATTAGATAAGGTTAGTATAGATAAGGGGAGAATAGAGCAGGTTGCCCCAATTTCTCTTTATGGAGAATATAAAAATATTAGATTAACCGACGAAGAATATCAAAAGTTAAAGGATAAATTACAAGGTCATACTGAAATAATGATTGAAAAGCTGTCAAGGTATATCAAGAGTAAAGGCACAGACTATAAAGACCACTATGTAACAATCCTTAATTGGTATGAACAGGATAAGGAGAAATTAACACAGAAAAATATTCAAAATGGAACTTCTAAAACCTATTCAACCAACTATGAGGATAGCGACAGCCTATAACTGTCAAATAAGACGGTGGAAAGGCGTTTTTAGAGCGTTAAGGCTTAAAAAGGTATCAGAATATAGCCAAGATAAAAATAAGTCTTAAAATACATTTTAGAGGCATATATAAAATATCGCACCACTGGTGCGAGAAATACAATGCTATAAATCGTCCACAGCTTGTGGATGATTTTCAAGAAAGGAAAAAACTATGAATAATAAAGAAAATCAAAATATGATAACTACAAAAATTCAGGGTACGGATTTTACCTACAACAAAGATACTCACTATGAAAAAGACGGACACATCTATTGCAAGGCTTGTAATGAGAGAATAGACGGTAAAGCAATTCCAATCTTAGATAAGCCTATGATTATTAGAACAGCTTGCAAATGTGTTAGAGATAGAGCTGAACAAGAAAAACAAAGAGAAAAACTGTTAAAACAAGATAGGTTAAGGCAAAACTGCTTTATATCCAAAAATCAAATAGCATATACCTTTGAAAATGCTGATGAAGATACCGACAAAGAAATCATCAAAAAAGCTAAAAATTATGTAAAACATTTTGAAGAAATAAGAAAGGACAATGTAGGTTTACTCTTATACGGAAATGTAGGAAGTGGCAAGACATATATAGCTTGTTCGATAGCAAATGCCATAATTACAGAATATTCCTATACGGTTAAGATGAGAAACTTTGCACAGATACTAAATGACTTACAAAAAGGTGGCTTTAACCTTGATAGAAATGAGTATATTGAGCAGATAACAAGCTCTACCCTTTTAATACTTGATGATTTTGGGATAGAAAGAAATACAGAGTATGCCTTAGAGCAGATTTACAATGTAATCAATGCAAGATACTTAAAAGCAAGACCGACCATTATAACGACAAACCTTAATTTTAAGGATATAGAAAAAGAACAGGAAGATATAATGCTTGGGAGAATTTATTCAAGGATAATAGAGATGTGCTTACCTCTTAGGGTAACGGGACTTGATAGAAGAAAAATACAAAGCAAAGAAAAGCTGAAGAAAGCACAAAACTTAATAGATGAGTAAAGGCGGTTGGAAAAGTAGAAATTCTAATCGCTTTTTTATTACAAGGAAAGGGGAATTTATGAATACTATACAAACAGAAAGCACAGATAATAAAAAGACTAAAGTAATTCAAAAAGAAATTGGAAATACAAAATACACCGTTAATATCTTCTGTAAGAAAAATGGAAAAGAGCTGAAAGATAAGATGAAATCAATCATTAAGCAGGAAGTTATAAAAAATAACGACAATTAACGGTGGAAAAAATTATGAAAAAGGAGTATAATACAAGTATCGTAGGTAGGCTTGATAGACAGGAGGAAAATATGTCTATTCAAGCTAACAGAAAAACAGCTCTTTATTGTCGTTTATCAAGAGATGATGAACTTCAAGGAGAAAGCAATTCCATTACAAATCAAAAGAAGATTTTAAGCCAGTTTGCCAAGCAGAGTGGCTTTTTTCAGTGTGAATTTTTCATTGATGATGGCTATTCCGGAACGAATTTTGATAGACCTGAGTTTCAAAATATGATAACAAGGGTTGCAAACGGAGAAATAGGAACGGTAATTGTAAAAGACCTATCAAGATTTGGAAGAAATCATCTTCATGTAGGTATCTATACAACGGAATTTTTTCCAAAACATAATGTAAGATTTATTGCCATAAATGATAATGTAGATACTTTTACTACCGATATGGAAACAGATATAAGTATTCCAATCAAAAATATCATCAATGAAATCTATGCAGTAGATACCAGTAGAAAAATAAAGGCAGTATATAGGGCGAAAGGACTTGAGGGAAAGCATACAGGAAGTCATGCCATATACGGATATAAAAAAGACCCTGAGAATAAAGACAAATGGATTATTGATGAAGAAGCTGCAAAGGTTGTAAAAAGAATTTATTCTTTAGTAGTAAGCGGACTTGGACCTTATCAAATAGCAGATTTATTGTATAAAGAAAAGGTATATTCTCCATCATACTATATGGCTATGAATGGTTATGGAAATCGTGTAAACAAGGAATTTGACACTCCTTATCGTTGGTGGGGGACTAGCATACAATGTATTGTAAGGCGTGAAGAATACTTAGGTCATACTGTAAATTTTAAGACCATAAAGCCAAGTTTTAAGGATAAGAGGAGATATACCAATAAAAAAGAAAACTGGGCTATTTTTGAAAATACTCATGAAGCCATTATAGATAAAGAAACATGGGATATTGCCAATTCCCTTTTGAAAACGACAAGAAGGCAGTCAAGAGAAGGAACGGTAAATCCACTCACAGGTAAGCTGTTTTGTGGAGATTGTGGAGAAAAACTATATAATTCAAGAGGGATAAATCGCAAGGGGACAGGACATTACAAAGAAGATGTTAGATATGATAATTATGTATGCTCAACCTATCAGAAACATAGAAATGAATGTTCTGCACATTATATCAGAACAAAAGTAGTCAGGGAGCTTATTTTAGAAGCCTTAAAAGATATTAGTAAATATATTGAGAACAATGAGGAAGAATTTAAAAATATCGTTATATCAGCAAGACTTGAAGAAAGGGAGAAAAGTCAAAAGGAAAATATAAAGAAATTAAAAGCGGATAAAAATAGGCTTGCTGTGATAGATAGGCTGTTTGTAAAACTATATGAAGATAATGCAAGTGGCAGAATAAACGATGAAACCTTTAATAAGATAGCTGTTCAATACACAGAGGAGCAAAAGACACTAAATACTGAAATAGTTGAACTTGAGGAGGTAACGGAGAAACTACAGTCCGTTAGTGATAACACAGAACAGTTTATTAAAACCATTAAGAGTTTTACTGATTTTTCGATACTCACAACCTCAATGATAAATCAACTGATAGATAAAATAATAATCTACCAAAAGCAAAAACTTAAAAGATATAAGTTTATTCAAAGGATAGATATTTACTTTAACTTTATCGGTAAGTTTGAGATAGAAAAAGATGATGAAATAAAGGAAGATACCTATATAGAGGAAAAAGAAGATAAAAAGTATATTCACAAAGACAGCAGATTTTCACCGATAACAGAATATCTGAAAGGGCAAGACAGAGAAATAGAGCTTGATTTTTCAAAGGTGGAAGAACTTATAGGCAGAAAACTTTGTAAATCAGCAAGAACCTATCCAAGCTATTGGTATGCAAGTGAAGATAGACCTATGGGAAATTCTATTTATAATGCAGGATATGATATTGTAAAGGTAGATGTAAAAAAAGAAACAATAAGGCTTATAAACTACGACAAGTAAAATATAGATGAGATTAGAGGTAACTACTAAAAATGGTGGTTACCTCTTTTTTTATTTGTAAATATTTGAAAAACTTTGTTGACAAATATCAACCGAAATGGCGATTGCACACTCAATAACAGATATACACTTTGATATTACAGAAATGTACCAGGTGATTCGCCTCAGGCGACATAAACAGACAATTAAAACCATCCACGATGATTTGTCGGTCAAGTTATATGAGCATTTAAAATACATTTCTCGCTTTGATTTAAGTCAAAAGGAAATACCTCAAACTGGTAGCTTTACGATGATATTCGAACGGAGATATTTTTTTAGATTTGCTACAATAGAGTCATTTGAAAGAAAAAACGGAGTGATACGCATTTTAAACATTGTATTGATTCATTCTCTTAGCCAATGCATTTCAAATAAAAGAATTCTAAAATCTCTTATAAAATCTTTCAATGCTAGTTCAGGACTCATCTTATTTTCGGGCGCTACAGGATCAGGTAAATCTACGACAATGTTTAATACGCTTAAAGAGGTTTCATCTGAGTCTATCTATAGCGTTGAAAGTCCGATTGAACATTTTTATAGCCATGTGATCCAACTGGAACCCATCGAATCAAGGCTTACCCAAGAAGACATTTTGAATCAGCTGTTAAGGATGGATGCAGACATTATCGTATATGGAGAAGTTCGAACAATGTCTGATTTAAAATTATGTATACGTGCTGTCAATATGGGGCATCTGGTCTGCGCTTCCATTCATTCAAGAAGTTGTTTCCATACATTAAATCGGCTTATTGATCTTGGGGCAACGCATTATGAGATTGAATCAGGACTTATTGCAATTTTGTATCATTATTTAAAAGAAGAGAAAGGAGAAGTTGTTTTTAAGCATGAATTTGCTGATCAAGTTCAAATCCGTAATCGACTCAGTCAATCGTTTACCGATAAAGTTTTACACCACAACAGAGACGGATAAATCGATTTTCAGGCTTTTAAGTGTAGGGTTAACGTTTCAAGAAATAAAACAATACTTAAATATTAACGATATGTCTTTTGATGCATATCTTAAGCGTACGCTTCCAAAAAGGTTTTATTTACTGTACCCGAAGGTTTCGGGTATCACGCTTTTGAAACTATATAATGAAGTTTTGACGCGTAAATATAAACGCTTAAAGGTGATCCATCAATCTATAGGTTATTGGCTATTTCTACATTTTATGGTCCTGGTCATGCTCGTTTTTTATAAAAAAATACTTTTACCAACAGTCATTTCAGAAATTGAGGTGTTTTCAACCAAACCACTTTTTTCAGCGATTTCAAGTTTGTTTTGTCCAGCACTCGTTTATTTGCAGGTTTTTTTTATTCTATTCGGTCTTGTCATAGCTTTTATTGTTTTTCACCGTAAAATACGGATGATTGTAATTGCTGGTTTGAATACACTCATTAAATGTAATTTAATTATTTTGTACATTTCCGAACAGTTTTGTCTATTCTATAACGTTCTTTATCCTGAAACAAAGACGACGCTTTCTACAATCAAGTGTTTACGTATTTCGTTGTCGAATACGTTAGCGGGTTCGATTGCCTTTGAAATTGAGCGAATGTTAGAGCAGGGAAAGGATATTTCTGATGCTTTAACCCATTCCTCACTGCACCCTATAATTAAAAGTAATATGCGAGAAGGGTTCTTGTTTAATGATTTAGAAAGGTCGCTTAATTTGTGTCTAAACCTCTCGGATGTTTTGATTTCACATCATCTGAAGAAAATGATTTTTGCTTATAGGGTTTTTGTCTCGATTAACATAATTATGATTGTGGTTGTTTACTATGAACTAGTAATGATTCCACTTAAACTAATGGAGGGATTATGAAACAAGGTTTTACGCTTATTGAGATGGTGCTCGTTATGACAATTATCGCAATCATATTTATGTTGACGTTACCAAATATCCAAAAAACAATAACAATGGTTAATCGCAAAGGGTGTGATGCACAAAAGAAAATTGTTGATGCAGCAATTATGCAGTACAAAATAAATTATGATGAACTACCAACGACTGTTGATCAGCTTATAAATGCAGGTTATCTAAGAGAAAATCAATACAAGTGTTTTAATGGCGAGGTTATCCAAATTGAAGATGGTCAAGCAGTATAGTATGAATTTTACTTTATGTGAGTTTCTCTTAGTGGTATTTATACTTAGCGTATCACTGCGAATGTTTCTTACGTTTCGTGTTGAATCTAAAAACGAACCTGCTCTGTTGGAGTATCAATTAAGTGCTATGGAACACTTAGAAACAGTTCCGATTCATGAAAATCATTGGTTTAATGCAAACGGTAATATTAATAAAGGTGGAACCATTAGGGTCAATAACTATACATGTGTCCTACAACTGGGGTTTGGAAGGTATCGATGTGATTAATTGCTTTACATATATTGAGGTGATGTATTGTTTGTGTCTTTTAAGTGTGATGGTATACCTGCTCTGTGTGTTTTATGCATAAAGGTTATTCTGTTGTTGAGTTCTTAGTTTGTCTCGCAATCACTCCTTTATTGCTGATAGTTTTAAATCAAATACTCGAGCAGAGCTATAAACTCATTGCGGATGCACCGCGAGTCAAACAAAATACTGTTTTTGAATTGCAATTGCAACAATTACTGATTCGAAGTAGACGTGTCAAATGCATTGACAATCGTATACTTTTCAAAAAAATAATTTAAACAATGAGATCAGTTTTAATGGAAAGTATATTATCAAAAAACCCGGTTATGAAATATTACTGCATCATGTTACTGATTTTAGTTGTAAAGATAGTAGGGTGACATACATTTTTGAATCGGAAAAATTCGAATTTTATGGATGGTAATCTGATAGGCTGCACCCATCTCGTTTTTATTGTTCTTTGTTTTTGTATTAGTAAAGCAGCTGTGCTATATGTCAAGCATTACCGATTATCGGAATCAATCAAGCGTATTCAAGAACGTATTGAATTGGAACGACTTGTAATTGATCATTTTTGTTTTGAAGATGAAGATTTCACGTATGAAGATGAGTACTATGAGGTTCAAGCACAAAAAAAAGATGAAAAAGTTTATGTTTCGATAAATGGTATTAGGTCATATCGGTTTTCTTATGATATAATTGATGATGGAAGTTTTAACTTAACTAAAATGGAGGATTAATTATGATTCAATCAAATGATTTAAGAGCAGGGATGTCAATTATTTATGAAGACAACCTATACCAAGTGTTGGATACATCACATAATAAGACAGCGCAAAGACAAATGATTATTAAAGCTAAGGTTCGCAACATGCGTTCAGGTTCCGTTACGGAATTAACAATGATCGGTGGCGATAAAGTTGAACAAGCTCATATCGATAAGCGTGTTATGCAATATCTATATGATGCAGGTGAAGAACTTGTTTTCATGGATGGTGAAACGTATGAGCAACTAGAAATTGCGAAATCGCGTCTTGAGTGGGAAATGAACTTCATGAAAGAAAACCAAGATATTACAGTTGTTTTCTATGAATCAGAAGTTCTGGGTGTGAATTTGCCTGAAAAAATTGCTTTAACCGTTACGCAAGCTGAACCAGCAGTTAAGGGTGATACAGCAACAAATGCACAAAAAAATGCTGTTGTGGAAACAGGTTTAGAAATTCGTGTGCCACTTTTTATCAGTGAGGGCGAGGTTGTTCTCGTTAATACTACTGATGGTAAATACTCGGGTCGTGCATAAGTCATAAAAAAATTAAAAGCAAATTCACCATTAGGATTGAATTTGCTTTTTTTATTTCACAGTACAAGTATTGGACATTAGTCTATTGTTTACTTATAATAATCTTGTATACTTCAGGGCAGGGTGTAATTCCCGATCGGCGGTAAACCCCGCGAACCAATTTGGTTGAACTTGTTAGATTCAAGTGGCGACAGTTAAAGTCTGGATGGAAGAAGTTTTTTTTCATGTTTGCCTTGAGTATTAATATTTTTTTACAAGGAGGCTAATATGAAAAAATATAATACTCGCACAATGGTTAATATAGCAATGCTGACAACAGTATCATTGATACTATATATGTTTGAATTTTATGTACTCCCAGGTTCGCCATTACAAGCAGATCTTAGTGATTTACCAGTTATTATCGGTGGATATTTATTAGGGGCAGGACCCGGACTCATGATAGCTTTTTTAAAAAATCTCATGCATATGTTATTTTTATCTAAAAATGCTGGTCCAGTCGGTGAAATTGCAAACTTTAGTTATGCAGTCTTGATTATGTTGCCTATTGCATTGTATCAACCTAAAACTAAAACGAAGCGTTTTGGGTTATATGTGTTTACGGTGTGTGCGAGTGGACTTTTAATGAATATTATTAATTACTTTATAACATTCCCTTTATATGGAATGACCCAAGAAGGTGCCTGGAATTTGCTCTTTGCGGTGTTTTTACCATTTAATTTAGCAAAAGGGACGCTATTAATCGTTTTCTTTAGTGTTTTACGTCCCCATTTACATAGAATCACAGGACATTAATGTGATATAATTATCTCAAGGAGTGATTGGATATTATGAAATCTCGAGTGAATAAATATCAAGACTTACATGAGCAAATTGCATTGGACTCTGAAAGTAATATTGAAAATTCAGATCTCTCACATTTTGCGAATCGATTGAACCAAATTGATGATCAGTTTGATAAAATGGATGTCGTAGCCAGAGAAGATCGTGAGCCAACACATGCACGTCAAATTGAAGAGGTTCAAGTAGAAAACTCAGTTGGCGAAGAACCAAATGTTGAACCACAATTTGATACTTTTGAAAGTGCATATCTCAAAGATTTTTTAGATGAAGTCAAAGAGTATAATGTTCGCAAAGGTTATCGTGATCTTGAAAATACCGATGCAAATATTTTAAGCGAGTTGAATAAGTCATCAGAAATTGCAAAACCTTTTAACGATGATGAAATGACAACCGTTTTACATGCTATTGATCCAGAATTGTCTACGATGGATGCAGACGTTTTTATTGAGGATGAAGCTGAAGAAGAAGTAAATCTTGATGAGTTACCAAATCTTGATGAGACAATAGTATTCAAATCAGTAGAACAAAATACTGCTAATGCGTTTGATGAAGAAGATGAATTAGAAAAAACAATCGCAATGGCGGTTCAAGAAATGGTGGATGACGAAGAAGAATCGTCGGATTTATCAGGTCAAGAAATAATTGGTTCTGTAGAATTTGAGTTGGATGCGGATGAGTTTGAGAATATCTTATCTGAAGAAGATGATTCAATTTTTGAAATGCAGGCACAATTAGATGCAATGGAAGATTATTCCGATAGTGATTTTGATTCGGATAAGTTCCGCAGTGAATTACTCGCTCAAACACAAACATTACAACATAAAATTATTGATCAAGAACAAAACATCGATCAAATGAACGAGACGATGGTTCGCACGAATCGAATGTTGAACGTCGTTCTTTCGTTATTAATCCTTGCGATTATTGTTGTATTGTTGTTGATTGTAGCGCAATTTAGGAAGTAGGATAGTTTTTGTGTTTAATATAGCAATTGATGGACCGAGTGCGTCGGGGAAAAGCACCATCGCTAAGCAATTAGCAAAAAAATTAGGATTTGTGCATATCGATACAGGCGCAATGTATCGAGCAGTTGCACTTATTTGTTTGAATCAAAATATTGATTTAAATGATGAAAAAGCATGCTTTAACATCGTTAAAGATTTGGTAATTGAATTACCCGAAGAGAATATGATTTTAGTAAATGGTCAAGATGTATCGCTTCTTATTCGAAACGACGAAGTTTCGAGAGCAGCTTCACAAGTATCTAAACATAGATCAGTTCGTGATGTTTTAGTATCAATTCAAAGAGAAATTGCTTCAAAAAAAGGATTTGTATTGGATGGACGTGATATCACATCAGTTGTTCTTCCAGATGCTGAAGTGAAAATATTTCAAACCGCTGATGCGGGCGTACGTGCACGCAGAAGATTTAACGAATTAGTAAAAAATGGAATTGAAACGACATATGAAGCAGTTCATTCTGACTTAATTGAGCGCGATGAGCGTGATATGAATCGTCAAGAATCACCACTGATTAAGGTTGAAGATGCCATTGAAATAAATACAACATCGATGTCAATTGAAGAAGTTGTATCACAAATAGTAAATATTATAGAGAGTAGGAATTTGAATGATTGATGGAGTAGTAGCAATCGTTGGCCGTCCTAATGTAGGGAAATCATCTCTGTTTAATCGAATTATGGGCGAGAGAATTTCTATTGTTCATGACGAAGCAGGGGTTACACGTGATCGACTTTATGGAAAGACCACATGGTTAACAAAGGATTTAAGATTTATTGATACGGGTGGAATTCAGATGGAAGGCCAACCGTTCCAAGAAGAAATTAAAATGCAAGTCGATATTGCTATCGATGAAGCGGACATTATTATTTTTGTTGTAAGTGCTAAAGAAGGCATGACTACAGATGATGAATTTATAGCACGACTTTTAAGACAAACAAACAAACCAGTCATTATTGCGGCAAATAAGGTAGACGATGTTCAATTTGTATCGGATATTTATGAGTTTTATGCACTTGGCTATGATGAACCGTTTGCAGTATCTTGTGAACACGGTATTGGTTTAGGTGATCTTTTGGATGAGGTTATTAAAAAATTACCACAAGATGGGATTACGATGTATGAAGATGAACTCAGTTTTTGTGCTATTGGTCGCCCTAATGTAGGGAAAAGTTCACTAGTAAATGCAATGTTGAATCAAGATCGCGTAATTGTTTCAAATATCGAAGGAACTACACGCGATGCAATCGATACACCTTTTAGAATGAACGAACGTGATTATGTCATCATTGATACAGCGGGAATTCGTAAACGCGGTAAAGTCTATGAAGATGTAGAAAAATATTCAGTTCTACGCGCTATGAGTGCAATTGATCGAAGTGACGTTGTGTTATTTTTAATCGATGGTGAAGCCGGTATTCGTGCTCAAGATAAACATGTTGTTGGGTTTGCGCACGAAGCTGGAAAACCAATTATTATTGTTTACAATAAATGGGATGTTGTAGATAAAGAAGAAACTGCTATGGAAGATGTAAAAAAAGTTATTCGTAGTGAGTTTATGTACTTATCCTATGCACCGATTGTATTTGTATCCGCATTAACACGTAAACGTGTTCATACGTTGATTCCTCTTATCGAGGATGTTCATGCTAACAGTATCAAACGTATCAGTACAAGTGTAATCAACGAAGTAATTCATGATGCTGTCATGCTTACACCGCCGCCATCACACAATGGAAAACGTTTAAAAGTATTCTATGCATCACAAGTTAGTACAGTGCCACCAACATTTGTTATATTTGTTAACGATCCCGAGTTGTGTCACTTCTCATATAAGCGCTATTTAGAAAATGCTCTGAGAAATGCTTTTGATTTCACAGGGACACCAATTAGAATTCTAATTAGAAAGAGGGGAGCTTAATGAAAATCGGAATTGTAGGTTCTGGTAGTTGGGGAACTGCTTTAGGTCAAGTCTTAGCGGATAATGGACATGAAGTTATGATGTGGGGACGTAAGTTGGATCAGGTTGTAGATGTACATTTATATCATTTAAATGAAGAATTTTTTCCTGGTGTTAAACTTAACGAACGATTAGATGCTACACAAAATTTCGAAGATATATTGGACTCTCAAATTATACTTCTTGCAGTGCCAACAGGTGCTGTAGAAGAAGTATGCATCGAGTTAAATACTCATTTAAATCATCCCGTTATTATTATCAATGTTGCTAAGGGATTGCATCCTACAACGCATGAATTACTTGATCATGTTATTAAACGTGTCATTGATCCTAATAAATTGAAGGGAGTTGTGAGTTTAATCGGTCCTTCGCACGCAGAAGAAGTTGTATTGAGAAAAATCACAACAATCAATGCAGTGTCGGATAACCCTGTTCTTGCTGAAGAAATTCAAGTTCTCTTTTCAAATGATTATTTTCGAGTTTACACCAATGATGATGTAATTGGATCACAATATGGTGTTGCTATCAAGAATGTTATTGCACTTGCAAGTGGAATCGCTGCAGGATTGGATGCGGGTGATAATGCACGTGCTGCATTAATAACTCGTGGTTTGACTGAGATGCAACGGTTTGGTGTTCACATGGGTGGACAACCTGAAACCTATCTTGGACTCTGTGGTGTTGGTGATCTTGTCGTTACAGCTACATCGATTCATTCACGAAATTTCCAAGCAGGGATGGAGATTGGTCAAAAAAATTCAGCTGTTGGATTTCTAGATCATAATACAAAAACTGTAGAGGGTGTTTTCGCTGCAAAAGTTGTTTATGAAATCGCAGTGGAAGAGGGCATTGATATGCCAATTACTGAACAAATATATAAAATTATATATGAAGAAAAATGCCCTTCTGAAGCCATAAGTGAATTAATGGTGAGAGATTTGAAACCTGAGCGTATTTAACTTGTCAGACAGCAGTTATAATGCTATTATTTGATTATGAAATGGAGGTTTCAATATGAGTGAAACATACAACAAGAAATTATTAAGCGAGTCAATCGCTGGCAAATTAGACATTAGTAAAAAACAAGCAAATGAATTTATCGAAACATTCCTAGACGAGGTAAAAGAAATTCTCGAAAATAAGGGAACAGTCGATTTAGCTGGTTTTGGAAAATTTGAGGTTCGTCATCGTGCAGAACGTGATGGTTTTAATCCTCAAACAAAAGAAAAAATCCGCATTGCTGCATCACACAGTGTAGGATTCAAACCTGCGAAAGCTCTTAAAGACGCAGTTAAATAATTAATGATTTTAAAAAAGGAGCCTGTCTCCTTTTTCTATAGTGGAGGTTAGTATGGGTTTAATGGGTGTCGGTTATGGATTTGTAATCCTTGCCGCTATAATATCTTTTGCTGCACAGATGTATGTTCAATCTGCTTACAGCAAATACAGCCAAGTGGATACATTTGAACATTTGTCCGGTGCGCAAGTTGCACGTCGAATTTTAGATCTTAAAAATATTGACGATGTTCAAGTTGTTGAATCTAATGGTGGTGAATTGAGTGATCATTATGATCCAACAAAAAAAGTTGTAGCTCTATCACCAAAGGTTTATCATGAAACAAGTATTGCATCAGTTTCAGTCGCAGCTCATGAGTGTGGTCATGCCATTCAACATGCTGAGAATTATGGATTTATTGCATTACGTAATAAAGTTTTACCGTTTGCGATTGTCGCAAGTAAATTCAGTATGATTCCGATTATGATTGGTTTGTTTGGAAGTCCACAGTTTCTTAAAATTGGAATTATTCTATTATGTGTCATTGCGATTTTCCAATTAGTAACGCTACCTGTGGAATTTGATGCATCATTACGAGCAATTAAAATCTTAGAGCAAGAATCATTGCTTGATTCTGGAGAACTTCAAGGTTCCAAGAAAATGTTAACGGCAGCGGCGCTTACCTATGTAGCTGCGTTAGTTGGAACTCTGTTAAGTATTCTTCGATATATTGCAATCTATAATCGTCGCAATGATTAAGACACCACGTGTGTCTTTTTTTTATGTCTTACTAGGAATCGTGTTTACTTAAATAGGGGGATGATTATGCGTTGTTATTTATTTTTTCTATTTATATTTATGTTTGCTTTCGCAACAGAGGTTACCTGTGAATATATCGACGATCGACAAAAAGTTCCAAATGAGTTACTTGAGGTAAATTTTGACAAGGGAATGCTTTATTTGAAAGGATGGGCCTTTATAAGAGACTATCAAAATTACTATGATGCTTCGACACACTCATTTCGGCTCCATGTGAAGGGTCCTTCACATAAAGTATTCCAAATGTCATTAGATTCTGTAAATCTTACTCGATTCATGTCTTATCGCGGTTATCGGTTGTGTGAGGATAACCAGATAAGCCAAGAATCCTGCAATCATCATTATGAAAATGTAGGTTTTTATGGCTCGATACCCCTTAACACCTTGATAGAAGGTGATTACGCGTTGTCGCTTGAAATACACCATCAACAAACACATCGTACCGTAGAGGTGCCTCTATATCTAACGAGCATGAAATCTCTATCGCATCAATACGACGGTAAAGACTATTCGATTGACTCAGTTTTTAAACAAGGAGGAATTACAGTGTACTATCATACTCTGATCGCGACAGCTACACCATTCCCGTCCTATGAAGGCAAGGTTGTAGAGTATGGACAGTATTGTTCTCGTTCTCATGGAAATACATCGTTCTATAGACAAGGTGCAATGTTTCAAAAAATTAAAGATGTTGTTAAGTATAAAGGGATTGTCTCTTACTTCAAAGTTGGCGCAAAACAATCAGGTTGTGTTGATGGGCGGCAACGGTTGGTTGAGGGGAATGAAGTTACAGTTTATATTCCAAGTACATTTGTGAACTATACTGGAGGGAATTTGAAACTAAAAATACGTAATCGAATGCCAAAGCTCGATGCTCAACCGATTTCAATCAATCAATATCAGCCTTATGATGTTTTTGAGAATGTAAGTGCAGTTGACTACGATCATAATAATATTTCAGATCGAATTGAGGTTACATCAAATAATGTTAATGTGAGGATACCTGGAACGTATAATACATGTTATTCTGTTACGGATTATCGAAATCAGAGGGCAACTTCGTGTCGTAAAGTTTTTGTGGAGACGATACCGACATTCTTTAGATATATTAGTGAATTAAGTATTCCAGAAGCACATTTAAACATTTGGAACAACAATTTGTTTCATCAAGTTTTAAAAGATGCACTTCTAAGAAGGCAAACATACATAAAAAAATCGTATTGATGAAAGAATTTCTAATTTCATCAATACGATAGTTCTAATTATTTTTTGGATTCCTTTTCTACTGCAGCTTGAGCAAGTATATTTAAGTAGTTCCAAGGACGATCAAAATGTGGTTGGAAGAAAAAGTCAACATAAGCTAAATCTTCGATTGTCATTTTGTTTTGAACAGCAAGTGAAAGTGTATTTGCGGATTGAGTGATATCATACTTTGAGATTACTTGACCTCCGACAATACGATGTGTTTCTTTTTCGTACACAAGTTTCATCATTACTTCTTCAGTTGTAGGCATGAATTCAGGACGGTAATTATCTTTAACCAGTACTGAGTCGACGTCTAAGCCAAAGAAAGGCGCTGAATTAACAGTAACTCCAGTGGAGCCAATATTATATCCGAAAAGGTATAATCCAGAAGTACCTTGTGTTCCACGGTATTTAACTTTGTTTTCAATAATATTCTTTCCTACAAGTGTACCCATTCGAACTGCATTTGTTGCAAGAGGAATATAAGCGTGGTCGCCTGTTGGGTTATAGTGAACCGCTACGTTATCCCCAGCAGCATAGATTTCAGGACGACTTGTTTGCATATATTCATTCACTTTAATTGCACCATTTGGCAAGGTTTCAACTTTATCCTTAATTAATTCTGTACTTGGTTTAAAACCTACACACATAATTACGAGGTCTGCATCATAGCTTCCAGCAGAAGTAATAACTTGACTTACATTTCCATTATCATCAGACTTAAACTCTTGAACTGTTTGGTTAAGTGCAAGTTTGATACCACGGTTTGTCAGGTCTGCTTCTAATACATCTGTAAACTCTGGATCTAGATACTTATTAAGGATGCGATCAAGTCCATCAACTAAAGTTACATCTTTACCAGATTCGCCGAATGCTTCGACAAGTTCAATTCCGATATATCCACCACCAACAATAACAACTTTTTCAGCTTTGTCTTTGCGTGCAATGATTTCTTGAGCTTGATTATAGTTTTTACATAACATAATATTCTCAGCTTCAATTCCTGGAATTGGTGGCACAATTGGCCATGAACCTGTCGTAAGGACTAACTTATCATAGCTTTCTTCAAAAGTTTCATTTGTTAGTAAGTTTGTAACAGATACACGTTTTGCTTCAACATCAATATCTGTAACATTATGTTCCATATTTACGTTTGCACCTAATTCTGCAAGTTCTTTAGGGCTTGAATAAAATAAACTTTGAGCGTCTTTTACAACACCACCGATATATAAAGCAATTCCACATGATAAAAATGAAACATTATCATTACGTTCGAATACCTTTACCTCAGCAGTAGGGTCTTCATTAATAATTGCTTTAACTGCGGATGTACCTGCATGTGTACAACCAATAACTACAACTTTCATACATAATCCTCCTTAATGTATACATTTATTATACCAATGTTTAAAATGAAATTTGAGTGATATGACCGTAAACGCATAACTGTTGTTGACACAGAATTAAATCAAACATATAATAGTTGTTGCGAACCATTTGCATATGGTTGTAATTCGTATATTTTGGTAAGATGTTTCTAAAATAGATTAAATTTATAGATGAAAAATAAAAAAAATATTAACAAGGAGATGGCATGAAATCAATACTTAAATTAGAGAATATGGATTTTTCATATTCTAAAAACAATATTTTAGAGTCCGTGTCCTTTGCGATTGATGAGGGAGATTTTGTAGCTCTAACAGGGGCAAATGGATCAGGAAAATCGACGCTTCTTAAAGTTATTTTGGGATTTGAGAAAGCAAAATCGGGTACGGTAAAACTTTTGGGGGAGTCAATAGATACGTTTAGTCAGTTTGATTCTATAGGGTATGTGCCACAAGGCGGATTGCTGAGTGTTGCGGATTTTCCGGCAACGTCGTTGGAAATCGTTATGCTTAGACTTTCTAAAGGGAGTTTTTTTAATTTTTATAATAAGTCTCGAAAAAAACGTGCACTTGAAGCACTTGAGCGCGTTGGTATGGAAGCATATGCTTCAGAAATGATTAACAATCTTTCAGGTGGGCAATTGCAACGAGTGTTAATTGCACGAGAATTGATTGTAGAGCCTAAGATATTGTTTTTAGATGAACCGACCAATGGTTTGGATCAAGAGGCGATAACAAATTTATATCAACTCCTTGAAAAACTGAATCAGGACCAAAAAATGACGATTGTAATGGTAACTCACAACTTAGACCATGATGTACAAAAAATTAACCGCGTTTTTGAAGTGAAAAATCGTATGGTTCAAGAGGTGATGACACATGTTTAAATATGAATTTATGCGCACGGCATTTCTTGTTGGTGGCTTGTTAGCCGTGATTATACCACTTATTGGTGTAGTAGTTGTTTTCAAAAGAATGTCGATGATTGGTGATGCATTATCGCATGTTTCACTAAGTGGAATTACAATTGGATTGATTCTCGGGTTTAATCCGATTGTCGGGGCGATTGCATTAAGTTTGGTTGCTGCATTGAGTATTGAGTTTATTCAGAAGAAATTCGGAAAATATCAAGAACTTGCGATTGCGATTATCATGTCCTTTGGAATCGGTTTGTCTGGTGTTTTGCTTGGTTTTGTAAAAAATCCAGCGAATTTTAATAGTTTTTTATTTGGTAGCATTGTCGCAATCGGTGATAGTGATAACTTCCTTGCAATCTTACTTAGTTTAGTTGTTATTGGAGTATCGATTCGATACTATCGTGAATTTTTTTACCTCGCTTTTGACGAAAAATCCGCATTTCTTTCCGGTATTGATACGAACCGTATTTCATTGATATTCACGATCCTTACCGCAATCACGGTGTCGATTGCATCTCGAATCGTGGGTGCTTTGATTGTCTCGTCCCTTATGGTTATTCCTACAGCGTGTGCTATGCAGGTATCAAAGAGCTATAGATCCACAATGCTTTATGCAATTGGATTCTCTTTAACCTTCGTATGGCTCGGACTTGCGCTATCATATGCTCTCAATCTTGCTCCAGGAGGAACGATTGTCCTTCTAGGTGTTGGGGTATTAGTTATACTTATTATAATAAAAGCTGTATTAAAGCGAGGGTAATCTTGAATTTACCTTCGCTTTTAGTTATAATAGAGAAGATAAAAATCATTGAAGAGAATTAGTAACAGGCAAGATCTTTTATAGAAACAATAGGGTTGATGGAACTATTGATTGATAACCTGCGAATTCATCTTGGAGAGAAGCTAATCACTTACGTTTCGTTTGCGTTAAAAACGAAGAGATGTATACATTTTTTGTATAAATCAGGATGGTACCGCGCTTGACGTTCCTGGACGTGCGGTTTTTTTTATGTTTAAGGAGGATTTATATGGACTTGAAAGAGATTATGAATCAAGGGATTGAAGCAATCAAAAATGCACAAACTCTTGAGCACTTAAATGATGTTCGTATTGAATATCTAAGTAAGAAAGGTCTTCTAACGAAAGTTATGGGACAAATGAAGGATTTATCAAATGAGGAAAAACCGTTGTTTGGTAAACGTGTAAATGAAGCAAAACAAAGTATTGAGTCTGCGCTTAAAGAGAAGCAAACAGACTTAGAGGCTATTAAATTAAAAAAAGATATGGCTAAAGATGCGATTGACGTGACATTACCTGGAACTCAATTTAAACAAGGAAGTCAAAATCCACTCATTCTTATGCGCCGAGAAATGGAAGATTTCTTTAGGGAGATGGGTTATAAAGTTGTAGAAGGTGACGAAGTTGAACTTGATTTATATAACTTTGAACGTGCCAATATTCCACAAGATCACCCAGCTCGTGAGATGCAAGATACATTCTTTATTGACGAACATACCTTACTTCGAACCCACACAACTGCAATTCAAATGCGTGCACTCGAAGAATATGCACCATCTGTTCCTGTGAAAGTAATTTGTCCTGGAAAAGTATATCGACGTGATGATGATGATGCGACACATTCCCATCAATTTGTTCAAATGGAAGGTTTAGTATTGGGTCATGGAATTACTTTATCGGATCTAAAAGGTACTTTAAACCTTTTTGCCAAAAGAATGTTTGGCGAAAGTCGTGAAATTCGTTTTAGACCTAGTTATTTCCAATTTACAGAACCAAGTGTAGAGATTGATGTAACATGTCATATCTGTGGTGGTAAAGGCTGTAGTATTTGTAAAGATACAGGTTGGATTGAAATTCTTGGGGGTGGTATGGTTCACCCTAATGTACTGCGTGCTGCAGGTTACGATGATCCTACACTTTCGGGATTTGCCTTTGGTATCGGAGTTGAACGTATAGCGATGCTTAAATATGGTATTGATGATATCCGATCATTTTATACAAATGATAAACGTTTCATTGATCAATTTAAGCGTTTTGAGTAGGAGGTTAGAATGTTAGTTAGTAGAAAATTATTGAATAGATATGTTGATATTGCAGATATTGACACATTAACACTTGCGGATACCTTAACAAACGCAGGCTTAGAAGTTGAAGGAATTGAACCGTTAATTCATGGAACACATTTAACTGTTGGTCATGTATTGGAATGTGTTCCACATGAGGACAGTGATCATTTAAACGTCTGTCAAGTCGATTTAGGTGACCGTGTTGAGCAAATTGTATGTGGCGCATCAAACATTAAAGCGGGCTTATATGTTTGCGTGGCACAGGTAGGAGCCGTCTTGCCGGGTGATTTTAATATCAAGGCTTCAAAAGTTCGTGGTGTAGAATCCAATGGAATGATTTGTTCTCTGAATGAACTGGGTGTTGCTGAAAAATTCCAAACAGAAGAACAAAAAACAGGGATTGTAGTTCTTCCTAAAGCAGAACCTGGTAGTAATCCAGCGGTTGCGCTTGGCTTAGATGATGAAATTCTTGATATATCTCAAACTCCAAACCGATCTGATTTCATGTCGATTATATCAATTGCGCATGAAGTGAGCGCATTATTTGGACGTAAACTTACATTACCTCAATTTGATGGCGCATCAGAAATTGGTAGTAAGACAGAACTTAAGATTCAATCATACACTGAAAAATCACCTCTGTTCTTGGGGAAAGTGATTGGTAATATAACAATCGGAACTTCTCCAGATTGGATTCGTGAAGCACTTATTGGTTCGGGAATCAAACCAATTAATAATGTCGTCGATATTTCAAATCTCGTGATGCTTGAAACAGGTCATCCAATGCACTTTTACGACATTGATTTCTTAAAAAATCAAGATTTATCAGTTCGTGATGATTTTGAAGGAACCGTAGAAGCACTTGATGGTCAAACATATGATCTAGAAAAAAACGATCTTGTTATTATGAATGGCTCAGTACCAGTAGGTATTGCCGGGATTATGGGTCTTGGTAATTCCATGATTCAACCTCATTCTAGAGGACTTGTGATTGAAGTCGCACGTTTCAACCATGTTTCAGTTCGTAAAACTGCAACTCGTTTAGGTTTAAGCAGTGAATCTTCCACACGTTATACCAAACCGATGGATAATAACGCTTCAAAACAAGCGATGGATCGTGCAGTTTCGCTATTACTAGAGTATGCAAGTGCGTCAGCACTAGAAGAGACTGTTCAATGGGGTTCACTTGATAGTACACCGGTTGAGGTATCAATTACCGTTGAACGCATCAATAAATATCTTGGTACATCTTTAGAAGAATCAGAAATTATAAATGTTTTCGAACGTCTTAATTTTAATCCTAAAAATATTGATGATAGAATTGTATGTACAATACCGTCGTATCGTAAAGATATCGCCATTGAGGAAGACTTAATTGAAGAAGTGATCCGAATTGTCGGATATGATGTCATGGATGAAACATTACCATTAATGGATTTAACACTCGGTAATTTAAATGATCACCAACTTAAGACACGAATGATTGAAGATATTCTCCTTGGTTTTGGTGCTGATCAAATTCTATCCTATACACTTGTGGATGAATCAAAGACTGTTGGTTCGGAAAGTTTAGGAACACCCATTCGTTTAGCGAATCCGATTAGTGACAAGCGTGCATATCTAAGAACACACTTGTTGCCATCGATGGTAGAGGTTTTAGCATATAATAATGCTCACAAGATTTCAGATGTGCTCTTCTTCGAACAGTCTTCAGTATATGCTGAAGGGACGAAATCAAATCGTTTGGGAGTTATTGGACAGGGATCGTTATTTAATCAAAATTGGACGAAAACTGAGATTCCTTTAGACTTTTACACTATAAAAGGAATGATTATGGAATTATTTGAAACGTTAGGTTTTAATGAAAAAAGATTCCAGTTCAAGCCAAGTGGATTTGATGATTCAAAATTCCACCCATTCAAGAGTGCAGAAATTCTGTTTGACCGTAAACACTTAGGGGTTATTGGTCAGCTTCATCCTCTTTATGCAAAAGAATACGACTTAAAAGACCCTATTTATTTAGAAATTGATTTGGACTATCTTTTAGGACAAAAAGCAGGTGCTATAAAAGCGACTGCAGTAGCAAAATATCCAATTATGACTCGAGATTTAGCGATTCTTTGTGATAATGAAGTTTCGGTAAGTGATTTAATTCAATCAATTGAAAAAGTATCTCGAAAATATTTGGTTGATTTAAATGTCTTTGATGTATTTACATCAGAAAAATTAGGAAATAAAAAATCCATTGCATTCCAATTGTCCTTTGGGCAAGACCGTACCCTCGAGGTAGAGGAAATTAATGATATAATGAGTGCAGTGATTGAAGAACTAACAAAACGTTTCAACGTTGAAGTGCGATAACATTAGGAGGTAAAAAATATGGGTAGAGCATTTGAAGTTCGTAAGGCGTCGATGCAAAAGACAGCGGCCGCTAAAACGAAAGTGTATTCACGATATGGAAAAGAAATTTATATGGCAGCTAAGGCTGGTATTCCTGATCCTGAGATGAACGTGGGTTTAAAACGCATCATTGATGAAGCAAGAACTAAACAAGTTCCTGCCGATGTTATTAAACGTGCGATTGATAAAGCTAAGGGTGGTTCTGAAGAGAACTATCATGCTGTACGTTATGAAGGGTTTGGACCGGGTGCATCGTCATTTATCGTTGAATGTTTAACAGACAACGATAATCGTACATACAGTGAAGTTCGAAATTGCTTTACAAAATCTAAAGGTAAGATCGGTGTTAATGGTTCCGTAGTTCACGGATATGAGCACGTTGGGTTGTTGTCATTTGAATCCAGTGATGAAGAAACAATTATGGAAATTCTTTTAGAAAATGAAGTAGACCTTATCGATATTGAACAAGAAGATGGTCATATGACTGTTACTGTTGATACGACAAGTCTTCATAAAGCAAAAGAAGCACTCGAAAGTAAGTTGGGTGAAATTCAATTTGATGTGCTTGAAATTACCTATTTACCAAATGAATACGTAACAGTTGAAGGCGAAGATGCTGACAATTTCAGAAAAATTCAAGCGATGTTTGACGAAGTTGAAGATATTCAAGAAGTATATCACAACGTAAAATTTGAAGATTAATTCTAAAAACCTCTAGTTTAAGTACTGGAGGTTTTTTGTGAACCTTTGATGAAGAATGTAAGGATTAAGTCAAAAGCTTTGATTGATTCGTATGATGTACGATATAATCAACATATACAAAAAGGGAGGCTTTATTATATGGGAAATTTATTAGACAAAGCAAAAGAACTTGCAGCAAAAGCAAAGAGCTCTGCTGATGATTTGGGTACAAAAGCCAAAGAAACCGCTGAAGATCTTGGTGAAAAAACAGAATCAGTAACTAAAGAAGCATCTGAAAAGATGAATGAATTTGGTGGAAAAGCCAAAGAAGCTGCTGAAGACGTATTGGAAAAAGGTCGCGATATGACTGCTGATGCAGTGACTAAGGGTAAAGAAGTGGCAGAAGATTTATCGGAAAAAGCTAAAGAAACCGCTGAAGATTTGACCGATAAAGCTAAAGAAACCGCTGAAGATTTGACCGATAAAGCAAAAGACATCTTTAATAAATGAACTGCTCCCTGTCAAGTAGACAGGTGAAATAAATAAAATATCCAAGATGATTTATCACTTTATGATGAATCATCTTTTTTATGCTACAAGTGACTGCATTTGTTTTTCTCTAATGTTTGACCAGTAAGCTTCAATCTTCTTGTTAGTTGGAATCGCGTAGACTACAGGTGTCTCTGTTCCTAGCGCTTCAGTTCGAACCATCATTGGTGTTTTGTTTTTGAAGCGTTTCTGAAGTCTCTTGTTGTTATAAAAATCAATATACACTTCAATTGCTTTCTTCAATTCGCTTCTTGTACTGAATTCATTAGGGTAGTACATTTCTGATTTGATTGTTCCCCAAAATCCTTCCATAGGACCATTATCAATACAATGTCCCACTCTAGACATACTTTGCATCACTCCTTGATCTTCTAGCTGTTTCCTAAATGCCCTACTTGTGTATTGGAATCCGCGGTCACTGTGAAATAAAGGTTTTGCCTCTGGATATCTCGCGATAGCTTTATGATAAGTATCAAACACAAGTTGATTATTGTTCCGATCACTTATTTGATACGCCACAACACTTAAATCATAAAGATCAATAATCGCACTGAGATATAGTTTCTTACTTGAACCTTTAATCTTAAATTCTGTGACGTCTGTCAGCCATTTTTCATTCGGTTTTGCGGCAAAGAAATTTCGATTTAAAATATTTTCAGCTGTGATTTCAGGAGTGCTTCGTGAATATTTTTTAGACTTTTGACGAATCACTGATTTCACCCCTAGCATCTTCATGAGTCTATGAATCCTCTTCGAGTTATATTGAACGCTATTCAACTCATTGATCCAATCCGTCATGCGTCGATAGCCTAAGATATGTCCAAATAGTTCATCATAATCAAGAATGAGATTGCAAAGCTCATGATTTTCAATTTCATTGCTTGTTTCAACACGATGCGTCCATTTATAATAACTACTTCTTGCGATTTTAAGTACCTTACACATCCACTGAATACTCCAGCCATGTTTATGATGTAGTTCCTGCACTGCGAGATACTTTACTTCTTGTTTTGCTTTGGAGAATATCGCCCCCTTTCGATTTCCTTCACTTTTTTTAATAGAATGTTCTCGCGTTCTTTCAGTTCGAGTTGTCTTTCAAGTAGTTTTACTTTACGTTCTAAACGTTCTTCATTACTAAGTTGATCTTCTTGTTTTCGCTTGCCACGTTTATCAAGAAGACCATCATCTCCCAATTCGTTATACTTTTTCACCCACTGATAAACCTGAGCATAAGAAAGTTCATAGCGCTCAGCAGTCCCCTTATAATCGTAGTCATGTTCAATACAATATGCGACAATTTCCTGACGCTCCTCAATTGTTGTTTTTCTACCTTTTGTCATATAGACTTCTCCTTTAGGATCGTAATCCTTTATAGTTTCAAGTCTATTATACTTTTTTATCCATCCGCGCAAAACCTCATGGGAACTTATACCATATTTAATACTAATATCTTTAAGAGAACCTGCGCCTTCAAGATAATCCCTAATTGCGGATTCCTTGAGCTCTTTCGAATAACTTTTGTTTCGATCTTTATCTGAAAAAACTTCAATACCATAAGTTTGATACTTTTTCACCCAACTACGTAATGTACTAGAATCAATAGATAATTCTTCAGCTATTTCTGGTGCACCTTTTATGCCATTCAAATATTCATTAATTGCTTGTTCTTTTATTTCGGCTGGATATTTATTCTTTCTCCCCATAGAAAAAGCTCCTCCTTTTTTGTAGTGCCCGATTTTATTTATTTCGGGTGTCTACTTTAAGGGGAGCTTATCAAAATAATCTGAAGTCTTTAATAGTTTAATAACAATAAAAAACCTTAAGATTTTGAAGGAACTGACCTAGTTCCGTGGGACTAAAGAAAAAAACCTCTTGTATGAGAATTATTGTAAAATAGTTCAATATAGGAGGTTTTTATATGGGAACACGAACTATGCATAGCTATGAGACAAAGATGAAAGTTATAGAAATGAAATTGGCAGGATACTCAAGCAGGTTTATTCAGACTGAACTTGGAATAAAAAATGTAACACAAGTCAAAACATGGTGGAGATGGTATCGAAATGGTGAACACTATCGATTTTCTCAACCTGTAGGCAAGCAATATACTTTTGGAAAAGGGCCTGAAGGAGACACGGTCGAAGAAACACAAAGACTTAGAATTAAATCTTTGGAGCAACAAATTGAACTATTAAAAAAGTATTTGGAAAGAGAAAGGATGTGGTTCCTGAAATAATCATCAAGCTCGTTGAAGAGTATCGCAACACTGTATCAATTAAAGATATCTTGAATCTTTTTGGGGTACCTAAGTCAACGTATTACCGTTGGACTAAAAAAGAGCAACTAGATTCTAATAATTATTCTGTCAATGAAGCATTAGTAATTGAACTTTGTAAAGAAAATAAATTTCGTTATGGATATCGAAAAATAACTGCATTAATTCGAAAAGAAAGAATTATCAATAAGAATACTGTTCAAAAGATAATGCAGAAACACCAATGTCAATGCCGTGTTAAGGTCAAACGGTATCGAAAAAACAAAAATCCGAAGATCATTATGCCCAATATCATTAATCGCGACTTTAAATCACTACGTCCTCTAGAGAAATTGGTGACAGATATCACTTACATCCCTTATGGCCATAAAATGCTCTATTTATCTACGATCATGGATTTATATAATGGTGAGATTATTGCGTCTACATTGAGTGACAGACAAAACCTAGAATGTGTGGTTGATACATTAAATCAACTTCCGGATATCGTTCAGCCATGTATTCTTCATTCTGATCAAGGAAGTGTCTATACATCAAAAGAGTATCAACTTAGAGTAAAAAATAAAAGCATTACCATGAGTATGTCCCGTAAGGGGACACCCGCTGATAATGCTCCTATCGAATCGTTTCATGCCTCTCTAAAGTGTGAAACATTCGAATTAAACCCAGAACTAAAGGGTTCTACTGAAATTGTATCACAAACTGTGATAAACTATTTAAAATATTACAATGAAAATCGAATACAAGAAAAGCTAGGATATCAATCGCCCGTAAATTATCGGTTAACTTCATCCTAACTTGGTTTTTTCTTTAGTCCCACGGAACTAGGTCAGTTCCGAAACTTATGTTTCAGTGTTAAGGTTTTTTTATTAGAGTGTTTCAATGATTTGTGGCAGTCTTTTATAAACCAGTTTCTTTATCAATTGATACACGAGAAAACTGAGAATCATGAGAATAAGACCAAAAATATATATTACATGAATTGGATTATAATTAAGCGCTGCAAACACAAATCCTCCAATAATTAAAAAAGAGGAGAATAGCGGAACTACAGCAAGAAAATTTTGTTTAATCGCTTGTGTTTCATTGTCCCAAATTAGTTTTGGCGAAAATACATCCAATACGATGGCACTTGTGTTGGAAAGGATTGAACCCAAAAAGGAACTCAAGATGAAGATACATACATATACGACATTTAATTTAAGGAAGCCGGCAATTACGATTCCGATAATCCAAGTAGGAATGACAGTTATGATTGCACCGATTAGTATTTTCGCGTGAACTAAGGTCATAAAATCAAGTGGCATTGCTTGGAATTGTTGGAGTGTGCGACCCTCCCGAGAAATAGACGTTGCGGTAATCATACCGACATTGGCCATAAAATATGAGACTAAAAGACCAATTATGGCTACTAATGCAAATTTAACGTAAAAGGCTTGGCTGTAGAAATTGGTGCTCATAATTTCTTGTACTGTCTGATTGATCTCGGTAATGGAGACTGGGGACTTTGATATACCTATAAACAATGGAATGACAAAAGATACCGGTATAATAATAAGTCCTGCGAAATAATTCGTGGTAAATGTTGGTGTTCGAAGGATGTTTCGAATATCATAGCGCATTATTGATCGAAGCGCAGATCTTTGTTTTGTAGATTTTTGAAATGCTTCAGATGTTAATGCGGTTTTCTTAGAAGTGGCTTCGTCGATACCGATAACCCCTTTGAAATATAACTTTTGAACCAGTGTTACGAGTAAGAATGGGCTGAGGATCGATACAACAATTCCCAAGATCATTTTTCCATAATCGGCATAAACAACCCCTTGAGAAAGTAAAGGGATAGTAGGGAAGACACCGTTGAGTACTTTTAATAAGGCATTGTCTCCTGAAGCGATGCTCGACATGACATTAGCTAGAAAATCAGCACCACCGGTTCCTGATGTTTGGCCTAGGTATGCCATACCAAGACCAAGTACAATACCGAAGAATGTAGAGACATAGGTGTAAACATCTTTATTCTTAAAGAAGGGAACAAATGTCAAAATGAGAATCATAAAGACTAGTGATAGTGTAAATGGAATGATGGGTATCATGAGTGAACTGAGAATAAATCGAATAATGAAGAATATATCCGGCTTAGCATTCACAATATATGCAATTGCGAAGGGAATAAAAATAATGGCTGCACTGATGTACATGGTCACTAAGCTTGTAATGAATTTTGCAAACAAAATATCAGAAGCACTGACTGGAAGTACTAAATATCGTTCAATATCCTTTGAAAAGTAGAAAATACCGGGAACGACAAGAATACCAATAATTAGTATATAGACACTTGCACTTGCGAATAATGTATGGATTGCGATGCCAGGTTGTCCTAATGAAACGGACGATTTAATGAGCGTGTTCCAAAGATAAAAGATGATTCCACCAAGATAGATAAAAAGTAATGCAAATATGAGAATCATAAATTTTGAATTCCTTTTTTTCTTTGTGGATAGTTGTTGTGTAAAATCATAAGTCGTTGTTTTCAACATTGTTTTGGTTAGTGTCAGAATTCGATTCATTTTGTCAGCTCCAAGAAGATTTCTTCAAGTGATAATTGGTTGTAGCTAGATTTTAAGGCTTCTAGAGTACCAGTATATACAATTTGACCGTGGTTAATGATAACGACTTTGTCACATAACTTTTCGGCTACTTCAAGAACATGGGTTGAGAAGAATACAGCACCGCCTTGATTTGCGTGTTCACGCATTGCTTCTTTTAAAATATAAGAGGATTGTGGATCAAGTCCAGTTAAGGGTTCATCAAGAATTAATAAATATGGATTATGAAGAAGAACCCCAATAACCATAATTTTCTGACGCATACCATGGGAATAGGATAAGAGTTTATCGTTCAATGCTTTATCCATTCCAAGTAGTTGAGTGTAGTCTTGGATACGCTGTTGGCGGTCCAACTCATTAATATTGTAGATGTCTGCAATAAAATTCAAATACTCGATACCTTTTAATTTTAAAAATGCATTTGGGTCATCAGAAACATAACCAAACTGTTGCTTCGCTTCAATTGGTTGGTCACGGATGCTTAAGTCATTAAGGGTAATTGATCCGGAATCGGGTGCTAAGATCCCTGTAAGCATCTTAATGGTCGTTGTTTTACCTGCACCATTAGGGCCGATAAATCCAACGATTTCTCCGGAATTAATTTGAATGGACACATCATCAACGGCTTTATGGGTACCATTATAAGTTTTCGTAACATTCTCAATATTAATCATATTTTTCTCCTTGATTATAATATGGCATAATTATATCACTATTTTCACTATTTTCAATATCTTCACCAAATCTATACAAAAAAAGAGGGAAACTTCCCTCTACATCCATGTAATTTTTCGTTCGGAACCGTCAAGAATTCTTTGAATGTTTGAACGGTGTCGATAGATAACGATCGCTGCAATGATTGCGAAAGCAATTGTAACTTGAATGTTTTCTTGTGATAAACCAAGAATAACGACTGCAGTAATAACTGAAACCATAGCAGATAACGAAACCATTTTAGATAGATACAGCGCTGCAAAAAATAGAAGAACTGGAACTATAAAATGAAGTACAGGTCTTTTTGTGACAAGAATTGAAATTCCCAGTAAAAACCCCATCGCAGTTGAAACAGCCTTGCCACCTTTAAACTTAGCAAACACTGGAAAGCAGTGACCCAATGTAGCGAAAAAACCAGCATAGATAGTTGCTTCTGGGAACACTAAATTAGTAATAACCATAGCAATGGTTGCTTTTAAGACATCCAATATCGCAACTGCAACGCCAGCTTTCGCACCGAGTGTTCGACCAGCGTTTGTTCCCCCAAGATTTCCAGAACCGTGTTCACGGATATCCGTATTAAAAAATACTTTTCCAATGACTAATGCATTGGGAATTGATCCTAAGAGATACCCAAGGACACTTGCTAATAATATTTCCATAAATTCACCTCAAAATCATTTTACCATGTTCAATGGCAAAGTTAAAAGAACTTTTCATGATGGTTAAACTTTTAGTACTCAAATAATCATTAGGTCATGATATAATACACGTTGAGAGGAGTTGGAGAGCTTGAGTACACAAAATTATTCAGCATCAAGTATTGAAATTCTAGAAGGTCTTGAAGCTGTAAGAAAACGCCCTGGGATGTACATTGGATCTACCGATTCACGTGGTTTGCATCATTTAGTATGGGAAATTATGGATAATGCGATTGACGAGGCCCTTAATGGTTATGGGACGACAATTCGTTTAAATATAGAAGATGATATGACTGTATCGATTCGAGATGAGGGTCGAGGAATGCCGATTGAGACACACACGAGTGGAGTCAGTGCATTACAGGTCATTTTTACTGTGCTTCATGCCGGTGGAAAATTTTCTGAAGCAGGTGGGTATAAAACAAGTGGGGGTCTTCACGGTGTTGGTGCATCTGTTGTGAATGCGCTAAGCGAAGAGGTTAATGTGAGTGTCTTCCGTAAAGACGGAACTTATAATATGACTTTTAGAAATGGTGGTAAAGAAATTGAACCACTTAAAAAAACAAGTGATCGTGGTCCAATAGGAAGCCGTGTTCGTTTTAAAGCAGATCCAACGATTTTTAAAAATTCAAAATTTAGTTTTGATACTATTTGTGAACGCGTTCAAGAAAGTGCTTTTTTACTGCAAGGAATTCAATTTATCGTTACTGATGAGCGTGTTAATGTAACGCGCGAGTATCGCTACGAAAAAGGTCTGGAAGCGTTTATGGAATACATTCATGAGGATCAAGAAGTTCTAAACGACGTCATCCTATTAAATGGTTCTGATCAGGGTATTTCGGTTCAGATTGCGTTGCAATATAATGAAGGATACAACGAAGATACTTACTCTTATGTAAACCTTGTTCGCACTCATGACGGAGGTACCCATGTTGCGGGTTTCCGTTCAGGATTTACAAAAGTTATTAATGAATGGGCACGTAAACATAACCTTCTTAAAGATAAAGAAAAGAATTTTGAAGGGAATGATGTTCGCGAGGGTCTTTCAGTCATTCTTTCTGTAAGTATTCCGGAAAATTTACTTCAATTCGAAGGACAAACTAAAGGTAAACTGGGAACACCTGTTGCGAAAGGTGTGGTTGATGCAGTTATTTCAGAGCAATTACCTTACTACTTAGATGTTCATCATGAAGAAGCTACAAAGATTATTACAAAAATACAAAAAGCCTCCCATGCTCGTTTAGCTGCTCGAAAGGCACGAGAACAAGCACGAAATGGAAAGCGAAATAAAATTGAGCGCATTTTATCAGGAAAACTTGCGAATGCGCAAACACGAAATAAAAATAAAAATGAATTGTATTTAGTGGAAGGGGATTCTGCGGGTGGTAGTGCAAAGCAAGGCCGTGATAGTAAATTCCAAGCTATTTTACCTTTACGAGGGAAAGTACTAAATACCCAAAAAGCAAAATTTGAAGATATTCTTAAAAATGAAGAACTTAATACCATCATTCATTGTGTGGGAGCAGGTGTCGGTAAAGATTTTGAATTAAAAGACTGTAACTATAACAAAATCATTATTATGACCGATGCGGATACAGATGGTGCCCACATTCAAGTGTTATTGTTAACCTTTTTCTTCAGACATATGCGTCCGCTCGTTGAAGCTGGATATGTTTACATTGCTCAACCGCCACTTTATCGTGTCAAATCCGGAAAGAACGTTCATTATGCTTATACAGAAGATGAATTGGAAACATACCGAAAACAATACGGTAAAATTGAATTGCAACGTTACAAAGGACTTGGTGAAATGAATGCGGATCAACTTTGGGAAACTACAATGGATCCAGAAACACGTTCGTTAATTCAAGTTCAAATTGATGACTTTTTAGTTGCAGATAAGCGTGTCTCAGTACTTATGGGAGATAAAGTTGATGTTCGTCGTGAATGGATTGAACAAAATGTCGCGTTTACGTTAGAGGAGGATCCACATGTCGCATGATTCATTGATTAAGTTACCTATCGAAGACATTGTTGGTGAACGATTTGGTAGGTATTCAAAATATATAATTCAGGAACGTGCACTCCCCGATGTACGTGATGGATTAAAACCAGTTCAACGTCGTATTTTGTATGCGATGTTTCATGATAAAAACTTTTATGATAAACCATATCGTAAATCTGCCAAAACAGTTGGTCTTGTAATTGGTAATTATCATCCGCACGGAGATAGTTCTGTTTATGAGGCAATGGTCCGTATGTCACAATCTTGGAAGATGAATATGCCGCTCATTGACATGCAAGGGAATAATGGGAGTATTGATGATGATCCTGCAGCTGCTATGCGTTATACGGAAGCACGTATTTCAAAATTATCACAAAAACTTTTAGAAAACATTGATGAAGAAGTAGTTCCATTTGTATTAAACTTTGATGATATGACGACGGAACCTTCTGTTTTACCGGCTCGTTATCCGAACCTTTTGGTAAACGGTTCTACAGGGATTGCTGCAGGATATGCAACAAACATTCCTCCGTTTAATCTCAATGAAATTATGGATGCGTCCATCTATCGTTTACATAATCCAAATTGTAGTGTTGAAGAGATTATGACGATGGTTCAAGGTCCTGACTTTCCAACGGGTGCTATTATTCAAGGGCAAGAAGGAATTGAAGATATCATTCGCAAGGGTAAGGGACGTATTGTAGTTCGTGCTAAAGCAGAGATTGTTGAAAATAAAAGCATGAAACAAATTGTCATTACAGAGTTACCTTATGAGGTGATTAAGTCGAATGTAGTGCGTAAAATTGATGAATTACGATTTACGAAAGCCAGTGAAGGTTTTGGCGATGTTATGGATGTTCGAGATGAATCGGACCGTACGGGTCTACGAATTGTTATTGACTGCAAACGGGATGCGAATGTCGAAAGTATTCTTAATCTCTTCTATAAATACACTGAATTGCAAGTTTATTACAATGCGAATATGGTTGCGATTGTAGATCAACGTCCTAAGGTTTGTGGTCTTTTAGAAGTGCTTGATGCGTATTTGAAATTTAGACAAGAAGTTGTCTTAAATCGTAGTAAATATCGCTACGAACAAAAAGAAAAACGATTACATATTCTTGAAGGACTGATGAAAGCAACTTCAATCCTCGATGAAATTATTGCGGTTATTCGTAGTTCAAATAACCGATCAGAGTCTCGCAATAATATCATGGCTGAGTTTGGATTTACAGAAGCACAAGCGACTGCGATTGTTGATTTACAGTTATATCGTTTATCTTCAACAGATATTAATGCGCTTCGTGATGAGTTCGCTAAGCTTGCCAATGAGCTTGAATATCTTGATCTTGTTATTCATAATATCGATATGTTGAATAATATGATCGTTAAAGAGTTTATGGAAATAAAAGAAGCGTTTGATACACCGCGAAGATCTGCAATAGAAGCAGAGATTTCGGAATTGGAAGTGGATCATCTCAGTCTTATTACGAATGAAGCTGTCATGGTTACTGTATCGCGTGATGGATACCTTAAAAAAGTTTCCTTACGATCATATGGTTCAAGTCAAAAAGATGTGATCGCGCTTATGGATGAAGATATGCCTGTATTCAGTTCAGAAGTTGAAACAACGGATTATCTCGTTTTTGTGACTTCAAAAGGGCGATATGGAATGATTTTAGTTCATGAGATTGATGAAGCACGTTGGCGCGATACGGGGTCACATATTAATCAATACATGAAATGTGATCCTAATGAAAAAATCATTAGTGTCTTTACGTTAAAATCATTTGATACGTATCGTTTTATTGTGACATCTACTGCATCCGGTATGATTAAGAAAACAGCAATTTCCGAACTTGAAGTAAAACGTACCAATCGACTTTACGATGTTATGAAGTTAGGTAAGCATGATGAATTAGTTGGTGCGGTTATTACTACAAATGATGAACATTTACTTCTTGTAAGTAAAGAAGGTCAATGTATGCGTCTTGATCTCTCTGAGATTAATCCCATTGGACTTCGTGCTAAAGGTGTTATCGGGATGAAATTAAAACTTAATGATCGTGTTGTATCAACAATGGGCTTATCGGATGAATCTGAAGTTGTCTTTGTATCGGATCGATTCCAAATGAAGCGGATTAAAGCACACGATATAGCGATAAACAATCGGGCGACACAAGGAACCTCGATTGTGAAGATGGTTAAGAGTAACCCGCACTATTTGGGAGAAATCTTTGTAGGAAATATTCAAGATCATATCTTAATTTATAATGATCATACTTCTATTATTCCAATTAAAGATGTTCCAATTATGTCTGCAGATGCAACCTTCTCAACGGTAACTTCCGAAAAAGATTTCTCAATATTGAGACCTCTTGTTCATGTTGTGAAAGTTGCAATTCCTAAAGTAGAAGATAAAAGCGTTACTGAACCTTTGAAACTTGATTTATAATTATGTATAATTGTAGGGTAGAGTTATTACGTTCGACCTTACAAAACCAAGTCTGGCGGTTGTATACTTCCAGACTTTATTATTTCAATTAGGAGGTTTTATGATTAATCGGTATTCAAGAGATGTAATGAAAACAATTTTTAACGATCAGTTTCGTTTTGAAGCGTGGCTCAAAGTCGAGATTCATGCAGCAGAGGCATTCAATCAACTGGGGGTAGTTCCAGATAACGATCTGAAAGCATTGCAAGAAAATGCTTCCTTTGATATCAATCGTATTTATGAAATTGAAGCTGAAACTCGCCATGATGTTGTCGCATTTACAAGAGCGGTAAGTGAAACACTGGGTGATGAGAAACGATGGATTCATTACGGTTTGACGAGTACGGATGTTGTAGATACAGCCTATGGATATATTTATAAGCAAGCAAATGATATCTTAGAGCAGGGACTTTTGGATTTTATTGAAGTTTTAAGACAACAAGCGATACGATATAAGGACACCCCTTGTATTGGGCGAACACATGGAATTCATGCCGATATAACGAGTTTTGGACTAAAGTTTGCACTTTGGTATGATGAAATGAATCGAAATCTTGGACGTTTTCAAGCTGCTCGCAGCGATTTAGAGGCGGGTAAAATCAGTGGGGCTGTTGGTAATTTTGCTAATACAGATCCATTTGTTCAAGATTATGTTTGTTCTCAATTAGGGATTACATCAACAAATATTTCAACACAAGTGTTACAAAGAGATCGTCATGCCTTTTATATGTCAACGCTTGCAATGATTGCAACAAGTATTGAGAAAATTGCAACGGAGATTCGTCATCTTCAACGTACTGAAGTTGGAGAGGTTGAAGAATTCTTCAATAAAGGTCAAAAAGGTTCTTCGGCAATGCCACATAAGCGAAATCCAATAAGCAGCGAAAATATGGCGGGATGTGCACGTGTAATCCGTGGTTATATGCTAACTTCGTTTGAAAATGTTTCGTTATGGCATGAGCGCGATATATCCCATTCGAGTGCAGAACGAATTATTTTTCCGGATGCAATTACCTTATTAGACTATATGTTGCATCGATTTACACGAATTGTTGCGAATTTAGTTGTTTATGAAGACAAAATGGTGGATAATATCAACTTGACACACGGTGTTATTTTTGCGCAACGTGTAATGACTACATTGATTGATAAAGCAGGTCTAAGTCGTGAAGAAGCGTATGACTTAATCCAGCCCCTTGCAATGGAGGCTTACAATACGCATACATCTTTCTTAGACGTGCTTATTGAAAACGGTAACGTATTAACATTGATGACTCAAGAACAATTAGAACAGTGTTTTGATTTAAACTACTTTTTAAGAAGAGTAGATACCATTTTTGAAAGGGTAAATATATATGGAAAATAAAAAATGCGTTGGTTGTGGTTCAGTATTACAAACTGAAGATACAACAACACGTGGCTATGCGAAGGCAATTGAAAATGATTATTGTCAGTCGTGTTTTCGTTTAAAGCATTATCGTGATTTTAAACGGGTTAAAGCAGATGTGAATGATGGAACAACGCTTGAGTTTATTGAGCGTTTTGAAGGCCATATCTTATGGGTTTTAGATATCATGCATCTGAATCAAAGTATGCACACAGGATTACTTCGTGCATTAAGAAATAAAAGTGTTGTGCTTGTTGTAAATAAGCGTGACCTTCTACCAAAGTCTGTTTCAAATAACAAACTAACAAATGCAATTATGCGATCATTAAAAGATGAAGATGTTTCGTTGATGGATATAGTCTACGTTTCTGCTTTGAAAAAGAATACACTTGAATCGTTAAATCCTTACTTAGAGGACGCGCCGTGTGCATTTGTTGGATGTGTCAACGCAGGAAAGTCGTCTTTGCTTAATGCACTGATGGGTAAAAATGATTTATCGGTATCTCCAGTAGCTTCCACAACTGCAGATGTATTGCATATTGAGACGGAAAATTATGATGTTTATGATACACCGGGATTAAGCAATGAAACAAACCTTTTAACGAAGTTTACCGATGAGAACCTCGTGATGTTAGCGCCTCAAAAAACGCTCAAGCCGGCAGTATATCAATTGTATGAAAAGCAAACAATTATGATTGGTAATTTAGGTGCCATCACGGTAAGTCCTAAATCACACGTTCATGTTGTCTCTTATCTTCCGTTTGAATTAAAACGTATTAAACCGGAACGACTTGAAGCAAATTTTGGATTAGAACATGAATTTATGATTCAAAATCCTTCCTATCGTAAGAAAAAGTGGCCTGTGACCGATAAGCATATTGATATCGAGATTTTCGATGTTGGATTTATTAGTATTCAAGGTGAATTAAAAGAATTAGAGACAAGTTTCGATAAAGAAGCTGAAGTCGTAATCAGAAAGGCGATCATTTAATGTTAAGTAAAGATCAAAAAAAAGAATTAAAACGAATTTCTCATGAGGAGAAAACAACTGTATTTATTGGAAAAAACGGATTAACAGAGACTGTATATGAAACATTCGAAACATCCATGTTAGCTCATAATCTTGTGAAAGTAAGTATCCAAAAGAATTCAGATGTTACCATTTTAGAGGCAGTTGAAGCGTTTGAAGACCGTTTTAGTTGTGATTTAGTAAGTAAAATAGGGCGCGTTGCGGTTTTCTATCGTTACAGTAAAAACGGACGTATTAAAGTTTGAGAAAAATAATCTTGTTTGGGGGGAGTTTTGACCCCATTCATGATGGTCATCTAATGATGGCAAAGAATGCCCTAAAACAACGTAAAGCGGATGAACTATGGTTTGTTGTAAGTGCGCAAAATCCTTTTAAAGAAGGTAGTTCTTCCTTTCATCATCGATTTAAGATGGTTCAATTGATGATCGAACCTTATCATAAGATGAAAGCCATTGATCTTGAATCCAAATTACCTTTACCTTCCTATTCGATCGATACAGTTCGAATACTTAAAGCACAGAACAGGGATTGCGAATTTGAATGGTTAATTGGTTCGGATCAATTGCCTACTCTAGACAAATGGAAAGATATTGACGAGTTAAATCAAAGAGTACAATTCATCATGTATGCACGTGATTTTAATATTGAAACACAATTTCCGATTGTTACAGGCCCTGTTTTACCGATAAGTTCGACCGAGATCCGTAAGGGATCAATTACTAAGACTTCACCACGAGTTCTTCAATACATGACCAAACACAGTCTGTATCTGGACGAAATATTAAGAAATCGTGTTTCTCAAAAGCGTTATGAACATGTCTTGAGAGTTAAAGAAGTTGCTTTAGAATTAGCTGATGCTCATAATATTGATAAAGACCGGGTTACACTTGCTTGCATGATTCATGATTTATGTAAGGAAGATTCAAAAGAAAATTTACTCAATACCATGAAATCAAATTATCCCAGTCAAGTTGGATTACATCCGGCATTTTATCATGGATTTGCAGCGGCTTCGGAACTTTCAAAGAAATACTATGTTCGAGATAAGCAGGTTTTAAATGCAATTCGAGGACATGTTAATGGCGCATCAACAAATAAAATTGGAATGATTTTATATATTGCTGATAAGTGCGAACGGGGTAGAGGCTACGACAGTGAGCCCCTAATAACATTATCAAAACAAAATTTGGTTGGTGGGTTTAAAGAAGTGAAAAAGGCACAAGATGCCTATTTAAGGAGACATAATGAATAATTTATTAGATGTAATTGTGAAAACAATGGATGAGAAAAAAGCAAATGACATTGTAACAGTTGATTTTAAACGAGAAAATCCACTTTGTGATTATTTTGTAATTGCGGATGCACCCAGTGTACGTCAAATTAATGCAATTGCTGAGTTTGTGGAAGTTGCAATTGAAAAAGAAGGATATAAAATCCGCAGTATTGAGCGTCAACACGGATCAACATGGATTCTTATTGATGCTTATGATGTAGTCGTCCACTTATTTTTAACTGAGGAACGTGGTCATTACAATTTAGAAAAACTTTATCAGGACTATATCGATGAAAACGTATTACGATAGTCTTTTTGCCTCAAAAGAAGGAACTCAGTTATATAAACAATTTATCACAAAGCATGCGGTAGGAGAGTCATTACTTGAATTAGCATGTGGAACAGGTGATTTACTGAAGGAACTTAATGAGCAGTATGACGTTAAAGGTGTTGATCTCGATGATTCAATGCTTGCACTTGGTTATGAAAAATATCCTGAATTAATGACGAAAATGGTTCAAGGAGATTTCTTAACCTACACAGATGAAAAAACTTATGACACTTTAGTATGTGTTGGTGATAGTCTCAATTACATTCTCACTGAGGAAGATTTATTAAAATTTGTAGATCAAAGCGTCAAGCTTTCATCACACATTATCTTAGATTGTCACCATCCTCATCGTTTGAACGAATTCGCGGATGATTATTATGAAGAAGGATCAACAGATTCCTTTGATTACGCATATCAAATTGAAGTTGATGGTTCTCATTTAGTCCATGTCATTAATTTTCTTGATGGAACATTTGACAGTGTTTATCAGTGGGTGTTTAGTCCGGAAATTCTTATTTCTGCGTATGAGAAACATGGTTATTCGGTAAGTACTTATACTGATTTTAACCACGCAGGTATCAGTTCTGAAGGTGAAAAAGTGATGTTTGTCATCACAAAGGAGTGCATATGATTTTAATTATAGGTGCTATGCAAGAAGAAGTATCTGCATTAACATCATTGATGTCAGCAGTTGAGTCAAGTAATGTATCGGGAGTAGATGTATATACTGGTATACTTTCGAATCAAGAAGTGATCGTAGCGCAAAGTGGTGTCGGTAAAGTCAACGCAGCCTATACAGCTTCTTGCTTAATCGGAGTATTTAATCCACAAATGGTATTAAACATTGGGAGTGCTGGGGGGCTAAGACCTGACCAAAAGCATGGTGATATGGTTGTTGCGACACACCTTCAATACCACGATCTCGATATTGGACCGGGTACTCAAACAGATAAACGATTTATTTTTGAGACAGATGCAAAACTTTTCCAAACAGCTAAAAAAACTCTTGAAAGTATGGAAAAGCGTTACCATGTCGGTCTTATCGTTTCGGGAGATCAATTTGTAACAAAGTCATCACAGGCATTCTTAACTATTCAAGAACATTTTTCAGAAGCTATCTGTGTTGAGATGGAAGCGACGGCGATTGCTCATGTGTGTCACCGTAGTCAAACACCATTTCTTGTCTTAAGAGGATTATCGGATGTTACGCATGACCCAGAAAATGACATTGATTTCGAACAATACTTACCTTTAGCAAGTAAAGTTAGTGCAACTTTATGTCAGGAATTTATTTTAAATCTATAAAAAAAACGTACAGGTTAGTCTTGTACGTTTTCTTTATAGATTTAAATCGTATTTGTTTTATGATTTTTTGTTTTCAATTCCATAAGGACCAGTCCAGAGACCGTTATCAAAAAACCATGTTTTCAGATCGTCGCTCGTAAAGGGATTGTCTTGTTTAAATACAAGCGTAGATTTCACATCTACCTTATCCTTTTTAGCTTCAATTACGACAAATGCTGGATATTTTTCAACACCCAATAATTGTTTTAAGCGTGTTACAGATATGTTTTGAGCTTCAGACATATCAATTGAAATGATTTCCGGTGTGGGACGTACTTCTTGTTCTGTTGTTAAAGGTGCTAGTAGGGCATCTTCAACATAGTCAGAATCAGAATCACCATCTTTAAGTAAAAATACGTGTTGTCCTGGATTATCATTTAAAAAAGTCTGGATTTCATTAAGTTTAATAACCGTTTCGCTCTCAGGCATACCGGCACGCAGCGTTAGAGCACTTGTTTTGGGTTTAAATTGATCGTATAAAACGACAAATAAAGACACGAGTGCAACTGCAGTAAACGCAATTAGAATAATTCGTTTTCGCATATTTCCTCCTAACGTAGCCAATAAAAGAATAGCACTTTGTAGACAGAAAATCAAATTGTTGGATACATCTTTCATGTTTCAAGATATTACGGTATAATAAGACCATATAAGAATGGGGGTTTCTATGTTCCTCAAAAAGATAGAAATGCAAGGTTTTAAATCGTTTGCAGATAAAGTTATAATTAACTTCGATGATGCCGTTACTGGTATTGTAGGTCCAAATGGATGTGGGAAAAGTAACATTAGTGATGCGATACGTTGGGTTTTAGGAGAACAGTCCGTAAAATCAATGCGTGGCTCGAGTATGACTGATGTTATTTTTAATGGGTCTGAAACGCGCCGGAAGGTTAACCTTGCGGAGGTTACACTCGTCTTCAATAACGAAGCACGACCACTCAATAGTGACTATGAAGAGTTAGAAATAACGCGTAGACTTTATCGAGATACACGAGAATCGGAATATCTCATTAATAAAGTTCCGTGCCGATTACGCGATGTCCATGATTTAGTTATGGACACGGGATTAGGTAGAGACTCATTATCGATTATTTCACAAGGGACAATCAGTTATTTTGCGGAGGCAAAGCCAATTGAACGTCGTGTTATTTTCGAAGAGGCAGCAGGGGTTTCCAAATACAAAAAACGAAAGATTGAATCCATCAATAAACTTGAACGTACAAAAGAAAATGTTGATCGAATGCAAGATATTGTGGATGAAATAACACGTCAAGTGGGTTCTTTAAAGCGTGCTGCGAAAAAAGCGGAACAATACAAAGAAAAAAAAGCATTGCTTGAGTCAATTGAGGTTTCTGTAATTTGTCGTGAAATTAAAGAACTAGAAGAACTTATTGATTCAAATAAAAACGATACCTATCGTTTGGAGTCGGAGATTGCTTCTTTAGAAACAAATATTGGTGTTTATGACCATGAGCTTCAAGAAAAACGTCAAGAAATATTTAAAATGGATCAAGATATTGTTAAAGGACAAGAGAAGGTGATGCAATTTGTCCGTGAAATCGGTATTTTGGAAACACGTAAAGTTGAAATTGATGAGCGTCGTAAGTACACCTTAGAAGTTGGTGACAAACAAGCTAAAGCTCAAGAATTGTTTGCGGCGATGAATGATGCCAAGTTGGAATTTGACGAACGAAAAGAACGTCACAAAAAACTGAATGCGGAAGTTGAACTTTTAACAGAAACAACATATGAAAAAAATCGAGAACTCGCAGATAAACAACAATCACTCAATGCTTTAATGTCATCATTAAACCAATTAAAAAACCGCTTAGAACTTGTTGTACATCGTTTAGAGCGACCTTTTGAATCACAAGCAGGGGTTCAAGCGGTTATGAACAACAAAGCGTCTCTTTTTGGAGTTCTTGATGCAGTTGGAAATGTTTTTACGCCTGAGTCCGGTTTAGAATTAGCGATAACAACCGCTTTAGCGGGATCGATGGTTCATATCGTTACAGAAAACGATAAAGCTGCCGTGAACGCCATTAATTTTCTAAAGAAAAATATGTCGGGAAGAGCGACCTTTATTCCTTTAACATCATGTAAATCACGTTCTGTTTCTGAAGATGCTCTAACTGTTTGTGAGCATGCACCAGGATTTATGGGCGTCGCTTCAGATTTTGTATCAAATGATGATGTGTTTGATATCTTAAAAGAAAGCTTGCTTGGGAATGTTCTTGTTGTATCTACAATTGAAGATGCAAACCGTCTTGCTAAGCAACTCCATCATTCCTACAAAATTGTTACACTTGATGGTGATGTAATGCACCGCGGTGGAACAATGTCTGGTGGTAAAACAAAAAATAATCAGCAATCAATGCTAACGCTTAAACGCGACAAGGAATCGTTAGAAGAAGAAATTACAAAATTAAAAGATCGTATCGTATTTTCGGAAAATGAAGTACGCATGTTACAAACGACTTTAAAAGAGACGAACGATGTTTTAATGCAACGTCGTATTGCATTAGCACAATTAGAACCTTTACTAGATGTTAAACGCTCTAAATATGAACGTTTGCAACAAGAGTATGAGGAAATAAATCCAAATGACGAGTTTATGACGGAAGATGTTGTCGATGAAGTTATTGGAAAATTGAATCGTGCTTATATGGAACGCGATGAATTAAGTTCTAATCTTGCATTAATTCGAGAACGTCGTTTAGCCCTCGGTAATGAGGTGCAACGTAAGGAAGTATTGATTCGTCAATACCGCAGCGATCTGAATAAACTTACACAAGAAAAACATCAGGTTAATTTAAGTGATACGAAACATGCGACACGGCTTGAATCAAATCTTGAGCGTTTGTCCAGTGAGTATCAAATGACCTTTGAGTATGCTCTTGAAAATATTTATGATGAATCAGCAGCAAACAGTCGCGACGAGGTTCTTAAGTTGCGTGGTGAAATTGCTGCGTTAGGAAATGTAAACCTTGAAGCTCCGGAAGAATACCAAGAGGCGTTTGAGCGTCACGAGTTCTTAACAAAACAACTCGATGATTTGATTTCTTCACGGGATAAACTTCTCGGTGTCATTGAAGAGATGGATCAAATAATGGTCAAACAGTTCAAAGAAATGTTTGATAAGATTAACGCGGAATTGGGACCAGTTTTTGGAGCGTTATTTGGTGGCGGTAAGGCTAAACTTGTATTAGAAGATGAAAATGATCTGTTAAATACAGGTATTGATATTGATGTTCAGCCACCGGGGAAATCCGTTCAAAATATTCGTTTGTTTTCGGGTGGTGAGAAGAGTTTAATTGCGATTTCAGTACTGTTTGCAATTTTAAAAGCCCGTCATGTTCCACTTTGTATTTTTGATGAGGTTGAAGCTGCGTTGGATCAAGCTAACGTAGAGCGCCTAGCAAACTATATAAAGGACTTCAGTGATGATACGCAGTTCTTGGTGATTACACATAGATCTGGAACGATGGCTCAATGTGATGTCTTATATGGCGTTACAATGCCTACACGGGGAGTTTCATCCATGCTACGCGTACGATTGGATGAAGCGATTGAATTAAAGGAGGAAGCATAATGGGATTTTTTGATATGTTTAAAAAATCAAATAAAAAAGATCAAAAAGAACAGGAACTTTACTCAACGGGTTTAGATTCTACTAAAGCATCTTTTGGTAATAAATTAAAACAAATGTTCACTGGGAAACCAAAGTTTGATGATGCCTGGTATGATCATCTATTAGCGGTTTTGATTCAAAGTGATGTATCGTTGAAAAGTGCTCAAAAAATTATCAAAACATTTAGAAAAAGTGTTAAGACTTCAATGAGTGAAGAAGAAGCATTAGAGACTCTTGTTGAAGTGATTTTAAGACAGTATGGTGATAATTTAGAGCCTTATGCCATTGAACCGGGACGACTTAATGCAATTTTGGTCGTAGGTGTGAATGGTTCTGGGAAAACGACGACATGCGCTAAATTAGCTTACAACTACCAACAAGAAGGCTATAAAGTCTTGTTGGTAGGTGGTGACACATTTAGAGCTGCCGGAAGTAATCAACTCAAAGTTTGGGCCGATGAGATTGGTGTGGACTTTGTTGGTGGTAAAGACAATCAAGATCCCGCATCTGTTTATGTGGATGCCGCACGATATGCTAAGGAACATGATTTTGACGTTATGATTTGTGATAGTGCAGGTCGTTTACAAAACAAAGTTAATCTCATGAAAGAACTTGAAAAAATGAAGCGTGTTTTAGAGCGTGAAGTTGGAAGTATCGATCACACTTACCTTGTTATTGATGGCAATACAGGTCAAAACGGATTATCTCAAGCGAAAACCTTTACCGAGGTGACTCCGGTTAATTCTTTAATTGTTACAAAACTCGATGGTTCGCCTAAAGGTGGTGTGTTGTTGAGTATTAAAGACGAATTGGATCTCAAGGTAAGCCATATTGGTTTAGGAGAAACGGTGGGTGATTTAAGAGCTTTCGATATTGAAAGTTATTTGTATCATCTTGTTAATGATAATCATGAGCGTTGAGAAAGCAGTCGAGTTAAATCGATTATTTGATTACTATGAAAGTTTGTTAACAGAAAAACAAATACAAGTTTTTCAATATTATTACCAAGATGACTTGTCATATCAAGAAATTGCGGATATCCTTAATATTAGTCGTTCGGCTGTTTATGATAACTTAAATCGAACAACCCGATTACTCGAAGAGTATGAGCAAAAGTTGGGAGTTGCGACATCCTATCAAAAATTATTTGATAAACTTTATGCCCTTGGGGATGGGGAAGTCAATAAAATCTTAGATGATTTCAATAGAGGAGGAAATTATGAGTAAAGTTTTAGCGGTAAATGCCGGAAGTAGTTCATTGAAATTTCAATTATTAGAAATGCCAGAAGCAGAAGTGCTTACAAGTGGTATTGTTGAACGTATTGGTTTAAATGATGGAATTATCACATTTAAATATAACGATCAAAAAGATACAGATACATTAGATATTCCTGATCATCACGTAGCGGTTGATCTCGTGTTAAAAGGTCTTGTGGAAAAAAATATTGTTTCTGATTTATCAGAAATTGTAGCTGCAGGTCACCGTGTTGTTCATGGTGGTGAATTTTTCCAAGGAAGTGCATTATGCGATGAAGTGTCAGTAGCTCAAGTTGAAGAACTTGCAGATTTAGCGCCATTACATAACCCAGCAAACTTGATTGGATATCGTGCATTTAAAGAAGCATTGCCAAATGCGACACATATCTTTGCATTTGACACTGCTTTCCATCAAACAATGCCTGAAGAGGTGTATATGTATGCATTACCATACGAGTACTACAGTGATTTAGCTGTTCGTCGTTATGGTGCACACGGTATTTCACATGAATATGTAGCACAACGTACGGCTGAATTAATGGGTAAAAAAGTTGAAGATGTTAATTTAATTACACTTCACTTAGGAAATGGTGCATCTATTTCTGCTGTTAAAGGTGGAAAATGTGTTAATACATCTATGGGATTCACACCATTAGCTGGATTAATGATGGGTACACGTACTGGGGATTTAGATCCTGCAATCGTTACTTACTTAATGCGTAAACTCGATATTACTGCAGAAGAAGTTCTTGATATTTTCAATAAAAAATCAGGTATGGCTGGAATTAGTGGAATCTCAAGTGATGCTCGCGATATCGAAAATGGTATTGACGAAGGTAATGAACGTGCAATTTTAACACGCAAGATGTATGCACAACGTGTATTAGAATATGTTGGTGCTTATGCACTTCAATTAGGTCATGTTGATGGACTTGTCTTTACAGCAGGACTTGGTGAAAACGATACAGGGACTCGTGAAGCAATTTTAGATGTATTGCAACCAGGTCTAAAACTTGATTATGATCGTGAATTAAACAACAAAACACGTGGTAAAGAAGTTAAATTAAGTACTGATGCTTCATCAATGGATATTTGGGTTTGTCCAACAAATGAAGAATTAGTCATTGCGACTGATGCCTACCGTATTCACAATGAACAAAACTAAATTTCTAGAATACGTCGAGTCCTTTGATAAAATTTGCTTATTTCGTCATGTTCAACCGGATGGAGATGCATTAGGGTCTCAGGTAGGGCTGGCAAAATGGTTAAAGTTAAATTATCCAAAAAAGGAAATTTTGATGTTAGGAAGTGATCTTCATAATTTTACGATTTATGAACCCATGGATTGTGTAGAAGACCTCGGATCATTTCTAGCAATTGTACTGGATAGTGCAAATCAAGAGCGAATTGATGATCAGCGTTATCAAGAGGCAGATACAATTATTAAGATTGACCATCATCCAGAAGTGGATGCCTATGGCGATCTACAGATTGTTGATTCAAGTCGTGGAAGTGTTTGTGAGATCGTTGCAGATTTATTACATGAACTTCAAATGAAGATGAATGAATCCGTTGCAAATACGCTTCTGTCAGGTATTTTGACGGATACACAAAAGTTTTCAATTGAAACGACTTCATCCAAAACACTTCGTGCAGCAGCATGGCTTATGGACGAAGGGGCAAATATCACAAAACTTAATCATGCACTTTTTTTACGAACGCGTAGAAATTTTGAGATTAATCGTGAAATCCAAAACCATATCCAGGTTAAAGATGCATTTGCCTATGTGATTATTGATCAAGCGTTACTTGACCAAATGGAAATCACAGAATCAGATGCAAAAATGTTTACTGGATCAATGGCTGGAGTTCGTGAATTTAAAATTTGGGGATTGTTTATCCAGACTGAAGACGGATCCTTTAAAGCTTCGTTGAGATCTCAAAACAATACCATTAATACAATTGCGCAACGTTATAACGGTGGTGGACATCGCTTAGCCTGTGGCATTAAAGGTTTAACGCATGAAACTATGGAGACGTTAATCAATGAATTGGCAGAAACATCGCTATTATAGCGATGTTTTTTCATGTATAATAATATTAGAGGTGGCAAAATGGCGACACACTTAATGGTCCGCAGTCATTATTCTCTATTGCAGGGGATGATGCCTGTTGAATTAATCTGCGAAAAAGCGAAACATAATGAATCAAAGAGCATTGCCTTAACAGATCGGCATGTTCTTTTTGGTGCATTGGATTTTTATAATGCAGCACGTAAACATAATATTAAGCCTATTTATGGCATGGAAATTACAATCTCTGAGAATGAATCCAATTACGATTCATTAGTACTTGCACGAACTAATAAAGGATATCAGGGCTTAATCCATTTATCTTACTTACTTTCAAAACAAGCTTCTATTTCGGAAGCGGATGTAATGCCTTTTGAATCCGAATTAATCTTTATTGCCTATTCAGAACAGGGTCCATTTGAAAAAGGCATGTTGAGTAAAAACCTCGATGAAGTGGCAGATACGATGGAACGTTTAAAACAAATGTTCTCATATTTCTATATAGGCTTATCACATCAAGAATCTGGATTTTTTTCATCGGTTAATGATCAGCTGCGACAAATGGCTGTTTTACGAGAGATTGAATGTGTTGCACTTCCTAAAGTATATTATGAAAACAAAAATGATGAGGAAGCGTTTCGGGCGCTACAAGCAATCGATAAAAGCACATATTTAGAGGATAAAACCCTCGTGTCCTCGCCAAATCGGAATTTTATTAATGATGATGATTTTAAGTCGCTGTATTCAGAAACAGAGATATTATTAACTGATACAATTGCTGAGATGTGTAATGTATCAATTATGAATCTCACAACTGAGTTGCCGGAATTTGAGACACATCAAGAAGTAAGTAATAAAGTTTTCTTAGAACAACTGAGTCATTTTGGATTAAAACGGAGGTTAAACAATTCTGTTCCAGAAAAATATCGTGAACGATTGAATTATGAGTTAAAAATAATCAATGAAATGAACTTCACTGATTATTTTTTAATCGTTTACGACGTTATTCGCTACGCTAAGAAGGAGGGGATTTATGTAGGACCTGGTCGTGGGAGTTCTGCGGGTTCACTTGTTGCATATTGCTTGGGTATTGTTGAAATTGATCCCATTGAATATGATCTGCTGTTTGAACGTTTTTTAAATCCAGAACGTGTTTCAATGCCGGATATTGATATTGATTTTCCGGATGATAAACGACAATTTGTAATTGATTATGTAAGAAATAAATATGGAGATGACTATGTTGCGCACATTGTAACATTCGGGACGCTTAAAGCACGTCAGGCTTTTCGTGATACAGCGCGCGTTCTACAAGTTCCAATCCGTAAAGTGGACCAAGTATCGAAACTTATTGATCCAACGTTGAGCTTAAACGACAATTACAATAAAAACAGTCGATTTAAATCACTGATTCAATCAGAGGATCTTTTAAATAAAACCTTTGAGCTTGCATGTAAGATAGAGGGGATGCCACGACATACCTCAACACATGCAGCAGGTATTGTTTTAAGCAAAAAACCTCTTGATACTGTTGTTCCGGTTATTCAGTTGGATTCGGAAACTAAAGCAGTCCAATATGAGATGAGTTATCTTGAGTCCATTGGTTTAGTGAAAATCGATTTTTTAGGTTTGAGAAATCTAACGATTATTGACAATATAAGCCGACAAATTAATGAGTCTGAATCTTTTGATATTATGTCAATTCCACTAGATGATAAAAAAACGTATGACTTGATTTCACGGGCTGAGACGGTTGGTGTTTTCCAACTTGAATCGGATGGAATGAAGGCATTGTTAAAGAAAGTTAAACCTCACAAGTTTAGTGATATCGTCGATACGGTTGCCTTATTCAGACCGGGTCCGATGGAGAATATTCCTTTATATCTAGAGAATCGTGATCACCCAGAAAAGGTCAAATACATTCATGATGATTTGAAGAGAATTACGGAAAGTACCAATGGTATTTTGATATATCAAGAACAGATTATGCAAGTTGCTCAGATTATGGCTGGATTCAGTTTAGCTCGAGCAGATATTTTACGGAAAGCAATGGGAAAAAAGAATGCTAAAGAACTGGATGGATTAAAAACGGAGTTTATCCAAGGATGTATTAATAAAGGCCATAATGAAATCTTTGCGGAAGAACTCTTTTCACTTATTTATAAATTCGCAAACTATGGTTTTAATAAATCTCACTCAGTTGCATATGGGCTAATTGCTTATCAATTATCATATTTAAAGGCTAATTATCCACACTTGTTCTATACCTATCTTTTAACCAGTGTTATTGGTAGTGAGGTTAAGACACGGCAATACATTGATGAATGTCGCCGACGAAAGGTGGACTTACGTCCTGTTAATTTAGAGCAAAGCAGTAACAGTTATACACTTGAAGGGTATGCAATTCGCTTGCCATTTACGGTAATTAAGGGTATTAGTAAAAGTATCGGAGCTAAAATTCAAAATGAGGTTCATGAAAATGGTCCGTATTTGAGTTACTATAATGCCATCAGTCGTTTAAATCTTGTGGGAATTAAGAAAAACCAGTTTGAATTGCTTATTCAAGCAGGAGCTTTTGATTATTTAAATTCAGATCGTTTAAGTATGATTGCGTCACTTGAAGAAGCACTACGGTATGCGAATATCATTCGTGTTGAAAAAGATGGACAGTCATCTTTAAATATGGATTTAATCAGTGAACCGATTTTCACGGAGGTAGCTGAAAATCGAAGACAAGTTTTAAATGATGAATTGGTTGTCTTAGGATTTTATTTCAGTGAACATCCAACCTTGCGTTTGAAACAGAAGCATGAATCGGATTCATTGATTGAAGTCAAAGTTCGTGATAAATATTTCAGAATCATCGCGATGGTCGATCGAATTAAGTTGCATCGGACGAAAAAAGGGGACCAAATGGCCTTTATTCAGTTAAGCGATGATACAGGTTTGATTGATGGAGTGGTATTTCCGTCAGTATATGATAAAATAAAAGTGAACCTAGAAATAGGAGCACTTGTCTTAGTGAAGGGGCAGATGCGTGAACCAGGATCTTTGATCATAATGGATATGTATCGATTTGATTCAAAACCGGAGTTTCACGAATCATAAAATGAAAGAGGTGAATTCACATGGTTAGATTTTTGATTGTAGATGATGAAGAGAAAATTAGAGAAGTTGCTAAGGAATATGCAAAGGCAACGGGGTTATTATGTGATGAGGCGTCCGATGGAGCTGAAGCAATTGAAATGGTCAAAACTAATGACTATGATGTTGTGGTTTTAGATATCATGATGCCAAATCTTGATGGTTTTACTGCATGTCGTGAAATAAAGAAAATCAAAGATGTTCCGATAATTATGTTATCTGCACGTCAAGAGGAGTTCGATAAGTTGCTTGGGTTTGAATTAGGGATTGATGACTATGTCACGAAACCGTTCTCACCTAAAGAATTAATGGCTCGTATTAAAGCTGTGAGTGAGCGTGCTAAAGGAATGAAACACAGTGTTTATTCTTTCGGCGGACTTGAAGTTGATATTACAGGACGTAATTTAATCATTGATGGTGAACGTATTAATGTCACACCAAAAGAGTTTGATCTGTTGGTCTTCCTTATTCAACATAAAGATCAAGCGTTATCACGAGATGTGCTCTTAGATAAAGTATGGAATTATAATTATTATGGTGACTATCGTACCGTCGATACTCATATCAAAATGTTAAGACAAAACTTAGGTCCATACCGTGACTACATTGTTACGGTTCGTGGAACAGGTTATAAGTTTGAAATCAACAACTAAGAATATGGCCTTTCGTATTTGGTTCTATTTCCTATTACTAACAGGAATCATGCTGTTATTTTTATGGATGTTACAAATTTCATTTATAGGACCTTATTACGAGCGCAATCGATCTCAAACAATTCAAATGAAGGTCACTGAGATTGAACGTTTATTAGAACGATCGGATATTTCAATCGTCGAGGAAGCAACAGGAAAAATTCTAGCTACTGAAAATATGTGTATTAGTATCTATAATGATCTTGGGGTTCGTACTTATATTGGTGAGAACCCCAATATTCCCTGCCAGTTAAACAATCTGAAAAATTCAACAATGAAAGAATATATGATTATGGCTGACAATGCTCCGACACGCGATTTTTCGATTAATTTTAATAATGGAATTCATGAACAAGGAATGTATTTTTATGGCAGAAGTACGCTTATTAATGGTAAGCCCAATTATATTTTTGTTATTTCTCCTATAAAACTTTTAGATTCAACGGTATTTGTTTTGAAAAGACAATTTGGATTGTTGGCACTTGTAGTCTTTAGTGTTGCGACAATTGTTGCTTTTATTTTATCGAAGCGACTTTCAAGTCCAATTACTAAAATTACGAATAGTGCTAAAAAGTTAGCTGATGGGGATCTGTCAGTGGATTTTGAAGGAAATGATTATTCTGAAGTTGAAACACTTGCGAGTACTTTGAACTATGCTACACAAGAGTTTCGTAAAACGGATGAATTACGTAGGGACTTGGTTGCTAACGTTTCACATGATATCAAAACCCCTCTAACAATGATTAAGGCCTATGCAGAGATGATTCAGGATATCTCAGGAGATAATCCCGAAATGCGCGAACAGCATCTTAATGTTATTGTAGATGAGGTTAATCATTTGGAGCGTTTAGTAAATGATATGTTGACACTATCTAAATATGAAGCCAATGTTTTTGATATTAAAGAAACTGAATATTTTGTGTTACAGCAAATTCATATGACGACACATTTATTCTTAGCGATGGATCTGCAATTTGAAATTCACTGCGACCCCAATTTAATGGTGCTTGCTGATGAAATTAAAATGGGACAGGTTCTATACAATTATATTAATAATGCTACGAAGTATGTTGGTGACGATAATGTAATTGTAATTAAAGCAGACGTTGAGGGTGATGTCGTTGTTGTTTCAGTAACAGATCATGGAATCGGAATCAGTCCGGATATTATTGATCATATCTGGGATCGATACTATAAAATTGATAAAAACTATCAACGAAGTGGTTCCAGTAGTGGACTTGGATTATCAATCGTTAAAGCGATATGTGATGCAAGTGGATCAAAATATTGGGTAGAATCAGAACTGGGTGTGGGTACATCATTCTTCTATTCCGTAAAAAAAGCAAAATAAAAGTTAGGACAAGCCTAACTTCCTAAATTCAAATCTCAACCGCACCACCCAAGGTGCGGTTGTTTTTGTATAATAAAAGGAGCCCACCCGACTAAAAGGAGCTCCCATATGAAGTATAAACAATTAGATAAAAAAATGAAAGACCAAATTGATATTCTATTAAGCATCGGCTATTCTATGCGCAAGGCAGCACGTAAACTCAATATATCTCATTCTACGATTTCTAGATATAAAAATAATGTCTATAAGAAACGAACGATTGATATCCGAGACAAATATTCCCACTTAATCGAATATCTGCATTCTCACTATGATCCTAAAGTTCATTCGGTAGAAGTATGTTTGAGTAACTATAAACGATATCATCCATATAAACCGTGTGTTACATCGCAGCAAGTCTATAACTGGATTAACCAAGGTAAACTTGATATAAAACCAAATAGAATGTGCTATAAACGTCGAAAACGCAAAAAAAGAATTAGTGGAATGATGAATCATTTAAGATGGAACTTGGAAGAGAAAACGGTGCTTCCAATTAGCCTTAGACCTAAATACATTGAGGAACGTAACGAGATTGGTCATCTCGAAATCGACTCTATAATCGGTAAGAAACATGAATCTGCAGCAATTATATCCATTGTAGACCGCTGCTCAAGAATGACCTGGCTTATTAAAGCAGAATATCGATATGACTATTACACATCAAACTTAATTCGAAAATTTATTGAAGAGAATAATATAACAACCAAATCAATAACAGTAGATAACGGACTTGAATTTAAAACACTAGGAATTACAGCCAAGCGGTTGGGTGTGAAACTATATAAGTGTGATCCATACTGTTCTTTTCAACGTGGAACCAATGAACGAGCGAATGCAATCGTTAGAAGGTTTATACCAAAAGGAAAATCAATGTATGATATAGCGCAACAATATCTTGATGATATTTGCTTCAAAATTAACTCAATGCCGCGAAAAATATTTGACTTCAAAACGGCCTATGAGATAGACTTTAATAAAAGTAAAAGTGGTGCGGTTGAGATTTGATAAAAGAAAAGTTAGGACAAGCCTAACTTTTTTTGTATTACTGAGTTGGATCAGCGTTGAAATAGATTGCGTTGGTTTTAACGACATCATTACGTGATTCAAGTAATTCCTCAACGGTCACAAATTTATAACCTTGTTCATGAAGTTTTTTTGCAGCACATTTAAATCCTTCATAGCTCGATTCGTAAATATCATGGAGTAATATAATTGCCCCATCATGTTTATATTTATCAATCGTATTACAGATTTGTTGAGGGTCACGAGATACCCAATCTTCACTATCTACAGACCAATTGACAAATGTTACAGGAGCGCCCTTGCGAACTTCTGCATTGGCATTGCCATAGGGTGGACGAACCATAAATGGACCTTTTAAGCCCGATGCTTTAAAAAGGGCTTCCTCAGTACTCTTAATCTCATTATTAACATCTTGAATATCCATTGAATTAAAATCAGGATGTGTAAATGAGTGATTCGCAATTTGGTGGCCACGACGAACAATTTCTTTTACGATGGATGGGTTTTGATTTACCCGCTCCCCAAGCATAAAAAATGTTGCTTGACCGTCATATTTATCCATTTCGTCCATAATTAGCTGAGTATTACGATGATGTGGTCCATCATCAAATGTGAATGCGACCATTTTTTCTTTTGGGTTAATACCACGATCGAGATATACGGGTGCTATTTCACCATTTGTTTTTTCGAAAGAACCAATTGTATGGGAGAAGTAATCCGTTATTTTAGATAAATCAAATGAGACAGGATTAGTAAATCCCTTAATATTAAAGACAACATTTGATTCAGATAAAGAAAGGGCGGTGTCTTCATCCAAAGAAGTCGCTTTAAGATAACTTTGACGTTCCATTTCTTTCGGTTTGGAAAGCGTTGCCCTTACATCGCTGATTAGTTTATTAAGACCAAGCTCGTTAAACAAATCTGAAGCTTTTACAAATTCTCCGCTTTCGATATCATAAGTGCGGGAAATTTCATCTGTAATCTCGCTATTTAAGGATGTTTTAATATCTACTGTTACGTATTTATCATGGACTTGATAAATCGAGTAATCCTGAAATATTTCAGCTTTCTTACCATCTCTGTTAGATAATCCTTTAGAACGCTCTTTACTTTGATTGGTAAATTCTTGAATCCAAGTATTTACTTTTTCATTATCAAGCGTTGGGTAGTGTAAAACCATGACACGATCATCTGTTGCTTCTTTGATGACTTCATGATGACCAATTTTTTTATACTCGTTTGAAACACGTGTCATATATTTCGGATACTTTGAGAAAGGATTAAATATCAAAGTAACGATGATTGTTACAACAACGAGTAGTGCGGCAATAATAGAAGCTACTGCCTTCATATTGAGTTTACGTACTTTTATGCTTCGTTTAGCTTTCATAGACGCACCCACAATTTAAAAATGCTTTCATCCCAAATCCACCTTTCGATACGATTTTAACATACAAATAGCAGAAATAAATTTTATTATGTGAATCTTAAGAAGAATTTAAGTATTAAGGTTGAAAAATCATTTAAATCATATATTTTTCATGTTATTGTTTTTTTAAGTTTACCGTTTAAAGTCAGAATTAAGATAAATATTCATCGTGAAAATAAAATCGTATTAATTCAATAAATAGCACTTGGGTGAATATGATTTTGTGTCTGAATAAAGTGAATGATTAATATCTAAAATAATTAAGATATACACTAGACATTGGAATGGGACTGTTATATAATGTTAAGGCATTTAAAGGCGTAGTTGCATGTCTCTGGACGTACAACCGCACACTGTAAGGTTTAAGTGATTCGTCCACCTTACTTGGCGAGTCTTATGGCAAAAAATTGAAGGAGGTGTACTATGTACGCAATTATTGAAACAGGTGGAAAACAAGTTTTAGTTGAAAAGGATCAAACAATTTTCGTTGAAAAATTGGATGTTCAAGAAGGTGAAGAAATTGTTTTTGAAACAGTTGTTGCTGTTAAAAACCGCACACTTAAAGTTGGTACTCCATACGTTAAAGGTGCTACTGTAACTGCTAAAGTTGAAAAACATGGAAAAGGTAAGAAAATTACTATCTTCAAGTATAAAGCTAAAAAAGGTTCAACACGTAAAAAACAAGGTCATCGTCAACCGTATACTAAGTTAGTTGTAACTGAAATTAACGCAGGATAGTTCGATGATACATGTATCTGTTTTAGTTAGCGAAGGGTTCTATAAAAAAATGACTGTAACAGGTCATGCTGGTTCTGGTGATCACGGATTTGATCTAGTGTGTGCTGGAGTTAGTTCCATTATGGTTGGTGCTCTCAACGGTTTTGATGCATTGGATGATTCAGTAGAATTAATCATGACTCAGGAACCACTAATTGAAATTGAAATTAAACAGAGTAATGAACTTAATCAAAAATTATTTGAGTTTGTATTGTTACAACTTAAAACAATGGAACAAACTCAATCTAAATATATCGAAATTAATGAAAAGGAGGTTACTTCATGAAATTCGTATTAGATATCCAATTATTTGCTTCTAAAAAAGGTGTTGGTTCGACAAAAAACGGTCGTGACTCACACTCAAAACGTTTAGGCTCAAAGCGCGCAGATGGTGAATTCTGTACAGCAGGTTCAATCTTATACCGCCAACGTGGTACAAAGATTCATCCAGGTGTTAACGTAGGCCGTGGTGGCGACGACACTTTATTCGCTAAAGTGGATGGTGTTGTTAAATTCGAACGCATTAGCAAAACTCGCAAATGTGTTTCAGTTTATCCAGTAGCTTAATCTGAAGCCCCCTTAAATAGGGGGTTTTTAATTGAAATGGAAAGGGTGATTTAATGTTTGTAGATCGCGTTAATATAAAAGTAGTAGCCGGAAACGGTGGTGATGGAATGACATCTTTCCGTCGCGAAGCATTTGTTCCACTTGGTGGACCTTATGGCGGTGATGGTGGTAAAGGTGGCGATATCGTATTTGTCGCAGACTCTAATAAATCAACATTACTTGATTTAAGATATAATCGTGTTATTAAAGCTTCACATGGTACGCCTGGGAAGAATAAAAAAATGCACGGAGCCGGAGCCGATGATGTAATTTTAAGAGTTCCAGTAGGTACTATGGTTATTGATAACGAAAAAGGTATTGTTATTGCTGACTTAACTGAAGTGGGCCAACGTGAGGTTGTAGCTCATGGAGGACGTGGCGGTAGAGGTAATGCTCGATTTGCGACAGCAAATAACCCTGCGCCTACATTTTCTGAAAAGGGTGAATTAGGTCAAGAACTTGATATCACCATTGAGTTAAAATTACTTGCTGATGTTGGTATTATTGGTTATCCATCTGTTGGGAAATCAACACTACTTTCAGTAATTTCAAGAGCGAAGCCAGAAGTTGCGGATTACCATTTCACAACGATTGCGCCAAACTTAGGTATTTCAAGTAGTCCAGATGGACGTTCCTTTGCTGTAGCTGATTTACCAGGTTTAATTGAAGATGCACACTTAGGGAAAGGTCTTGGACATGTTTTCTTAAAACATATCGAACGTTGTCGAGTATTAGTACATGTTGTGGATATGGGTGCAGAAGACGGACGTGATCCGATTGAGGATTATAAAGTCATCAATAACGAACTTGAAAAATATAATGAAGACTTACTGAAAAAACCAATGGTTGTTGTTGCAAATAAAATGGATCTAGAGGTTGCACCCGCAAATTTAGAGAAATTTAAAGCAGCATATCCAGACTTAGAAATTTTCGAACTTGTTACAATGGTTGGCGAGGGAATTGATTCGCTACTTTACCGTCTTGCAGATATTCTTGACGAACACGTTGAAGAACGTATCGAAGAACAAAGTGAATCTGTTGTTTATAAATATGAAGCACCAAAACGTAATTTTGATATTGAGCAAATTAATCAAACAAAATGGCGTGTTACCGGTGATATCATTGACCGTCAATTACGTCAATATGAATTTGATACTGAGGAATCCGCAGTTCAGTTTGGGCTTGCTATGAAGCGTCTAGGTGTTGACCAAGCGCTCCGTGAAGCAGGTGTAAAAGATGGCGATATTGTAATTGTTGCAGATATTCAATTTGTTTTTGAAGAAGGTATGGTAGAATAATAATAGGTGATAATATGATTGCATTTATTTCAGGTGTTGCAGTGGATCGAGGAATCGATTATGTTGTGGTCGATAACCATGGTATTGGTTATCAAGTATTTTGTGGGAATCCAGAAATGGTTACATTAAATGAGAGCATAATATTTCACACTTACCAACATGTGAGAGAAGATGCAATCATTTTATTTGGATTTGTAGAAAAGCGTGAATTAGATATCTTCCGTCAGTTAATAACAGTAAAAGGGGTAGGACCTAAGACAGGGATTACAATTTTAAGCCGTTTTAGTGGCGATGATATCATTCGTGCAATTGATCAAGAAGATATGGCTTTCCTTAAGAAACTACCGGGTGTGGGGCCTAAGATGGCTTCTCAAATGATGTTAGATCTTAAAGGTAAGTTTATTGCATCAGATACGCCTTCATCAAGTACAAAGGCATTACCGCTTGTTGATGAAGCACTGGATGCTTTAGGTGATCTAGGTTTTAAAAAAGTAGAATTGAACAATATAAAGCATGAGTTGTCACTTCTAAATCTTGATTCAGTGGATGATATGATTAAAGAAGGCTTGAAGCTCTTGCATTCAAGAAAGAGAGGGCTGTAGATGGAAGAACGTTTAATGTCTGGTGAAGCTATTTTATCCGGCCAAGATTACGAAGAAAGTCTACGTCCTCAAACGCTTTCTGCGTATGTAGGGCAAGAAGGGCTTAAGGAAAATTTAAAAATTTTTATTGAGGCCGCTAAAACGCGTAATGAAGCTTTAGATCATTTGTTGTTTTATGGTCCTCCGGGATTAGGTAAGACAACCATAGCGCATGTAATCGCAAATGAAATGCAAACAGGAATTAAAGTGACGAGTGGACCAAGTATCGAGCGTAGTGGTGATCTGGCAGCAATCTTATCAAGCTTGGAGCCGGGTGATGTTCTATTTATCGATGAAATTCACCGTATGCCTAAAGCTGTTGAGGAGGTTTTGTATCCTGCGATGGAGGATTTCACTTTGGATCTTGTTGTTGGTAAGGATTCATCAACAAGAAGCATTCAAATTGATTTACCGCCGTTTACGCTCATTGGAGCGACAACACGGGCAGGGGATTTGTCTTCTCCGTTACGAGATCGTTTTGGTATCATTTCAAAACTTGAGTATTACAGTCAAGATGAACTTGAAACGATTGTTGCGAGAACAAGTCGTGTACTCAATACTGTTATTGATCGTGAAGGTGTAAGTGAAATTGCAAAACGTTCACGTGGGACACCACGAATTGCAAATCGTTTATTTCGACGTGTAAGAGATTTCGCTCAGGTTTTAAATGATAATGTTGTCGACATTTCAATAACCCAGTTGGCACTTGATAAACTAAAAGTCGATAACTTAGGGCTTGATGATGTTGATTTACGTTATCTCCGCGGAATTATTGAACGCTTTGATGGTGGACCTGTTGGAATTGAAGCAATAGCCGCTTCGATTTCTGAAGAAACCATGACACTTGAAGATGTTTATGAACCATATTTGTTACAACTAGGTTTTATTAATCGTACTCCGCGTGGTCGTGTCGTAACAACAAAGGCTTATGAACATTTAAAAATCGATGTAAATCAAAGGCTATTTGAATAGAGGTAGGGTATGAAAGTATGTATTGTTACAGGTGGTAGTGGTGGTCATATTTACCCAGCAATCACCTATGCTGATTTCATTAAAAAGAATCGAAATACAGAAGTCGTTTTTATTGGGAACGATCATAAAATGGAATCTTGGATCGTGCCAGAGGCAGGATATCCTTTTTTTGCAATCCACAATCAAGGACTTCAAGGCAGTATATTCGATAAAATTAAAGCTGTTTTTTCTCAATTTGGAGCCTATCGTGCTGCTAAAAAACACTTAAAATCATTAAAACCGGATGTTGTATTTGCATTTGGAGGGTATGTTTGTGGGCCCGTAACATTTGCGGCAAAATCGCTTAAGATTCCGATTGTTCTCCATGAACAAAATGCGTATCCAGGAAAAGCAAATAAGATGATTGCGGATTCCGCAAAGGCAATCATTACGTGTTATGAAGAAGCATTTTCAGGTAGAGATTATGTCCACTATCTTGGGAATCCTCGAGCTTCTTTGGTACATGAAGAAATTGATAGTTCTAAAGAAGTCGAACGTCTCAATTTGGATTTAAAATTGAATACAGTCCTCATGGTTATGGGGTCCCAAGGTTCAACTGCAATGAATAAAAAATTTGAAAAGTTTGTTAAGTATTATGATGATCCAATGACTCAAGTAATTATTGTTACGGGTCCACTTCATATTGATCGTTTCAAACAAAAAGTTGGTGAAGTACATCCAAATATTCGTCTGGAAGGATTTGTAGACCAAAAAGCGTTATTACCGGTAATCGATTTAATTGTATGTCGATCAGGTGCTTCTACAGTTGCTGAGATTGAATCCTTTGGCCTACCGTCACTTCTAATACCAAGCCCATATGTGGCAAATAACCATCAATTTTATAATGCTAAATCGTTATTTGATAAGAACGCTTGTGATATGCTATTAGAAGAAAATATCCATGATGACGTATTGAATAAACATGTTTTTGAACTGATTCGTAATAAACAACGTTTGGTTGAATTAGGTCATAATGCACGTAAGCTTGCAACGCCTGATGCGGTTTCGAATATTGCAGATTTAGTTGAAAAGGTGGTGGGGAACGATGACGCGTCGCAATAATCCTGAATTGAATGATGAGCGAGAGCCGATTGATAAAATAAAGGCCTCGATAGACCTTAAAAAGAAGACGATTCGCCGCAATAAGCGAAAACGTCGGTTGATTAAAATGCTTCAATTTTTAATTGTTATCGGAGTTTTCGTAGGGATTTATTATTTTGATAAAAGCGATGCTTCGCGAATTCATAATGTAAGAGTGAACGGTAATGTAATTCTTAGTGATGCGGAAATCAAAGATGCAATCAACATACATGAGAATCAACGCATCTATTTAACCTTTAAGCCATTGATAAACTATAAAGGAAAAAAAGTTAAGGGGATTGACAATGTTGACGCTAATGTATATTATCGTCAAGGTATCATAAATTTAAATGTAACGGAAAAGAAAGCTGTGGGTTACACATTGGAACCAACAATTCGAATTTATTTTGAAGATGGATATTATAAAGAGTTGGAATCGGTGAATCCTTCTGTGATCGAACGATTACCATTACTTGTAGGGTTTACAGAGGAATCAATATCTGAATCGCTGCTATCCGCTTTGGCAACCATTGATGATGGTTCTATGGCTTCCGTTTCTGAAATTCATTTCGAGCCTACAAAAGTTGAACCTGACTATATGAGAATTGTTATGAATAATGATTATTTTGTTTTTACAAATGTAGAAACTTTACCACAACTGAATAAATATGCTACTATTATAAGTGGGGCTGATTCGAGTGCTCGTTGCATCGAGTTTATCGAGTACGGTCCAACTGAAGAAACACAGTCTGCCGTTGTAAAGGCATGTGGATCATAAAAATATAAAAAATATGAAAGAGGAGGAGAAATGATGGCGATTGAAAAAACCAATGAATTTGGAAAAATCAATGTTTCAAACGAAGCAATCGCAATGCTAGCTGGCGGTGTCGTGACAGAATGTTATGGTGTTGTTGGTATGGCCTCTCAGCAAGTCTTTAAAGATGGCCTTGCAGAATTGTTAAAGGGTGAAAATTATTCCAAAGGTGTTATTGTGCGTAAAGGGGATAATGGTTTTGATTTAGATTTATATATTATTGTAAGTTATAACGTTAAGATTTCAGAAGTAGTACTCGAAGTTCAAAAGAAAGCGAAATACATGTTAGAAAAAACACTTCAACAAAACTTTAATACGATTAATGTTTATGTTCAAGGTATTAAGGTTGTTCAATAATGAATACTATTAATGGCGATATCTTTTTGAAGATGCTTCAAAGTGGTGCCAACAATCTTACAAATAAGCATCATGAAATTAATGCTCTTAACGTTTTCCCTGTTCCCGATGGAGATACAGGAACAAATATGAATCTTACTTTCACAAGTGGGTTAACAGATTCTAAAAAAGCTGTTACATCACACTTAGGTCAATTATCCAAAACATTATCTCGCGGTTTATTAATGGGCGCGCGAGGAAACTCAGGCGTTATCCTTTCTCAAATCTTCCGAGGATTTGCACAATCCGTAGAAAATTTACAAGAAGCAAGTGTTATGGATCTTGCGGAAGCTTTCCAAAAAGGTAAAGAAGTTGCCTACAAGGCAGTTATGCGTCCTGTTGAAGGAACAATTCTAACTGTTTTACGTGAGAGTTCACAGGCTACCTATGAGTTTGTACTTAAAAATCCTGAAATCTCAGTCATTGAGTTTTTTGAATGTTTAGTAGCTGAAGCAAATACGTCTTTAGATGGAACACCAGAACTTCTGCCTGTATTAAAAGAAGTCGGCGTTGTCGATAGTGGTGGTAAAGGTTATGTTACCGTTCTTGAAGGATTCCTAGCAGAATTAAAAGGGAACCCTATCGAACTTGAAGAGGGTGATGAGTCCAATCATGCCGCTGCTTCAGATTTTGAACATGATGAATTTGGTTACTGTACAGAATTTATCGTACGTCTCGATGAAGAATCAATCAACCGTTATAATGAAGATAAATTCAGAGCGCAATTAGAAGCACTTGGTAATTCATTGGTAGTTGTTACGGATGAAGATTTAGTTAAAGTTCATGTTCATACATTGAAACCAGGTAATGCTCTAAACTTAGCGCAACGCTATGGTGAATTTGTTAAGCTGAAAATTGAAAATATGTCTGAACAACACAATACGATTTTAGATGCCGAATCAAATGCTTCTAAAACTCAAAAACAACACAGTAAATACGCAATTGTAGCTGTTGCTGCAGGTACGGGTGTTGTGGATATGTTTAAAGAACTCCGTGCAGAATACATTATCAGCGGGGGTCAAACTATGAACCCATCAACTGAAGATTTTGTGGCACTTATCAATAGTATTGACGCAGATCATATTTTTATTCTGCCAAACAACTCAAATATCATTATGGCTGCAAAACAGGCTCAAGATATTTGTGAAGACAAAGATATTCATGTTATTGAAACGAAAACGATTCCTCAAGGATTATCAGCATGCGTTATGTTTAATCCTGATGTAGATGTTGAAGATAATTTAACTGAAATGCTTGAAGCTGTTGCCAATACCAAAACAGGTCAAGTTACATACGCAATTAAAGATACGATGTTTGAGTCCATTGAAATTAAACAAAATGATTTCATGGGGATTCTTGAAAAAGACATTGTTGTAACCAACCCTAATCGTTTAGAAACAACTAAGGCACTTTGTGCGAAGTTAATTGATGATGAAAGTGAACTTGTTACTTTAATCACGGGAGAAGATGTATCAGATGAAGAAGCTGATACAGTTGTTGATTTTATTGAATCTACATACGATGTAGAAGTAGAATCACATCGTGGTGAACAACCAGTTTATTCATACATCATTGGAGTAGAGTAAAAGGGCTTAGCCCTTTTATTTTTTTATGAAGCTCACAGATAAGCAATTAAAAATCATTGAAGCTTATGGTGCTGACACACCAGAAAGTTTCCTAATGGTTTTTCCTTACCGTTACGAACGACTTGAGGCAAAACCTCAGGATGCGTGGCGACCAGGGGATACGGTTGTTTTTTCGGGACGATTATTGGGTGGTTTTAAAAATTTTACATTTCGTCGCAATCAATCAGTAACAAATTTTAAAGTTGTTTTCCAAGATCAAATTGTTCCTGTTGCGATTTTTAACCGTCGTTATTTGAATACGCGCCATTATGAACATGGTATTGTTGTAGTTGGTATTGTTGGTAAAGAGGGAAACATCACTGCTAAAACGGTAAGTAACAAGGATATTCAAGATATCGTTGGAATCAAACCGGTATACAGTCAAAAATCGGGGATTAAACAGTATGAAATCGAACGTTTAGTCGTGAAGATTGTTGAGAATGTATCGTTACCAAACATTATACCCACAGAATTTCAGATGCAATATAGACTTATGGATCGGTTTGATGCAGTGAAGGCGATTCATATGCCACAAAGTGAAACAGAACTTCATCATGGTTTAAGAACACTTAAATATGAAGAATTTTTAGCTTACCATCTATCAATCACGTTAAATAATAGTGATCGTGAGTATGGTGTTTCAAAGTTATTTGAACGAGATGCGGTTCAAAAAGAAATTGACATGTTGCCTTTTGAGTTAACTGCTGATCAAGAACAGTCCTTAAATGAGATTCTTGTTGATCTTGAATCGTCTAAGAAAATGAATCGATTACTTCAAGGTGATGTTGGGAGCGGGAAAACTGTTGTTGCACTGCTTGCAGCCTATGCAAATTATTTGGCTGGGTATCAAGTCGCCTTTATGGTACCTACAGAGTTATTATTAATGCAGCATGTTCAGTCTTTTAAGAAGCTCTTTCCGGATATTGATTGTGTTGTATTATCACAAGGTATAGATCATCGTGATGATGTAATTCAAGCAATCGCTACTGGTGAGGCATCGGTTATTTTTGGTACACATGCACTTTTTCAAAAAGACGTAGTCTTTCATAATCTCGGTCTCGCGATTATCGATGAACAACATCGTTTTGGTGTCGATCAGCGTCGTGCACTCATCACAAAAGGGAAGCAAGTTGATACACTCATGCTCTCTGCAACTCCTATACCCCGTACCCTTGCAGCGAGTTTGTTTTTTGACCTAGATGTTTCTACAATAGCGACTTATCCAAGTCATCGAAAAGAAATTGAAACACATTGGGTTCATGAAAATTCACTCCGTAGCATTATGGTGCCAATTGAAGAACGTTTAAAGAAACACGAGCAGATTTATATCGTTTGCGCTGCAATTGAAGAGGGTGAACGGGTAGGTGTTAAGAATGTTCATACAATTTGTGAAAATCTCAAACCGGTATTCAGTAACTATACGGTGGATTTCGTGCATGGAAAAATGCCAAGTGAATTAAAGAATGAGAAAATGCAGGCATTTGTTTTAGGGGAGATTGATATTCTCATTAGCACAAGTGTCATTGAAGTAGGTTTGGATGTACATAATGCTAATATGATGATTATTTACAATGCTGAACAATTTGGTCTTGCGACGTTGCATCAGTTAAGAGGTCGTGTAGGTCGTGGCACCAAGCAGGGAGTATGCTATTTACTTAGCAGTAATGAAAGTGATGAAACAGCACAAAGAATGAACGCGCTTGTTTCTTCCCATGATGGTTTTGAGTTATCAATGACTGATATGAGACTAAGAGGGTTTGGCGATGTATTAGGACAACGTCAGTCAGGACTTCCAAACTTTATTCTGGGAGATATTATAAAAGACGAAAATATCCTAAAACAAGCTAAGATTGACGCAATCGCTATTGCTCAAAATTTAGATAACAGCAATTACAAAGAAATAATTGCGGATGTCGACCGCCGACAGTATTTTAAAACGACATAATGGTGTATAATATTATAAGGTGATAACATGACAAAATGGGATTTATTGGATTCTATGAAGATTCCATACTTTAATAAAGATTTAATTAATAATGCTTTTATTCATTCTTCTTATGTCAATGAGGCAGAAGAATTATTAGAAGACAACGAACGTCTTGAATTTATGGGTGATGCTGTATTGCAAATATGTGTATCAGAGCGTCTTTTTAAACATCAAGATCATTTTAATGAAGGCGATATGACCCTTTATCGAGCAAAACTCGTATGTGAAGATGCTCTTGCGCAATATAGCCTAAAACTCAAACTTAATGATTATTTAATGTTGGGAATGGGTGAGGAAAAAAATGGTGGTAGAGTAAGAGTTTCAATTATCGCTGATTTATTCGAAAGTTTTATAGGTGCGCTTTATTTAGATAGTGGTATCGATAGTGTTAATCGAGTCCTTGATTCTGTAATGAATGAAGCATTTAATGAACTTGAATCCTTAAGTATTACAGATTATAAAACGAAGTTACAGGAGTACATACAATCTGACTCACGGAAGTCAGTCAGTTATGAGGTTATTAATGTGGTGGGGCCTTCCAATGCACCTGAGTTTGAAGTGGTTGTGAAGTTGGACGAACTTATTTTCGGCCAAGGAAAAGGCTTATCGAAAAAGAAAGCAGAACAAATGGCAGCGAAGGATGCCTTTGAGAAACTTGTAAAATAAAAAAGGAGATGATATCGTGACCGAAATTTTTGACAAACTTGGAATAAATAAAAATTATTCGTTTCATTTTGAGGATGCGGACATTATCTCATGTAAGTATAATCCAGAAAAAAAGAAATTGATTCTCAACGTGAAGGTAATGAATGCATTACCTTTTTCAGTCTATAGAGAGCTAACGAAAAAATTAAAATTGTATACTAAAACAGATGTTGATCTTATTGTGCAGTCTAAGCATTGTGATCTTGATTTTTTAAATATCAGCCAGTATACGGATATGATTGTTCGCGCGCAGAATTTAAGTGCTGTGAAAGAATCATCGTTGCAACTTGTTAATCAACAGCTCAAGTTATTATGTATTGATCAGCATCATCAAGAAGCAACGTTACGAGAATGTGGTGCTCTTTGTGATGCACTAAAATCATTGGGTATTGAGCTTGACGTAGATGCGGAAATTTCAACGGGGAACCTTGAAGATGAAGTTTCAGAAATGCCTAAAATTGATAAAGTCGAAGTGGTCGATCGTAAAGTCGTTTCAAGGGTGCCAAAGCGTCGAAACGGTAAAGGAAACTATAATCCGATAAAGATGAGTTTGCTTACGGATGAAGCACGTGATGTTTCGGTAGCGGGTAAGGTTTTTGATGTAGAGGTTCGCGAAACAAGAACAGGGAAATTCATTGCTAAGTATTATTTAAGTGATGGGGAATCTGCAATTTGTGTTGTTGATTTTGCGGACACCGAAGAAGAAATCATTTCAAAAGGTATTTGTATCCGTGTATTTGGAACCTATGTATTTGATGCGAAGTATGAACGTGATTACATTTTTAAGATGGATCGCTATGAGGAAATTGATAATATTTTCCGTCGTTTTGATACAGCGGATGAAAAACGTGTCGAGTTTCATTTGCATACAAAGTTTTCCGAAATGGATGGAATTAACGATGCTTCCGAATATATGGCGCAAGCTTTTGAATGGGGACATCCGGGTATGATCATTACCGACCATACAGGTGTGCAAGGATTTCCGAAAGCATACGGAAATCTTAAAAAATTACGTTCGAAGTATCCGGATCATGAGTTCAAATTGGGATACGGCGTTGAGATGAATATGGTTGATGGTGAGCTTAAAATCGTTTCTAACGCTCATGGTGAACCTCTTCAATCAGGTTCTTATGTTTCATTTGACTTGGAAACGACAGGGCTTTCAAATTATTACGATCACATCATTGAATTTGGTGGTGTTCTAATTGAAAATGGTCGTGTGGTTAAGAAGATGCAAACATTTATAAAAGCTCCAGTTCCGGTTAGACCTTTTATTCAAGAATTAACCAATATTACGGATGCTGATCTCGTGAATGCACCGACAATTGAAGAAGCAATGGATGAAATTTTAGAATTCTTAGGGGATCATGTATTGGTAGCGCATAATGCCCAGTTTGATATTGATTTTATACAAGAAACACTTCGTAGGTTGGGAAAAGAACCAATTCAAAATGCAGTGATTGATACTTTAGATTTATCACGTGCACTTTTTGATAATCGACGCTCTTATCGTTTGGGAAGTATTGCACGATTTATGCGTATTGGTTATGACGAAGGTGTTGCTCACCGTGCTGATTATGATGCTGAAGTATTATCGCTTGTCTTTTTAGAGATGCTGCGTCTGGAGCAATTAAGCACGATGCAGACAATTGATGATCTTCAATCTTTAAATAATGAATCAAGTTTTAAAAAATTACGTAAAAGTCATTGTACTGTAATCGCTAAAACTCAATCAAGCATTAAAGATTTATATCAACTAATAACCCTTTCGCATACCAAATATCTTGCGTTTTTTGGTAAGACGTCAAAAGGGGATGCTGTAATGGCAGAGCCGAGAATTTTGAGAAGTGAATTAGAACGATTCCGCGAGAATTTGTTAATTGGCGCAGGGTGCACCAATTCCGAACTTTTTGAAATTGCTATGAATAAAAGTCAAGCTGCACTCGAACGTTGCATTGCCTTTTATGACTACGTAGAGATTATGCCTTTAGACTTATATGCTCCTTTGTTGGAGAGTCAAGCAATTGAAAGTGAAGCACGCTTACTGGATATCATTAATCGTATTATTAGTACAGCCACAAAGCTTAATAAACCGATATTAGCAGTTGGAAATGTACACTATAACCATCCCAGTGAAAAGGTAATTCGCGATGTTTACATCCATTCACAAGGAATTGGTGGTTCACGACATCCGTTGTATATATTTAATGAACAACGTCGAATGGCTTTTGAGGCGCCGAATCAACATTTTAGAAGTACGAATGAGATGTTGGATGCTTTCGCATTTTTAGGGGCAGATAAAGCCTATGAGTATGTCATTAAAAACCCAGTAAAATTATTAAATGAAATTGAAGATATTTCACCTAAGAAAAAGGAATTGTTTACACCGCATCTCGAAAACAGTGATGAACTCCTTAAAGATATTGTTTACCATAATGCGCATAAGCTCTATGGAAATCCACTCCCTGAAATTGTTCAAGCACGAATTGAACGAGAACTTAAATCAATTTTTGGAAATGGTTACGGTGTTATTTACTATATTTCTCATCTTCTTGTGAAAAAGTCACTGGATGATGGATATCTTGTAGGATCGCGTGGTTCTGTTGGTTCATCTCTTGTAGCTACAATGGCTGAGATTACTGAAGTTAATCCTCTCGCGCCTCATTACGTTTGTGATAATTGCCACTATAATGAATTCTTTTTAAATGGTGAATATTCATCGGGTTTCGACTTAGATCCTAAAGATTGTCCAAATTGTGGCAAAGCGCTCCATTGTGAAGGACAGGATATTCCCTTTGAAACGTTCCTAGGGTTTGAAGGTGACAAGGTTCCAGATATCGATTTAAACTTTTCAGGAGACTATCAGGAATTTGCGCATGCGTACACCAAAGAAATATTTGGTGAAGAATATGTTTATCGGGCTGGTACGATCTCGACAGTTGCACAAAAAACTGCGTTTGGGTATGTTCTGGGTTATCATGAGAGCATGAATATTACAAACAGTAATAATGCATGGAATACTTATCTTGCAGTTGGTGCTGAAGGCGTTAAACGAACAACAGGACAACACCCTGGTGGGATTATTGTTGTTCCGGACTATATGGACGTTCATGATTTCACACCGATTCAATATCCTGCAAACAATCCGGACTCTACCTGGTATACAACACATTTCGAGTTTCATGATATTGATGATAATGTGCTTAAACTCGATATTTTGGGACATGTGGATCCAACAGCGATGAAAATGTTGGAACGATTAACGGGTGTTGATATTCATGATGTACCAATGAATGATAAGAAAACTTTATCACTCTTCGGTTCAACAGAAGCATTAGATGTCGATGAGCGCAAATATCATGAAGTGACCGGTGGATTAGGATTACCAGAGTTTGGAACACCGTTTGTTCGTGGAATGCTTGAAGCGACGCGTCCAAATAAGTTCTCGGATTTAGTTCGTATATCGGGTCTTTCTCATGGAACAGATGTTTGGCGTAATAATGCTGAGGAACTCATCAAACAGGGATTAGCCTTTGATAAGGTAATTGGGTGTCGTGATGATATCATGGTTGATCTCATGCATTACGGACTTGAAGCCAAGGAAGCATTTACCATCATGGAAAGTGTTCGTAAAGGACGCGGACTAACTGATGAGTGGATTGCCTCCATGAAACGAAATAATGTGCCCGAATGGTATATTGATTCATGTCTAAAAATTAAATACATGTTCCCCAAGGCGCATGCCGTAGCATATGTTATGATGGCGATACGTGTAGCATGGTTTAAGGTTTATTATGCGAGAGCATACTATGCAGTGTACTTTACATTACGTGTAAATGCTTATGAGATTGAAACGATGTGTGCATCACAAGAAATAGTGGCAAGTCGTTTAAACTCAATTAATATGCGTTTAAAGAGTTTTGATACCAAAAAAGATGTAACAATCAAAGAAAAAAACCTCATTGATACGCTGGAGGTTACGCTTGAACTCCAAAGTAGAGGGTATAAGGTAAGCCCTCTAGATTTAGAATTGTCAAAGGCTACAGAATTCAGCCTGGATCCTCGCGATGATAAAGCTATTCTTCCACCATTTAATGTAGTAGATGGTTTGGGTGATAACGTTGCCCGTCAACTTGTAAAGGCCCGGGAAGAACAACCATTTATATCTAAAAAGGATCTTATTACCCGTGGAGGAATCAGTTCTACTTCTGTCAAAAAATTAGATGAGCTAGGTGTCACATCCCATTTACAAGATAGTAATCAGATGAGTTTGTTTTAAAAAATAAACGACTAAAATTTATCTATTTTTAACTGCTGAAACTGGATGCATAGATTTGCTTTTACCACGGTTTAAGTGTATAATATGCGTATACTTTGAAACAGAGGAGTGGTTAAGCCACTCCTTATATATTGTCTAAGGAGCGATTATGGAAAAGTATTTAGAGAAAATTAAACCAACTGCAGAAGCACTGGGACTTGATATTATTGATGCAGAACTCATTAGTAATGAATTGCTTGAATTGAGTATTGCGCGTAAAGACTTCAAACCTGTGGATCTAGAAATCTGTGCAAAGGCTGGTGAAGCATTTGGTGAAGCATTGGATTATGAGATTGGTCTTGATGTAGGTTCTGCGGGTGCAGAACGTGTCATTCTTGAAGAAGATTATGATAATGTTGTTGATCAATACGTATTAATTAAATTTAAAAATCCAATACAAGGTGCTGACTATGTAGAAGGAACAGTAATATCCGTAGACGAAAACGAGGTTGTTGTATCTTATAGACAAAAAACAGCATTAAAGAAAATTGCAATTGAACGTTTAAATATTAAAATGCTAAGATTAGCGGTTAAAGTTTAAGGAGATAGTGAAATGAACGTTAAAAATGTTATATTAGCGATGCAAGAAATTGAAGATAATCGCAATATTTCAAAAGAGATTATTATTGATGCATTACAAGACTCACTGATTAAAGCGTATCGCAAACAAATTGGTGTTCCTGATGCACTTGTCGATGTAATCATTGATGAAAGAACTCAAGAAATGAAATTATTCCATAAATTTCTCGTTGTTGAAGAAGTTATGGATGATGAATTAGAAGTTGGAATTACAGAACTTCCTGAAGGTGCAGAAGGACTTCAAGTAGGCGAGTACTACATGATTGAAGAACCAATTGTTGAATTAGGACGCGCTGCAGCAACACTTGCGAAAAATGTTATTAAACAAAAAATCCGTGAAGCTGAAAAACAAGCTGTTTATGATGAATATATTGATCAACTCGGTGAAATGATTATGGCTATGGTTGAAAGTGTCGAAGAAAAATTTGTCGTTCTTAACTTAGGTAAATCTTTGGCAGTGATGCCTCGTGCTGCACAAATTGAAGGCGAAACATACCGTGAAGGGCAAACACTTAAAGTTGTAATTACTGATGTTAACCGCGATACTAAGGGTGCTCAAATCCTTGTGTCACGTGCTGATGCGATGCTTGTACGTCGTTTATTTGAAAACGAAGTTCCTGAAATTTTTGAGGGACAAGTCGAAATCAAAGCGATCGCACGTGAAGCAGGTGAACGTACAAAAATAGCTGTTTATTCACACGATTCTGATATTGATCCTATTGGAGCATGTATCGGACCACGTGGTAGTCGTGTTCAAGCAATTATCGAAGAACTTAAAGGTGAAAAAATCGATATCTTTGAGTGGAGTGATAACATGGTTGAGTTGATCAACAATGCCCTTGCTCCAGCAGAAGTAATCGCTGTTTATCCAAATGCGGATAATAAAGGACTTGTTGTTATTGTTGATGATAATCAGCTCTCATTAGCAATCGGTAAACGTGGTAAAAATGCTCGTTTAGCGGTACGTCTAACGAAACAACGTATTGATATTAAATCTGTATCTGAAGCGGAAGCAGACGGTATTGACTATGTTTCACTAATGGCAGCTTATGAAGCGGAAATTCGTTCTAAACAAGTTCAAGCAGAAGTGATTGAGGAACTTGTAGATCGTGATGAAGTTGAAGCAACCGTTGAAGTTGAAGAAACGGCAGTTTCTACGGATTCAATTATTGAAGAAGTTGAACCAGTTGAAACAACTGATGTGGTTTCTGAAGAAGTAATAATCGAAGAATCTCAAGAAACAGAAGAAGCTGAAGAATCAGAAGAAGCTATTAAAATTGATCGTAAAGATGTTTTCAAACCACGTACAGATTATGTATCGAAATTTGAACAACTTGCAGATGCATCACGTAAAGAAGAACAAGATTTACGCCGTCGTAGACGTAAACCAGAACGTGAAGAAGATAAGCCGGTTAATACCAGTGAACTTCTTAAAGAAAAAGAATATGATATTCTTCCTGAGTATTCACCTGAAGAACTCAAACAAATTGAGAAACAACAGGCAGCTGAATCAAATTCATGGTTAGAAGAAGAAATCGACTTTGATGAATTTGATGAGTACTACGACGCCGAATAATCTTAGGAGGTGTGTAATGAAAAAAGTACCATTGCGCAAGTGTATCGTAACGGGAGAACAACATCCGAAGGGTGAAATGCTTCGTGTTGTTTTAACACCAGAGGATACAATTGAAATAGACCCAAGTGGCCGAAAAAATGGGCGCGGAGCATATTTATATGTGACGGAAGAGACCATTGAGAAAGCTCAAAAGTCTCGTGCTCTTGAACGTGCACTTAAAACAAAAGTTCCGGTTGAAATCTATGAGGAGCTTAAGAACTATGTTCGATAAACAAAAAATGTTAAATACACTGGGTTTATGCCAACGTGGCCGTAAATTAGTTTACGGTGATGAATTGCTACCAGCAATCACAAAAAACAAAGTGTATGCAGTTGTATTAGCGGATAATGCATCCGAGAGAACCCGAAAACAAATCCAAGATAAATGCAACACTGCAGGTATTCCTGTAATAGGTGGAGTTACTCGAGAAGAATTGTCATGGTCAATTGGTATGACAAACCGAGTTGCAGTTGGAGTGAGTGATCGTGGTTTTAGTAAAGTATTTAAATCTTACTTAGTAGAAAGAGGTGACGTAGTAAGTGAGTAATAAAAAAAGACAGAGAAATAATAAAAACAAACAAAATCGTAATAATAAGCGTCCCGCTCAGGACAACTTTAAACCGAAAGATAACGTCGTAATTTCGGAAATTGAGTATACTGATGGTATTACGGTAAAAGATTTATCAGAAAAGATTAATAAGAGTCCAGCAGAAGTCATCAAGCTTTTATTTATGATGGGAACAATGGTTACGATCAATACTTCTCTAGATGATGATACAGTTCAGTTAATCTGTATGGAATACGAAGTTGAAGCAACTCGTGTAGAACCTGTAGATGAATTAACATTGGATGATGAAGAAAAAGATGATCCGAAAACACTAGAACAACGCCCTCCAATTGTTACAATCATGGGTCATGTTGACCATGGTAAAACAACGACATTGGATACAATTCGTAATACAGATGTTGTTGCAGATGAATTTGGTGGAATTACGCAACATATTGGTGCTTACCAAATTACCCATAAAGGTAAAAAAATTACATTCTTAGATACTCCAGGTCACGAGGCTTTTACAGCGATGCGTGCTCGTGGAGCAAGTGTTACTGATATCGTTATTGTTGTTGTTGCAGCGGATGATGGTGTCATGCCACAAACACGTGAAGCGGTTGATCATGCCCGTGCAGCAAATGTACCGCTTATCGTAGCAATCAATAAAATTGATAAACCAAATATCAACATTGATCGTGTATATTCAGAGTTCAGTGATCTTGGTGTTATGCCAGAAGAATGGGGTGGAGACACTGTATTCGTTAAGATTTCTGCTAAATCAGGTGAGGGAATTGAAGAGTTACTTGAAACTGTTCTTGTTGCTTCTGAATTAGAAGAATTAACAGCGAACCCAAACCGTTTAGCATTTGGTACTGTTATTGAAGCGAAACTTGATAAGAGTCGTGGACCGGTTGCAACCTTACTTATTCAAAAAGGTACATTACGTCAAGGTGATCCAGTTGTAGTAGGTACTACATTTGGTCGTGTACGTAAAATGGTCGATAACCGTGGCCGTGAATTGCAAGAAGCATTACCTTCAATGCCAGTTGAAATTATTGGTTTAAGTGATGTTCCAATTGCGGGGGACTCCTTTAGAGCATTTAAAGATGAAAAGAGCTCACGTGCTGTTGCAGACAAACGCAACCAAGCTCGTATCTTAGCAGATCGCAATCAAACAAGTGCATTAAGTCTTGATGATTTATCACAACAAATTGCTGATGGTGAAATTCAAGATATTAATGTAATTCTAAAAACAGATGTTCAAGGTTCAGCAGAAGCCGTAAAAGCAGCGCTAGAACGTATTGAGGTTGGTGATGGACATGATGTTCGTGTAAACGTAATTCGTGCTACTGTTGGTGGAATTACCGAAAATGATATCATGCTTGCATCTGCATCAAATGCAATTATTATAGGATTTAATATCCGTCCTACTGCAGCGATTCGAAAGAAAGCTGACGAAGAGGGTATTGAAATTCGTCTCTACAATATTATCTATAAAGCAATTGAAGCTATGGAAGCAGCGATGAAGGGTATGTTAGCGCCTGTATTCGAAGAGAAAATCTTTGGACAAGCTGAAGTACGTGAAATCTATAAAGTTTCTAAAGTTGGTACGATTGCTGGATGTATGGTTACAGATGGTAAAATGCTTAAAGAATCCGGAGTTCGCTTAATGCGTGATGGTGTTGTTATTTATGAAGGACAAATGGCCTCATTAAAACGATTCCAAAATGATGCAAAAGAAGTATCTCAAGGATTTGATTGTGGTATTACAATTGAAAACTTTAATGATATTAAAGAAGGCGATGTTATTGAATCGTTTGGCGAAATTGAAGTTGAACAAAAGTAGAACAGAGGTAATTTAATATGACAGTTAAAAAAGAACGTATTGAATCTATCATTAAGCGCGAACTTGCACCAGTTATTCAAAATCGATTAAATGATCCAAGTTTAAAGTTTGTAAGTATTACAGAAGTAGATGTGACAAACGACTTCTCATTTGCTACAATCTATGTTAGTTTTTTAGAAGATTCTAAGAAACAACCTGGAATGGATGCTTTAAATAAAGCAAAAGGCATGCTTCGTTCAGAAGTAAGTAAAGCATTGAGTATTCGTCGTACTCCTGAATTAATTTTTAAACTCGATGAATCATCGGAATATGGTGCTAAAATCGATGGTATTTTAGAATCGCTTAAAAAATAAAAGAAAGAAACTTGGATGTACATCCAAGTTTCTTTTATAAAATGTTGCCATCACAATAATTAGATTGTGACAGTTAATTGCAATCAGCATCGAGATAGTGTTTCACCATATCAAAAAGGAGCATAAATTATGTTTAACAGTAGAGAAGTAGTTTATACCGTTGTAAGTATTATGTGTCTAATTTTTATAATGATTACGTTGTTGTTAATCATATATGAATCAAAAGAATGTTGGAATAAAAAACTACAAAGATACACAAACTCTATTTATCTGTTAATTTTTCCAGTGATTCTATACACAGAAAAACCAGCCACAGACATAGTAGTACTCGCTTATCTGATTATTTATATCTGTTTTCTCATTATTAGAAAAAAAATATTACAAAGAGAGACGCTGTAGTCTCTTTTTCTTTTATCATTCACTTTTTGGTGTTGTGTACGAGATTTGAATTTAGAACTGATACCGAGATTGCTTTTATAGAATAGGGAACTAAAAAAACGGCTATGAGCCGTTTTTTAGTAATCAATTATACTTTCATAAATCGCGTTAAGAATTGCTTTGTACGATCTTCTTTCGGATTTAAGAATAATTCTTCGGGTGATCCTTCTTCAAGAATAATACCACTATCCATAAAGAGAATTCGATCGCTAACTTCACGAGCAAAATCCATTTCATGTGTAACGATAAACATTGTATAGCCTTCTTTTGCTAAGCTTTTAATGACCTCAAGTACATCTCCGACCATTTCAGGATCTAGAGCTGATGTAGGCTCATCTAAGAGGAGAAATTCAGGTTTCATACATAATGCTCGGGCAATCGCAATTCGTTGTTTTTGGCCACCTGATAGTTGCTTTACGTTTTGATCTTTAAATTCGACCATCCCAACACGCTCAAGGTTTTTAATCGCCTCAGCCTCAGCTTCTTTCGGATCAACTTTTAAGACCTTAATGGGTGCTAGAGTACAATTCTCTAAGACAGATTTATTATTGAAAAGGTTAAAAGACTGGAAAATCATCCCAACTTGAGAGCGATACTTATTGATATCCATTTGTTGGTCAGTAACATCTTCATTGTTAAAGGTAATGGTACCGTTGTCAAAAGTTTCAAGGAGGTTTATGCAACGTAGTAGTGTTGATTTACCACTACCACTAGATCCAATACATGAAACAACTTCACCTTTTTTAATTTCAAGGTTAATATCTTTTAAGACTTGTAATTCACCAAATGACTTATTTAAATGGGATATGGATAAAAAACTCATTGTTAATTACCTCCTTCTTTTTTACCAAAATGAACTTTATGGGTAACAGATGCAGGATAACTTCCTTTTGGAGCATCCATTCTTTTTTCAATCATATTTAAGATTTGAGTTGAACAAATTGTAAGGACAAGATAAATGAGGGAAACAATAAAGAATGGTTCCATTTGTCGGTAGTAAATACCAGTTAGACGGTTCCCTTGGAAGAACAATTCGGAAACGGTAATTACATTCAACACGGAAGAGTCTTTGATATTTACGACAAATTCATTACCAATAGCTGGAATAGCATTTCGGATCGCTTGCGGTAAGATTACATAACGTAAAGTTTGAGCTTCCGTCATTCCAAGTGAACGTGCTGCTTCATTTTGACCTTTGTCGATAGCTTGGATTCCTGCACGAATAATTTCAGACATATAAGCAGATGTATTAATCGATATTATGATGATCCCAGCTGTAAGAGGTGAGATGGCGACCTCTAATCCACGTAATCCATAATAGATTAAAATACCTTGAACCATCATTGGCGTTCCACGTAAATATTGAACATATGCAGTCACGATAACATTCATGATACGTTTAAAGAATCGTGTAATTCCTTTATCGCGGTCACTAATTTTGATTTGTCGTAATCCGGCAATAAAGAGACCAATGATTAGACCAAAGGATGTACCGGTTAAGGCAATAAGCAATGTGACGCCCAATCCGTTCAAGAATAATTTCCAATTGTTTTGAATGAGGAAACCGACACCTGCAAAGAATCCGCTCGGCATTAACTTCGTTTGATCTTCACTAGAACTTGGTTGACGTTTGATGGCATCAGACATCATTTCATCGCGTTGCTCAGGTGATAACTTACTTAATGCATCATTTACATCATTAAGGAGTTTATCGTTTCCTTTTGCAATACCAATTGAAACAGTAACTTCTTCTGCGTCAACGATAAAACCGTTATTTCCTTCGAATTCAACAATCGATAAGTCTGGGTTACTACTTGTAATTGCAAGTGCAACGGGTTTTTCTGAAACAAATGCATCAATTGCATTATTATTGACAGCTGTAGTTAAAAAAGGAAATGATTCAAGTGGTACACCGTGCTTCACAGCCGGAATTTGATCCACCAGTTGATCATGCATGGTACCAATTTGTGCTGAGACATGAGCACCTGAGAAATCTTGAAGTGTTTTTGCATCTGCATAAGGACTGTTTTTCTTTGTTACTAATACCATTTGACTTGTATAGTAGACATCAGTAAAATCAACCTCTTGACGACGTTCTTCTGTGTTTGTCATACCCGCAATAATAAGATCAATATCGCCAACTTTAGCGGATTCGAGTAAGCCTTTAAATACTGCGTGCTCCTTAATAACTAAATTGCGATCGAGTTCTTTTGCGATATGACGTGCCATCTGAACATCATAGCCATCACAATAACTATGACCATCAGATAATGGTTCTGTAAATTCTGTTTCTGTAGATTGTGTCCAGTTGAATGGGGCATAATTACATTCCATTCCAACTACTAAATCATCCTGTCGATGACCTGAGTTCGTACAACCAGTAATGGTTAATAGAACTAAAAATAAAAGTAACACTTTTTTCATGTTTTTGCTCTGCATAACATGTCTCCTCCTAAAAATAAACAAAAAAGACCCACGCTAGAGGTCCATATTGAAATAAGGATAGTCTAGCTCCACTTCACTAAGGAAGGAGTGTTATAGGTATTTCCTATAACCCCACAGTAAAAATTTTGCTGTTTTTACCGTTCGGCGATGGTTGCCTTTTTGTATCTTCAAAGCTTGCCAGCTCCAATACATACTTATCTGCATCGCTACCTCTAATATTGTCTTTTAATAGACTAATCATATCACTCAGTGAAATTAAGTCAAGTTTGGTTTTGACTAATTGTGAAAAACCTATATAATTTATAGGTAGAAATGAGGTTCTTATGGACGGTATCTTATGTATTAATAAACCACAAGAAATGACATCATTTGATGTGGTAGCGAAAGTGCGAAAATTATTAAATGTTAAAGTAGGGCATAGTGGAACTTTGGATCCAATGGCCACAGGGGTTTTAGTGTTAGCAGTTAATCAAGCAACAAAAGCACTTCCTTATTTAGGTTTAAATGATAAAACCTATCGAGGGAAATGTAAGTTAGGTATGAAGACTTCAACCGGCGATATTTGGGGTGAGGTAGAAGATCAAGCAGTTATTCCAGAATATTCAAGAGAAGACGTTTTGGCATGTTTTGAAAAACTTACAGGTCCTCAAACACAACGCGTTCCCAAAGTCTCCGCAAAAAAAATAAATGGGAAAAAATCATATGAGTATGTATTCAACGATGAAGAGGTCAAGCAACTCTATACAGATATAACAATCTATAATTTAGAACTTATTGGTTTTGAAGATGATGAAATTGAATTTAGAGCTTTCGTATCGAATGGCACCTATATTCGTACACTTTGTGAAGATATTGGTATGTTGTTAGGGACACTTGGTACTATGTCGGCTTTAGAACGTGAACAGGTGGGGCCTTATACGCTCGAGAATGCATTAACTTTAGAAGCGTTGACGCCTGAGATTGAGTTGATATCTGTCAAAGATACAATTGCTTTACCTAAAATCGTAAATCCACGCATGGAGGATTACGTTAAAAATGGAAAGAGACTTAAATTGGATATTGAAGAAGATCAAGTTCTGATTGATACGGGTACTTATTATGCTGTATACGAACGAGAACACGATTCAACATTTAAATCAGTGAGAGGACTTTGGTAATGAAGCAAATAACTATACGCGATTATCTACAACTTCATCGTAATGATCGTCAACTCGCAGCATGCATTGGTTATTTCGATGGCTTGCATCGAGGTCATCAAATTTTAATTAATGAAGCAAAAAGCATAGCACAACAATACAATTACGAAACTGCACTTATAACATTTGATCCAGATCCTTGGACAGTGCTTCATAATAAGTCACATGTTAAACATTTAACGCCAATAAAAGAAAAAGTTCGTATTGCGGAATCATTGGGTATTGATTATTTGATTACCATTGAATTTACTAAAGACCTATCAAAATTATCACCTTTAGAATTTATTGAAAGAATTTTAGTCCCTCTCAATGTAAAGTCTCTTATTTGTGGTGCAGATTATAAATTCGGTTATCGTGGTGAAGGATCTGTGGATGATTTAAATTCACTGGGTCATTACTATTTTGATACACATGTTGTACCCTTAGATCACGTGAATGAACAGAAAATTGGTACGACGGCAATTACACAAGCAATTTTAAATGGTGATGTACACAAGGCAAATGATTTATTAGGAAGACTGTATTCTATTAGTGGATTTGTTGTGGGTGGTCAACATCGTGGGCGAGAAATTGGATTTCCTACGGCTAATATGGATGTTGTGGACGAATATGTTATACCTAAACAAGGTGTTTATGCCGGGTTTGTAGAGGTTAAGGGAAAAATGTACCAATCGGTCATGAATATTGGTCATAACCCGACCTTTAATACGACAGAACATCTGTCGCTTGAAACATACATTCTTGATTTTGATGAAGATATTTATGGTGAAGTAATTAAACAATCATTTGTAAAGCGTCTTCGTGATGAGTTGAAATTTGATTCCATTGATACACTTGTAGAGCAAATGCATCGTGATGTAAAAGAAGCGAGACTGATTCTTAATGAAACTAACAGCTGATTATCAAAAAATGTTGATCGAGTCATTTGGTGAACCACAATATCAAAAAATTGTAGCGGCTTACCAAATGGATTCTGTTCACGGAATAAGACTGAACCCATTAAAACCATGTACTCTCCCTTTTAGTGGAACACCCTCATTAATTGATCCGACAATTTTAATACCCGATGATTATGCAAAGACAGTAACACATCCTTTAAGTCATGCAGGATGTTATTATATTCAAGACCCTACAGCGACCACACCAGTTACTGCGCTAAAGGTAGAGCCCAGTGACATTGTCCTGGATTTGTGTGCTGCACCGGGTGGGAAGACAACACAAATTTTGAGTGTATTAACAACGGGTTTCTTAATTAGTAATGAAATTGATTCTAAACGTAATATAAAACTTCAACATAATTATGATCGCTGGGGTTCAGAACGTGGCGTTGTAACTCAAATGGATACGGATGAACTTACAGATAAACTTAATAATACTTTTGATAAAGTATTATTAGATGCACCATGTAGTGGTGAAGGGCTTTATCGTCGTACTCCCGATTTTGCCCTCGAATTTAAAAATTCTGAAGCGCTCCGTTTTAGTCGACTTCAAAAACAACTACTTGAAAATGCCTATAAAGCTTGTGTCGATGGTGGTGTTATTGTCTATTCGACATGTACTTTAAATTTCCATGAGAATGAACGTGTTATTCTATCTTTTTTGGAGGACCATCCAGAGTGTCACTTAGAACCTGTTGGCCTTCCTGAAAAAAGTAGGGGATATCTTGGCTTGGAAGACCAAGTAGCGCGTTATTTTCCTTCGAAAGATGGAGAAGGACATTTTATTGCTCGAATTCGGGTATTAAAAGCAGATAAAAGCCGTCATGTCTTAAACTTCGGTATCAACAAACCGATCTCTTTTGATTGTTTTGATCGAAAATTGGTCGGAAATATTCAAGAAAAATCGGGTAAAGTGTATGCTCTGCGTCATCGAGGGTTTCTTGAAGAACCGCTCCATATAACCCGTGATGGTGTTTTTATTGGAGAAATTAAGAAAAACCGTATTGATTATAGCCATACGCTTGCTCAATCCCTTAATTTTAGGGATGTATTTGAACACCTCGAATTAGATCTTGAGACAGCTTATCGTTATCTGTATGGTCATCCTATCGATACAACGATAAAAGGCATTCATTGTGTCACATATGGGGGGCATGTCTTAGGTTTTGTTAAAGGTGATGGAAGAAAAGGAAATAATCGTTATCCTAAGGGATTACGGAATAAGTTTGAATCATATAAATAAAAGGAGGGAAACATGGTAGTAAGTAAGCGAACGGCAATTGCCAATATTAAAAAAGAAACTGCATTATTTCTTGAGGAAAATATGAAGCATTTTATTATTGACAATGCATCGATGGAGTTTTATGCCATGGCTGTAGATGTGACCCCTCAAAATGGAATGTTAAGCATTTCTCTCAATACAGATTTTGATTTTAAGAAAAAATTGCTACAGTATCGTATTCAAAGTCAAAATGATGAATATAATCAAAGCGATGCCATCGAAACGTTAAAGTTCACAACCAATGAATGGCATTATCAAGCATTCGCCTCAATGTGTCCAATAAATGAAGATTTATATAATCATTATTTTAGTCAAAATTTTGAGTCTTATCTTGAAGTAATTACGATATGTTTAATTGAGTTCAAAGATACCCAAGCTTATGATATGATTCCGAAAGGTGAGTGTTTTTCAATCCTATGTAAAGCAGAGGAAGAGCCATATACACGCTCATTAAATCGGATCCAACGAATCGAAGAAAAAATATTGATTTGAGGTGTGTTGAGCGATAATTGTTAAACCTTTTGTGTTCTTGCTTTTGTTTAGTTTTTTTTTCTGTTATAATTAGTTTAGTAGGTGATAAATATGTCAAATGAATATGTCTTAATTCAAAATGAGAAGACTGGTCTTGGTCAAATTGCAATTTCGAACAATGTTATTAATCATATTGTTCAGATTACAGTGAATGAAAATGATGCTATCTTTTTTGAAGATGGATCAGGTAAAAAATCATTGATAGTTTCAAATGAAAACGGTCATGTTAATGTCGATCTTAAAGTACGCGTAAAATATGGTAAAGATGTTGAACGTGTATGTCGTGCATTACAAAATGATTTACAACGCAACATTGAATTAATGGTTGATTTCAGTAATACTTCAATCAATATTAATGTTGTAGGATTTAAGTTTAATTAGAAGCAGGAGTCTGCTTCTTTTACTGTGGAGGTTTTTTTATGGTAATGTCGCGATATAACGAACGACAAAATGCAATGTCAGCAATTTATATTCATCTCTTGAGAGAGCAATCCATGCAAGAGGTTCTTGAAGATAATCGCTTTGTATCCGAAGTCGGTACATTTATTCAAGATTTCAATCTTCAGGATGAAATGTTACAAGTAGTCATGAATGTAGAAGCACGTAAAGATATTTATTCGCGAGCAATCGATCATTATTTAACGAAATGGCGTTTTGACCGTTTAGGATTTATTGAACAAGCTATTCTTCTCATGGCTTGTGCTGAATTAGAACTCGGTTATCAAGATAAAGTTGTTATTGTTAATGAAGCGGTTAATCTTGCTAAAGATTTTTCAGATGAGGAATCTTATAAATTAATTAATGGAGTCATTGATGCACTATGATAACTCAGGATGTAATTACGGTTACAGAATTTGTTAATGAATTAAAAGGTGTTATTGATCAACATCCTTCTTTTAAGAATGTCGCATTAGTCGGTGAGCTTTCGAATTTTAAAGCACATCATAGTGGGCATTTTTATTTTTCCCTCAAGGATGACAAAAGTAGAATTACCTGTGCTATGTTCCGGCGAAGTGCAAGTAAAGTACTTTTTAAACCCAAAGATGGCGATAAGGTTGTTATTTTTGGACGCTGTGAGGTTTATACCGATACGGGTACGGTTCAAATTTATGCGGATCGTATGAATCTTGATGGTCTGGGTGATTTGTATATCCAATTTGAAAAATTAAAAAAAGATTTTGAAGATCGTGGTTATTTCGATCCTAAACATCGAAAAAAAATCCCTAAATATCCACAACGAATTGCAGTTATAGTAGGTGAAAACAGTGCGGCTTATGCTGATATTACACGTACACTTCAAGAACGGTGGCCAATAGCCAAGCAAATTGATTTGTTAGCCTATGTTCAAGGAGACCTCGCTTCTAAAAGTTTGGTTCAACAAATTCAAAGAGCTCATAATGAACACGTTGATACTATTATTATCGGACGTGGAGGGGGTTCAATAGAAGATCTTTGGGCTTTTAATACACCTGAAGTCGTTGAAGCAATATTCAAAAGTGAAATTCCCATAATTTCAGGTGTTGGACATGAAAGTGATGTTACTTTATCTGATTTTGTTGCTGATTATCGAGCAGCAACCCCCACCGCTGCAGCTGTAGCAGCAACACCAAACAGGATTGAGATGCAAGTGATGATTCGTGATTACAAAAATCAGTATTATCTTGCGGTCCGTAACAAATATCTTCGCCGTACCGGTGATTTTACATCATTAATTCAAAGTAGTGCTTTAAAAGATCCTGTACTTTTTGTTGAACGTAAACAACAAAAATTGGATACCTTAACAGTAAGGATTACACATCAACAAGTTCTTTTTGATGAATCAAAACGGATTCTTGCTCTTATTTCAAATCGTATGGAGAATTCATTATCACTGAAGCATAACAATTCGTCTAATATTATAAATCAATATCTCGGTTTAAGTTCTGCGTCAATTCAGCAGAAAGTCACTCAATCGCTTCAAAAGTTTGAAATGATGCAGAGTCGTTTTGATTTTTATTCGCAGTATATTGATCGAGGTATTAAACAAAATCAAGGGATGATTGAGCAATATGATGAACGTTTTTATTCAGTAATGGAACGCGGGTTGAACTTGAAAAAAGAGCGTTTAAACGATATACTTAAATCACTAAAGTATCGTTCACCACTCGAAGTAATTCAACGAAATCTGAACCAGGGTTATATCATTCCGCGGGTGAATGATATCCATATTGTAAGTACTGAGTCAGTAAATGTTGATGATCGAATTCAGTTAGAATTTAGAGATGGATTTGTGGTAACACAAGTCATCAGTAAGGAGTCTAAAGATGAATAAAGATTTTAATTTTGAAGTTGCAATGGCACGTTTGGCAGAAATTGCAAATGAATTAGAGAAGGATAGTTTACCTCTAGATCAAGCAATTGTTCTTTTTGAGGAAGGCCTTAATTTATCCAAGCAATGTCAAGAACGCTTAAGTGGTTATGAAAACCAAGTTAAAGCGTTAGTTCAGAAACACCAAGGGGATCAAAATGATTAAAGATATTGATGCGCGTTTAGATGCGATTTTAGAGTATTATCCAAAAACATCAGTCGTTAGAGAAGCGATGACGTATTCGTTGATGAGTGGTGGAAAACGATTGAGACCACGTCTTTTACTGGCGATGCTTGAGGATTTTGGATGTGACTATAAACAAGGTTTAAATCCAGCATGTGCTCTTGAGATGGTTCATACCTATTCTCTTGTACATGATGATTTGCCAGCGATGGATGACGATGATTTACGTCGTTTTAAACCAACCAATCACAAAGTATTTGGGGAGGGTGTTGCAATTCTTGCGGGGGATGCATTATTAACAGGCGCTTTTACAGCCTTATCTCAGTCTTCTCTAGATTCAGATGTTCTTGGAAAATGTCTTGAGATTTTGGCGCGGAATGCGGGTAATAATGGAATGATTTTAGGACAAGAATTGGATATCGATGATCACATAAATCATATTGATGATTTAGTTGCTTGTTATAATCTAAAAACAGGATGTCTATTTGCAGGGGCATTTGAAATGGCGGCCGTAATTGCAGGTAAGGATTCGTATCAAAAATTAGCACATGATTTAGGTTTAACGCTTGGAGTTGCCTTCCAATTTCAAGATGATCTTCTTGAAGTTACGAAAACATCTGAACAAATTGGAAAGAGTAATCAAAGTGATGCTGAACGTGATAAAACAACCGTGGTTAGTTTACTTGGTGTAGAGAAAGCCCACACTTTAACGGAATCGTATTTTTCAAATATTAAAGATTTATTAAAACAAATGAATATTGAAAATGGAAATCTAAAACAGATTATTGATGAAATGATGAGTCGCGAATTATAGGAGGCACGTCTCTTGTTTGAACAATTTAGCAAATCGTATGATTTTACGTCTTTAACCGTTGATGAATTAGAAAAACTCAGTGATGAAATCGCTGTTTTTCTTGCGTCTAAAACACGATATGAAGTAGATACAATTATTGAAAATATCAATGTACTTGAAACAACACTGGCACTCCATCACGTTTTTGATTTAAATCACGACAATATCATTTTTGATGGTGGGAAGCAAGTTATGGTTCATAAAATTCTTACAGGTAGAGCTGAGGACTTGCTACTCAGAAATTCTGGATCCATGTATTTGGATGATCAAAATCCAATGGATCGTTATAGTGGCGGAAAACCTGGAGAAGGATTGGGTGTTGCACTAGCATATGCTATTGAACATCCGGATGTTAATAATGTCATCGTTCTCAATGATTATGCTTTGAATTATGGTATTACTTATGAAACATTGGTCCAAATTAGCCGTTTTAAACCAAATCTTACCATCATCCTGATTGATGAACAACAATCGCTTTTAAGACATTACACCTCGATGGATGCCTTAATCAAATCCATACGTATCAGTAAAACGTATACGGGCTTTAAAAAAGATATGAAATCACTCCTGGACTCCAACCCCATAAGTCGTCCAATTCTTGCGACGCTTACTAAAATACGTGATGCGGTTAAGGAGACGGTATTGGAACCAACAATATTTAAACAGTTTGGCGTCGATTACCAAGGACCTATGGATGGTCAAAATCTTAAGGAGTTAATTCGTGTATTTGAATTATCGAAAAAATATAAAGGTCCCCATGTAATTCACGTACAAACGCGTTTAAAGAATAAAAAACAACGTAAGCTTGAATTTCCAACGTTTAAAACGGATCATGATCGTGCCGATAATTATCATACATATTTAGAAGCAATTGATTATCAATTGACGGATATTGCTCAAGATGATCCAGATCTTTATGTTCTTGCAGATACTTACAAATTAAAAGACTATTTACCAACGTTTGCACTTACCAGACCTGATCACTTTATCGCAACTTCGGGATCAACGCAGGCTTTAGTATCGATTGCACATGGACTTGTTCAAGAAGGGAAACATGTAATTATTTCAATTCATGCTTCTCAGGTCGATGGCGTCGTCTTGCAACTGCGGAATCAATTTTCAATCAAACAATGTCCAATTACTATAATAGTGAATGATTCTGGACTAAATCTAGAGGGCGATACATATCGACAAGGTATTTTTGATTTAGGTGTCTTTGCAAACCTAGCACATTTTAAGGTGTACATGGGTAAATCGATTGTTGATACGATTTCAATCTTGGAACAAATAATTCAAGAGCCTCAAATTAGTGTTCTCAGAATTCCAACAGGGCTTGAGTATGTTGCGCCGGAAACCGCATTAACTCCGATAAGGGGATGGCAGATTGAAAATGATTTTAGTATTGAAAGTGCAGGGGTTATTCTGTCTTTTGGTCCATCCATCAACTCAATTAAGCAGAGAATTCAGTCTAATCAATTAGATATTGGATTGGTAAATTGCTCTGAAATTCTATTTGTGGATCACGATATTTTAGAAAAAATAATTTCATGTAAACTTAAAATTGTTGTTTATGACGTTGAAAGCACAAAAAGTGTTCTTTTTCAAAATGTTCTTCGTAATCTTCATCAGTTAAAGGCAGATAATGAATGCATCGATTTACATGTCTCATGCCTCCATTTAAATAAGACTTCTAAGGATGCGAAATCATCTCAAAAAATTCATATAAACAATGTTTTCGATTATTTTAATTAGTAAAGGAGGAATACCATGCTTACTCATTTAACGATAGATAATTTTGTTTTAATTCATCATATATCTGTTGATTTTTCAGATCGTTTTAACGTTTTCACCGGTGAGACTGGAGCAGGTAAATCGCTTCTAGTTGATGCACTAAATTTTGTATCAGGACAGCGAAGTAGTGCGTCTGTTGTTGGAAAAAATGGTAAAAGTGCACGTGTGGAAGTCGCTTTTGACCTTGATAAAGCGATAAATCTTAAAAAGAAACTCGTTGCTTTTGATTTGTATGACGAAGACGATGAGTACGCAGTTATTTCAAGAGAAATGAATCTTGAAGGACGGAGTATGTGTAAAATTAACCATCGTGTTGTTAATCTATCGACAGTTAAATCTTGTTTGGATGGTGTTCTTGACATTCATTCTCAACATGAGACACAATATCTACTGAATTCAAAAAACCATTTGAAGTTGCTTGATGAATTTGCGCAAAATGAAACTGTACGTTTCTCTTACAATGAACTATTTAAAAAATATCAAGAAGCACAAATGCGTTTAAAAAACCTTGAAAACAGTAATATTAATCCTGATGAAATTGCATTTGCTCATTTTCAGCTTAAAGAGATCCAAGATTTAAATCCAAGTATCGATGACTATCAAACGATCAAAGATAGTCTTGAAACACTTTCAAATTTCGAAAAAACTAAATCGTTTGTGAATGATCTCGAAGAGACGCTTGATGGAGAACAGGGCGTCGTAGGCAAACTTTATGATTTTTTAGACATCATTGATGCTTTACGAGATCAAGAACTTCAGGAACGTTTTAAAAATGTCTATTATGAAGTAGAAGATATTCGTGATGAGTTAGTTCGTTATAACAGTAGTCTGGTTTTTGATGAGTATGAATATAATCTTTTACAAGATCGTGTCTATCAATATGACCAATTGATTCGTAAATATGGAACTCTTGAACGTGTATTTAAGAAGCAAAATGAACTTATTCAACAGATTGAACAAGCTGAACATTTTGATGATTTTAAAACGGATTTAGAAAATGAGATTGAAGCATTGTATGCAAAGCTTCTTCAAGCAGCCCAAAGTCTATCTGAAACCAGATTGAAGGCGAAAAATAATCTCGAGCAGTCTATTGTCGAACAACTTGACGACTTATTGCTTGAAAATGCTCAATTTGTAATTGCTCTTGAAAAATCAGACTTAACATCTGATGGTGCTGAATCCGCACACTTTCTCGTATCGATGAATAAAGGGATTATGCCATCTCCATTAGAACGTGTTGCAAGTGGTGGTGAACTTTCCCGATTAATGTTAGGACTCAAAACGATTTTCAGTTCGATTTATGGTGTTTCTACAATTATTTTTGACGAAATAGATACAGGTGTTAGTGGTCGTGTTGCGCTTAAAATTGGATCGAAAATGAGTAAACTTTCTCAAACATCTCAGGTCTTGACCATTTCACATTTAGCTGCGGTTGCAGCATGTGCGGATCACCATTATCTTATATCTAAAGCAGAAGTCGATGAAGATGTTGTGACCGACATTAGAGAAATTACAGGAGAAGATCGTATTCAACAGATGGCGTTAATTATGTCTGGTAATAATACAAGTGCATCATTACATTCCGCACGTGAACTTCTCAAGGAAGGCCAACAATTAAAATGGCACAAGTAATCTTTCATATTGATATTAATGCATTTTATGCAAGTGCGCATCTTATTACAGATTCAAGTTTATACGGTAAACCGGTTGTCGTTTGTAGTAACCAAAGAGGATCTGTTGTTACGACTGCATCCTATGAGGCACGCTCTTATGGTGTTAATTCTGCTATGCCGCTTGCACAAGCCAAACGTCTTTGTCCTCACTTGGAAGTCATTGAAGTCGATTTTGAATTGTATCAGGATTTGTCGGTTAAATTTATGAATATCATTCGTTCATATTCGGCGATCATGCAACCCGCAAGTATTGATGAATGTTATGTTGATATGACAGACGTTATAAAAAAATATGAAAAGCCACTTGATCTTGCCGTTGAAATTCAAAAAAGCGTCTGGGAAGCATTGCGACTTCCCATTTCTATTGGTGTGGCACCCAATAAATTTCTAGCCAAGATGGCGAGTGACATGCAGAAACCTCGTGGTATTACAGTGCTTAGAATTCGGGAAGTTCCACAAAAATTATGGCCGCTTTCCATAGATTCTATGCACGGAATTGGACAAAAAACGGTACCGAAGTTAAAGCGGATTGGTATCGAAACAATCGGAGATCTTGCTCACTTTAATCCTGATCATCTCAAAAACATTTTGGGTATCAATGCGCAAAATTTCGTGCAGAAGGCAAATGGATACGATCACTCAGTAATTGATACTGATGTAACCATGAAATCAATTGGGCAATCGAAAACATTCAAAGATGCTATGACTGAACTTGATGAAATTCGTAATGCAATTTTAAACGAATTGGGGGAAGTAATTCGTCGTATGGAACGTCAAGATGTTGTAGGAAAGACCATATCATTCTCAATTCGACTTGATGATTATAAGACGGCAACACGTTCCTTTACTTTTGATGAATATACGAGTGACCAAAACTTAGTTTTTGAACGACTCATGAGTTTATACGATGAATTTGAAGGGGAAGGTGGCGTTTCTTTCATTTCAGTTACAATGACAAACTTAATGCCGAAAGATGAAATAATTGAACAGTTAAATATCTTTGATGATTTGGATGAAATTACAGTAAACGATATCATCCAGAGACTTAATAAAGAACTCAGCCAAGATCTTTTTAAGACGACAAGATCGATACTCAAGGAGACACGTCATGAAAACAAAAGCAAATGATTTTATTCACTACCTCCAATTTATTGATCCTAAAGCAGCATTAACTGTTACATCTTACCGGAACGACTTAAAGCACTATATTGACTATTTAGAACATGAATCTATTTCATCACTTCAATCTGTTGATGCTGAGGTAATTCGAAAATACATTGATGATATTAAGAATGATTATGCCGCTTCAACAATTCAACATAAGGTTGTAGTTATACGACAGTTTCATCAATATTTGTTGAACAGTGGTCAATTACAACATGATCCAACAGCATTTGTTTCACTCAAAAATAAAGGTACACGTCTGCCTACAGTTGTTTCGGATGACACAATACGTAAACTTTTTTCTTTTGAACGTGTCACAGGTAAAGATTATCTAGATTTCGCAATTTTATTGCTGCTCTACCGGTGTGGCTTGCGTGTTTCGGAATGTGTTCATTTAGAGTTTTCGCAAGTTTATCTTGAGCAAAAGTGGTTGCGAATTCTTGGTAAAGGAAATAAAGAACGCATGATTCCTTTATCTGCTGATGCAATTGAGGGCTTAAGTGAATATATAAATAATATTCGTCCACAATGGCTAATTCTACCGACAGAGCAAGTATTTATTAACGCAAAAGGCAAGGGAATATCAAGACAATACATTGATTCTATGATAAAATCTAGGTGTAAAGAAATGGGAATTTCAACTCCTATTTCAGCACATACTTTGCGACATAGTTTCGCAACAGCTATCTTAGACACAGGCGTAGACTTGCGTATTATTCAAGAACTCCTCGGTCATCAAGATATCTCAACAACCCAGATTTATACTCATGTCAATAAGAAAACATTGAAGCGCGAGTATGATCAGTTTTTAAAAGGTGGTTTTTCGAATCAAGGAGGGAATAGAGATGAAGAAATTTGATCGAATTATTACAGTAGTGATGGATTCAGTTGGAGCCGGTGCAGCACATGATGCTGCGAAATTTGGCGATGTAGGTACAGACACGTTAGGTCATATTGCGGAGGCAATGAATGGTTTAAATATGCCTAACCTTGAACAACTTGGACTCGGTAATTTACATAATATTAAAGGTGTTTCTCCGGTATCGGAACCGAAAGCATACTATACAAAAATGATTGAGGCTTCAAATGGTAAAGATACGATGACAGGTCATTGGGAAATGATGGGTCTTTATATTGAAAATCCATTTATCACATTTACCGAAACAGGTTTTCCGAAAGAACTTTTAGATGAACTGCAAGAACGCACAGGATACGAAATCATTGGTAATAAAGCAGCAAGTGGTACTGAAATTTTAGATGAGTTGGGTGAAGAACACATGGCAACGAAAAAGATGATTGTTTATACATCTGCTGATTCTGTACTTCAAATTGCAGCTCACGAAGATGTTTTTGGACTCGATGAACTCTATCGATGCTGTGAAATTGCTCGTGAATTAACGATGAAAGACGAATGGAAAGTTGGTCGCGTCATTGCTCGTCCATTTGTAGGTGAAGGAAAAGGCGCTTTCAAACGCACTTCCAATCGTCATGACTATGCACTTAAACCATTTGGTAAAACTGCTTTGGATTCACTTAAAGAAAACGGTAATGATGTTATTAGTGTCGGAAAAATTTCAGATATTTTTGATGGCGAAGGTATCACTGAGTCATATCGTACAAAGAGTAATGAACACGGAATGGAAGAAACAATTCGTATCACAAAAGATCATGATTTTAATGGATTTATGTTTGTAAATCTCGTGGATTTTGATGCGATGTATGGTCACCGTCGTGATCCAATTGGTTACGGTAAGGCCCTTGAAGCATTCGATGTTCAACTCGGCACCTTACTACAACATATTGGTGATCGTGATTTACTTATTATTACTGCTGATCATGGTAATGATCCAACACACACTGGATCAGATCATACCCGTGAAGAGGTACCAGTTCTTTACTACTCTCCTTCTTTAGAAGGGAAGGGTATGTTAGAAAAAAATAATACGTTCTCGGATTTAGGGGCAACGATTGTAGATAACTTCGGTGCAAAACCTACGGAGTACGGTACATCTGTTCTTGATCAGTTAAAATAATTTAGCGCCAGATTACTGGTGCTTTTTATAAAAAAGGAGGGTCTATGAATTTTATAGATTTTTGTGATGCGGTAAGTGTTATAAAAGGTTATGTACTCTATGATCCACTTCAAAACTTACGGGAGCAAGCATATAACCCGGATTCTGTAGCGAAGCTGATAAAAGATGGAGAACGTATTTTTATAGCGGATTTGAATGTTGAAGAACGTTATACATTGAATCATCATCTCGCGTATCTCTACCGACTCAATCATCTTTATAAAGATGCCCTTTATTATACTGAAAAGTGCATCGATTTTGCACACGGAACGACAAATCATGAAATCCAAATTAATAATTTAATTGATAAAGCAATTGTTCTCAAGTGCTTAAAATATTATGAGATTGCGATTGAACTCTTTGATTCACTTGAGGTCAATGAGTTTTTAGAAGATGTCCCTGGGGCTTTAGATCGAATATATCATGAACGTGCAAAATGTCTACTTGAAATGAATGAGTTTACCCAAGCCCAGCATTACTTCAAGAAGGCACTTGAAATCAGACTGCAATCAAATAATGATGATTTGATTGATGAAACCGAAGAGGCTTTAGACTATACTCAATCCATTGAATTTAAATTAATAAACGGAAATGAGTTTCCAATTTATATGGATGACATGGTACTTGTTGATGCATACTATGTTCCGAGGGCTACCGTGGAATCCTATATAAAAGATCGCGAATTTTTTGCAATGAAAGCACAAGATATATTTAGTTCCTTTTGTACACGAGTTGAACGAAAATGGGAAAATACAGAAGAGGGTGAAGCCATTGTAGGTTATGATGAAAACAATAACATTGCTGCATTGGTTTACCTTAACCCTAAAGGGATTGAGAATATGCTCTATGCCTATCAAAATCATGATCTTGAATCCTATTTATTAACATTGAATCAATTGAGTAAGGCGATACAATAACAAGACCAAAAAGGTCTTGTTTTTTTTAATTTATGAAATTCACTTGATTAAATAGAACGACGTGCTATAATATCCATGTTTTTACGAATCGTATATCATCACTAATATGGAGTGATAGTTTCTAGCCGATACCAATGTAAATTTCGGACTACGATAGGAAAGTTTTTTCCTATTGGTAAAAACTTTTTTTATATTAAAATAGAATCTTTTTTATCATATATGTGTCTAATAAGGGGACACGTTTCTACCTGATACCGTAAACATCAGACTATGATAGAAAGTGTTTTTTAGCTTTCTATCATTCTAATGATAGGAAGCTTTTATTTTTGTTAGGAGGCGTTCATGAAACGTTTTAAAAATTCGGTGTATCTTTTTCCGGGATTATTTCTTGTAATTGTTTTTATGATAATTCCACTTGTCATAACCATTATGCCCACATTTATCAATAATGGATTTACAATCGAAAACTATACAACCGTACTTACGGATTCGTTTTATCAAAGTATTTTGATACGAACAATTCGAATTGGTCTCATTACAACCTTAGTTTGCTTTCTGTTGGGATTTCCAACAGCTTACTTCATTGTAACGGGATCAGCATTGAGACGTAAATTGACGATGGCGCTTGTTTTGTTTCCATTATTCACGAACGCGGTGATTCGTGGGTTTGCATGGATAACAATTTTGGGTAAAAATGGTTTTCTAAATCAGTTATTACTCGGTTTTGGATTGATTCAAGAACCAATAGGATTTATGTATACAGAATTTTCAATTATTATCGGTTCTGTTTATTTATTTCTTCCCGTTATGGTTAATACCTTAGTCTCTGTATTATCAAAGGTTGATGGTAAATTAATTGAAGCCGCACAAACTCTAGGTGCAAAGAAGGGTGCAATATTTAAAGAAATTGTGTTACCACTCTCATTTCCTGGTATTGTATTGGGCTCAGTTCTCGTCTTTACAGGTACTATTAGTGCCTACGTGACACCTTCATTGCTCGGTGGTAATAAGAATATGATGCTTTCAACGCTTTTGTATCAACAGTCAAATGAATTGATGAATTGGCAATCAGCAAGTGTCTTTGCATTTATTATGATTTTACTATCAGCAGGCATAATGAAAATGATGACATACTTCAGTAATAAGGTTGATAAGAGGGGGCTAACTCATGAGTAAAAATCGATTTATGGACAGTATTGCCTATCTTGCAATTGCATTTATTGGAATACCACTTCTAATTATTACCGTCACCGCATTTGGGGAAGCACCCATCATTGAGTTCCCCATTCAGGGATTTACGATGAAATGGTTTGTTAAGGTTTTTCAATCTCAAGTTTTTATGGATAGTTTTGTATTAAGTTTTAAAATTTCAGTGCTCGCGACGATTCTATGTATGGTGATTGCTATACCTGCATCTTATGCGTTAGTCGTAACAAAAGGAAAATGGAGCGAACGGTTTAAGTCAATTTTCTTAGCACCTTCGTTGATCCCATCAATTGTCCTTGCATATGCACTCTTTCAATACTTAGTAATTCAACTTCATATCAACTTGAACATAGCACTAATTATTGGCCATATGTTGATTGTTTTTCCTTATACAATACGTATTATTTGCGCATCCCTTCATGATTTTGATTTGAGTGTTCATGAAGCATCCATCATTTTAGGATGTGGTCAGTTGGAGGGATTTATTAAAGTCGTTCTTCCCAATATTAAGGATGCGATACTCTCAGCAAGTATTATGGGCTTTATTAATTCATTTAATAACTTACCAGTTTCTATGTATCTTAAAGGACCTGGAATGAATACCTTACCGGGAGCACTAATGAATCATATTGAATATAATTTTGATCCTATTGTAAGTGCTCTATCCGTAATTCTGATGGTATTTACGATGGTATTGATGATTATTATGGATAAAGGTTTAAGTAGAAAAGGAGCCAAAATTTGATGAATTTTGCAGTATTAGATCGTATTTGTGTTTCCTATGACGGAAAACACAATGTGCTTCAAGACTTAGATTTAGAAATAAGAGAAGGGGAATTACTATCGTTATTGGGTCCTTCAGGTTGTGGTAAATCCACAACATTACGCACCATCGCAGGATTTAACACTATACGTTCTGGAACTTTCTATGTAGAAGATAAAAAGATGAATGACGTTAAAACAAATGATCGTGATTTTGGAATGGTATTTCAAAGTTATGCATTGTTCCCACATTTAAGCATTCGTGAGAATATTGCATTTGGTTTAAAACAGCGTAAAGTTAATCGAGACACGATTCATTACGAAGTAGAATCGATGGCAAAAACGTGCGGACTTACAGAGTTCCTCGATCGTTATCCAAGTCAGTTATCAGGTGGCCAACAACAACGTGTTGCGCTTGCACGTGCACTTGTCATCAAACCAAAGTTATTACTGCTTGATGAGCCACTGAGTAACCTTGATGCACAACTTCGAATCCAGATGCGAGAAGAAATTCGTAGAATACAACAAGAGCTTAAAATTACAACAGTATTTGTAACACATGATCAAGATGAATGTTTTGCAATCAGTGATCGTGTTGCGATTATGAACAACGGTAAAATTGAACAACTTGATGCACCAGAAGTTATTTACTCAAATCCCAAAACACATTATGTTGCGGAGTTTGTAGGTTTTGAAAACATAAAACAAATTGAAGATATGAAGTTTTTAAATAACGGAAAAGGTCTCGTTTCGTCAGAAGAATCTTTAGGTTCAACATCATTTGGCATTCGACCATCCGAACTCGTTTTAGGAACCGGTATAAATGAACTTTCGGGTAAAGTTGTATCCGTTGCATATCTGGGTAGTTGTTATCAATACCAAGTTATAACTGAATGTGGCATGTTTAAATTATGTACACAGGAGAAACTACACATCGATTCAGTAGTTCCCTTTAAATTAGATCCAAAGTCAATTATTTTCATTTAGGAGGAAATTATGAAAAAGAAAATTGCTTTAGCACTTGCACTGTTTATGGTTAGTGGTTGTTCACAAAAAGGTGAAACAGAAGAGTTGGTTGTATCTTCATGGGGTCTAAGTGAAGAAGTATTGCGTGACGAGGTATTTAAACCTTTTGAAACAAAACATAACGTTAAGATAGTTTTAGATAGTGGAAGTACTTCAGAACGATTTGCGAAATTTAGTAGTGGTGATAACAGTAATATTGATGTTATTGAGCTTTCACAAAAAGCAGCGGATGACGGTTATCAAGCTGACTTATTTGAGAAAATTGATCTACAAAAATTAACAAATGCATCATCACTAATTGATGCAGCTCAAGAAGTCACACGTAGAGGCTATGGTGTACCATATACTATTAATAGCATCGGCATTGTTTATAATAGCGATACCGTTAAAGAACCGATTACCTCATGGAATGATTTATGGCGTGAAGATCTTGTTGGGAAAATCGCAATTCCTGAAATTGCATCCACATTCGGACCTGCGATGATTCAAATGGCCAATGATTATAGTGGGGGAGACCTCAGTAAGGATAAAGGTGAGAAAGCATTCGAGGGGCTTGAATCGCTCAAAACAAATATTAAAAAAACGTATAAAAAATCATCTGATCTTTCGGTTATGATGAGTACAGGAGAAATTGATGTTGCAGTTGTAGGGGACTTTGGTTTTGATGTGATTAAGAAATCAGTACCTGGTGCCATTCTCGTATTCCCAGAGACAGGTACATACGCAAACTTTAACACAATCGAAATTAATAAAAATTCTAAGAATAAAGATCTTGCATATAAATTTGTAGATTGGCGCTTAAGTCAAGAATTACAAGAAAAAACAGCAGAAACATTGAATGAAGCACCTGTAAATAAAAATGTTGTATTGAGTGATGCTGTCGCGTTGAATAAAACATATGGTAAGATTGCGGAAAGCGCAAAAACACTTAATTACGAAGTAATGAATCCACTAATGCCTGAGTGGATTGATCGTTACAATCGTTTAATGAATCAATAATGATTACAAAATATACAGACGCTTTCCTCTATAATACGTCACAACGAACATTTGAGAAGGGTGACCTTTATATTCAAGATTCAATGATTTACCATATCGGTAAGGCAGATATTATTGTAGATCATGAGATTGATGCAAGAGGAAAGTGGATCATACCAGGTCTTATTGACATTCATATGCATATAGAAAGTTCAATGACTAATCCTAATGAATTTTCGAATACAGTCCTTCCAATGGGTACAACCACAATCGTTGCGGATGCTCACGAGATAGGAAATGTATTTGGAACACAAGGTCTTATTGATTTTATGGATATTGATACACAACTTGATATCTTTTATGCAATTCCTTCTTCAGTTCCATCTACAAATCCAAACTTGGAGACAACTGGCGGTATTGTTGATGAAGAAGCGGTCAGAGTACTCTGCAAACACCCAAAGGTAATTGCTCTGGGTGAAATTATGAACTTTAAAGATGTCATCTCTGAACAAGATACGATGACACGAAGAATTATTGAAACTTTTAAAGAATGTAAGCCGGGTTCACCGATTGAAGGTCATATTCCAAGAATATCAGGCTTAGAATTATCGCGGTTTATCCAAAGGGGAATTGGTTCTGATCACACACTTCAAACTAAGGAATCAATACTTGAACGCACGCGAATGGGCGTTCTTGTTCAAATGCAAGAAAAGTCTCTAAATGAGGAGACGATTGCAACTCTATGTAATCATCATCTTCACGGAAGTTTTTGTCTTGTTACTGATGACGTAATGCCTGATGATTTAATTACCAAAGGACATATGAATCATCTCATTCAATTATGCATTAAAAACGGTATGCGACCTGAGGATGCAATATATGCAGCGACGTATGTCCCAGCTCAACGCATGCAGCTTTATAACCGTGGTGTACTTTCTCCGGGTAAACAAGCGGACTTTATCTTACTGGATGACTTAGATGCATTCACAATCCATTCAGTATACAAGGAAGGTACAAATATCACAAATCTTCCTGAAGATCTTTTTACTTTTAATGCTGACTACATTTTTAATACGATTAAGCGAAGACCCATTAAACAAGATGATCTTAAGTTACCAATCTCAAATTTAGAAGGTGATGAGGTTAAGATAAGAATTATGCATCGTGAAATATCGAATACCTTTACAGAAGAGATGGTAATCCCTGTTAAAACGAGGGAAGGGGTCTTGCAGTGGGAGGACGCGGGTTTAACCATGATTGCTGTGATTGAACGTTATGGTCATCAGAAACCGATAGCAATTGGTTTTGTGGATAATGGTTTTACAGAAAAAGGTGCGGTCGCAACATCATGGACGCATGACCATCACAACATTTTAGTAATGGGAACAGATTTAGATGAAATTGTAAATGCAGTAAATTTATTAATTAAAATGCAAGGCGGAATCGTATCATCCATTCAAAACAAACACCATACGGTGCCACTAGCATATGGTGGTATTGTTTCTACGAATTCGATGGAATCATTGGCCAATGACGTAGCTCAAATTCGTCAAGATCTTAAAGGTCTCGGCTATAAAGCGCAAAACGAGTTGATGAGTTTTTCAGTATTAGGTTTGTTAGTATCACCAAGTTTGAAAATATCTGACAAAGGTTATGTAGATGTCAGAACACAAGAAATTAAGCCATTATTTGTATCTTGAAATATTACATAATATACATTATACGAAGTTGTCGATATAATAAGAAAAAGACCGAATAATTCAGTATGGAACTGACCTAGTTCCGTGGGACTAAAGAAAAAAACCTCTTGTATGAGAATTATTGTAAAATAGTTCAATATAGGAGGTTTTTATATGGGAACACGAACTATGCATAGCTATGAGACAAAGATGAAAGTTATAGAAATGAAATTGGCAGGCTACTCAAGCAGGTTTATTCAGACTGAACTTGGAATAAAAAATGTAACACAAGTCAAAACATGGTGGAGATGGTATCGAAATGGTGAACACTACCGATTTTCTCAACCTGTAGGCAAGCAATATACTTTTGGAAAAGGGCCTGAAGGAGACACGGTCGAAGAAACACAAAGACTTAGAATTAAATCTTTGGAGCAACAAATTGAACTATTAAAAAAGTATTTGGAAAGAGAAAGGATGTGGTTCCTGAAATAATCATCAAGCTCGTTGAAGAGTATCGCAACACTGTATCTATTAAAGATATCTTGAATCTTTTTGGGGTACCTAAGTCAACGTATTACCGTTGGACTAAAAAAGAGCAACTTGAGTCTAATAATTATTCTGTCAATGAAGCATTAGTAATTGAACTTTGTAAAGAAAATAAATTTCGTTATGGATATCGAAAAATAACTGCATTAATTCGAAAAGAAAGAATTATCAATAAGAACACTGTTCAAAAGATAATGCAGAAACACCAATGTCAATGCCGTGTTAAGGTCAAACGGTATAGAAAAAACAAAAATCCGAAGATCATTATGCCCAATATCATTAATCGCGACTTTAAATCACTACGTCCTCTAGAGAAATTGGTGACAGATATCACTTACATCCCTTATGGCCATAAGATGCTCTATTTATCTACGATCATGGATTTATATAATGGTGAGATTATTGCGTCTACATTGAGTGACAGACAAAACCTAGAATGTGTGGTTGATACATTAAATCAACTTCCGGATATCGTTCAGCCATGTATTCTTCATTCTGATCAAGGGAGTGTCTATACATCAAAAGAGTATCAACTCAAAGTAAAAAATAAAAGCATTACCATGAGTATGTCCCGTAAGGGTACACCCGCTGATAATGCTCCTATCGAATCGTTTCATGCCTCGCTAAAGTGTGAAACATTCGAATTAAACCCAGACCTAAAGGGTTCTACTGAAATTGTATCACAAACTGTGATAAACTATTTAAAATATTACAATGAAAATCGAATACAAGAAAAGCTAGGATATCAATCTCCCGTAAATTATCGGTTAACTTCATCCTAACTTGGTTTTTTCTTTAGTCCCAAGGAACTAGGCCAGTTCCGTATTTCGGTCTTTTTACTGTTTTACTGTTAATTTTGATTTATTGATAACGTTAGGACCATTTTTACTCAATGCAAGTGTTACATCCATCAATTTCTTAAATGTTAATAATGCCTTTGTATTGGGTATTTGTGTGCTTTTTAAAGATATCCACAAGTATCGTAGCGTTTTCTTCGTCCAAATTACCGTTTGGTTCATCTGCCAATATAAATGATGCTGGTGTTGCAAGCGATCGCGCAATTGCGGCACGTTGTTTTTGCCACCTGATAATTGGATTACTTTACAGTTAAAATCTTTAGGATCAATGCCCAGTTCAATTTATATTAAAATTTGATAAAAGAAACAAACAACCCGATGTGAATCAAGTTGTTTGTTTTACTAAGGTTTAATGTATGCATATCCTTTGGTCTGTTTTTCGATAAGTTCATATACACCTGTTGGGACAATTCGGATGCCATCACATAATTGATCAGCATGAATATGATGGGCATTGAGTGAGTTTTGACACGCAACAACATCAATTTTTTGTTCTAAGAGCTGTTTGAATAATGATTGATCTTCTGAAACTAAAAGAGTTATTGCATCACCATTAATCAAGAGTTCAAGTTTTTCTATATTTCTTGAACTTAAATTACGAATGTTCGCAATACAATGATTAAACCGTTCAATTTGATTTAAATGAAAAATGACCTTCATAGAATACTCCTTAGTTTATATGGTACATCGTAAACGTACCGGTATCACACAATACCTCGTTATCATCATAAATTTTGATATCAACTACGCATGTTTTTCGGGTTCGACTTAAAACGGTACCAATACATGTAATCGTTCCCGTCTGAATACCAGACATATAATTAATATTGGCATTTAATGTTACGTAATTATCGCCGCGACTGCTAGCAGTATAACCTGCAGTCGAATCTGCCAGTCCAAAATAAAGCCCACCATGGACATAACCATAGTAATTCATCGATGCCTCGTTAACTCTAACAATACATTTCGCATAATCTTCTTTAACTTCAATACATTCAATCTTATTAACAGACATAAAATCTAATTTTTGATTCATTATAAACTCCTACTAATTTTTAAAACTGTGAATGGGTGCGGGAATACGACCACCTCGATTAATAAAGGATTCACAGCTAAAAGGATTTACCTTCATGATAGGAGCATAACCCAACAACCCACCAAATTCAACCGTTTCGCCTACTCCTTTACCGTATGCGGGTATGATTCGTACTGCAGTCGTTTTGTTATTTATCATTCCAATTGCAGCCTCATCACCAATAATTCCTGAGATGGTAGTTGCGGGTGTATCACCTGGAATTGCAACCATATCCAAACCAACCGAGCATACACAGGTCATTGCCTCAAGTTTTTCAAGTGTAAGTGCCCCCTTCTCAACAGCAGAGATCATAACATGATCTTCACTTACTGGGATAAAAGCACCACTTAGACCACCAACATAAGATGAAGCCATCACGCCACCCTTTTTCACATTGTCATTAAGCAGCGCTAATGCAAGTGTCGTTCCAGGCGCGCCGGGTTCCTCTAGTCCCATTTCCTGAAAGATTTCACCGATACTATCACCCACTGCTGGTGTCGGTGCTAACGAAAGGTCGATGATACCGAATGGATATCCAAGACGTCTTGACGCCTCCTGGGCGATTAACTGCCCAACTCGGGTAATTTTAAACGCAGTCTTCTTTATAGTCTCACAAAGGGTCTCAAAGTCTTCACCGCGAGCCGATTCCAGCGCGCATTTAACAACTCCGGGTCCACTGACACCAACATTAATAACTGTATCAGCTTCACCTATACCGTGATAAGCACCTGCCATGAAGGGATTGTCCTCAACGGAATTACAGAAAACAACAAGTTTCGCACATCCGATTGATTCACGGTCACCAGTTAATTTAGCGCAATCCAGAATGGTCTGACCAAGTTGTTTAACAACATCCATATTAATACCACTACGACTTGTACCAACATTGACACTTGCACAAACACGGTCAGTAACCGCTAATGCTTCAGGAATACTTTGAATCAGTACTTCATCTGCCGCTGTACATCCTTTTTGGACGATTGCACTAAAACCACCAATAAAATCTACACCCACTTCTTTTGCAGCTTTATCAAGAATCTTTGCAGTTGAAACAAAAGATGTTGCATTACATCCAGATGCAGCAATAGCAATGGGTGTAATAGAAATACGCTTATTAACTACTGGAATTCCATACTCATGTGCAATTTCATCACCGATGCGTACTAAGTCTTTAGCACGTGAAGTGATTTTATTATAAATTTTCTCATTAAAACGATCTAAATCAGAATCCGCACAGTCCAACAGACTGATTCCCATCGTGATGGTGCGGACATCTAAGTTTTGATTTGAAATCATTGATTGTGTTTCTTGAATTTCGAATTGATTAAGCATAAATCCTCCTAAATCCGGTGCATCGAGGAAAAAATGTCCTCACGTTGCATCGTAATGACAACTCCAAGCTTGCTTGCGACCACTTGAAGTTGATTTGAGACTTCATCAAAGGGTTTTAAACATTGTGATAAATCGACAATCATAAGCATATTAAAATATGCATCGACAATTGTTTGGTTGATATCAAGAACATTAACCTGTTCTGTTGCTAAGTATTGACAGACTCCTGAGATAATACCAACGTTATCTCGTCCTACTACAGTAATAATTGCTTTCATAATTCACCTCTCGGAATAATAATATCATATTCAAAATGGATTTGGACTTCGAAACAAAAATTTAAACCATTTATTCTTTTCTTCTAACGATAAAAAAGCTTTCTTATTCGAGAAAGCTATAATTTAAGATTTATAGTTTGGATTTTGTTGGTATTTTGGATGTTACCTTGAGGGCAATCCAAACTGCAAGTAGACCAGCAGTAAGTTTCCCAACCATTAACGGTAGAATTAACTGTGGTTGAAAGTTAGCGGTAAAAGCAAGATGGTCACCAATAACAAAAGCACCACAGACTGAGAATGCCGTAATTGCGATAATTTCACGATCATCCATCGTATCATCGATCATTGTGAATGCGGCAATCACATTTGCGGAACTCGCTAGAATTCCGGTTGCAATCTTCTGTGAAATATTAAGTTTGTCTGATAAATTTTCAATAGGTTTCTTAAGTTTTGTTTCAATTAAATAAACCATTGGTAAGGCACCACTTAACATTAATCCAATGTATCCTGCAACTTCGAGTGCACGTTCCACATCAACACTATCCGCAATAATAGGATCTAGAAGATAAGTACCAAACAGATTGCTAAAGATATGTGTGAAGTGTTCAAGAATACTGATTGTTAAGATAACTTTTGTGTAAATTTCGATAAATTTTGAAAAGTATTGGAATCCTTTAATCATAAGTTCTGATTTCTTCCAAAGACCCAGCGCCATTAGTAAACATATAATAATTAACGGTAATAAATTTTTCATGAGAATTAAAAACGTCATATTTAGTAATACTTGCGGTGCATTAGGATCAGAAGACACAACAGTACGTATCATTGGATTTAAGATCATAATAAGAATATTTGTAATTAATACTCCAAATGGAATTGTGATAAAGCCGATCATTGTTCCTATTGAGAGTTGTCGATGATATTTTTCGTCTATAATTTTAGTCGCAATTGGGATGCTAAAAACAATGGTCGCACCAGCCATATAACCTACAGTCATGGAAATTATCCATGCTTCATGAGTTTGCGCTAAAGCAGCAGCCAGCTGATATCCACCCATATCAACTGCTAACAATGATGTGGCTGCCATGGCTGCATCTGCACCAAAGACTGTGAAAAGCGGTGCAATAAATCTTGAAATAAAAACATTAAGAATCGGTAACGCTGCCATAATTCCGGCAATAGGAATGAATAAACCGCCAATTGATTCAATTCCTGCCGTGAATTGTTTACCCAATTCTGATTCACTATCTTTAATTGAGTAAAAACATCCGACAACAGCACAAGCCATGATGATGTAGATGACAAGATCACTAATTATTTTCATAGGTTTCCTCATAGAGCGCTAACGCTTTGTTTCCATAGAATTTTGAGTTATTGTACCAGATTGTTAGATATTCTCCAACTGCAGCACCATTTGATTCTTGGAAAATAGCCCATACGAACCAATAGTATGATGCAATCGCAATGTAAGCGATAAAATGACGTTGCATCAACGGATTCATAGGGGTCTTATTATAAAGTTCAAGAACATGCATAGCCTCTTCATAAGTATAGTCCGAACAAGCGATAAAGGTACCAATATCAACACCAGGATCATCCACGCCTGCATATTCCCAATCAATGAGGTATAAATCTTGACCTGAGAACAAAATGTTCGGATCATAAAAGTCACAATGACATAATCTTAAAGGAACCTTGTCCTCATCCGCATATTTTTTTACAGATTCAATGAGTTTATATAATGCATCAAAATCACTGAAGGCATTCTTATCGTGTTGTGATAACTTCCCAATGAAATCGCAGGACTTGCTCCAAATATTGAATTCAAATTCCCCCGATAGTTGTTGATCGTGCATGTTTTTAATCATTTCAAGTGCTTGCTTAACTTCATCCCATTGATGGTAGTCCAATTTTCGAGCTTCTTCAATGAAATAAGATAATTTCCAACCTTTTTCTGGATCCATATAAATATAGGAGTCATCAAAACCTAATTCTTTTGCTTTTTGTTGGGCAAAAAACTCAGATTTGCGATTAATGTATTCATGGGTTCCAACGCCTGGATGACGGTAAATATACGCTTTTCCGTCATATTCAAATTTTAATGATAAATTTGTGAGACCGTCTTTAACAGGTACAATTCCGGTAATATCTGAAACTTTGCACTTAAGTACCGACATAATGTTATTAAAAATTTCACTATCTTTAATATCCAAATATGAGGCATCAAACGCTTGTAATTCTTCGAGTGAGTCAAATTCTTTGATGATGTCCTTGGAATACACTTCTGCGTACATTGTGAATTGATCCATATGCTCCACATAAACTTTTTCCCAAAGCTTGGCTTTAGTTTCTTCCTTAGGATATTCTTGTTTTAGGAGTTCTCCAAACGCGTGTGAGAATGCTTGATCAAAGAAAACATGACCGACCATACAATTGTAAGATCCAGATCCAATATTGATTTGGGTAATAAGTCCTTCATCCGTAAAATCAGCATAATACTCCCCGTTTTCATGTGTGGTATGAATTTGTACGGGATAGGTCGTTTTATACTCGTACTGATTGAATACATTTTCTACGAAGTAGTTATCAGAAGAGCAGATGTATGTATTTTTCAATTGATCAAGGACAAGCATAAGTGTTGAAGTGTTATTATACCGATAATAATCATCATTGATTACTATTTTAACTTGATACTTGTCTTCTAAGTAATAGAACTGTTCTTTCATGTATCCTAAAACGATTGTGATATCCGTAATACCACACTCGTGTAATTGACGGATTTGTCGTTCAATAAGAACTTCACCATGAACGTTCAAAAGGCCTTTAGGTCGTTCGTATGAGAGTGGAGCAAAACGAGAGGACATTCCTGCCGCCATGATAATCGCATTATCTACACGATAAGCTTCCATAGCTTCCAAACCATTTGATGTTACCTTCCCTAATTGATCAAGATAATCCATATCTATGAGCGATTGGTATGATGATTTCATTGCTTCATTGTCTATTTCAAGGGCGTGTGTAGCGTCATTTAAGCACTCACGCAAAATTTTAAATTGATAGATATTCATGAAATTCTCCTTTTAGTAATTTTATCATTTATGTTCAAGAAAGACAATGAAATCAAGAAATTGAACATAAGAAAAAACAACACTTCCTTGTGTTGTTTTTTTCTTTAAATTTCTATTTCTTACGTCTAAAAAGTTCTATTAATTCCCGTGGGTTTTCGGAAGAAAGTATTGAGCCAATCATAATAAAAATAACAAGAATAAAATTCTTATAGTTAAATGTATGATCAACCATAAACTGAAACAGAAATGCCCAAGCAGGATAACTAATATTGAGTCCCATCGCTTTACTTGGACCTATAAGAGATATAGATTTATAGTAAAATGAATACGAAATCGAACCAATGATTCCACTGATTAGAACCATTAAGAATATTGGATTTTTCACAACTAAAAACTGAAGTTGTGAATAGCCAACCAGTGGCATTATGATCAATCCATATGTGAGAAATGATACAAGTTGACGAATTGCAAGTGCAATATGAGATGGAACATCTTGTTTAAGTGCTGTACTGATTATTACGGCTTCACTTCCCCATCCGATAATGCATAGAGTTATAAAGAATAGGCCAGATTGTAAGTTCGTAACCCCTACACTGCCTGTAAACCCCATGAGGATAATTGCGGATATCGCAATTAGAAGTCCTAAGAGAGTTCGTTTGTTTGGTTTTTCTTTTAAGACAATAAAGCTTAATACTGCCCCAAAAAGTGGATAGATTGCAGAGATGCTTGCGGAGATTGCAGGTCCAAGGTGGTTAATGGATAAGATGTACGCACCCATACCTATAGGTCCACCTAACAGTGCTGCGATAGCTATAATCATGCCTGATTTGGAAAAAAGAACACGAATTAAATCGTTAGCCTGTCTCTGAATCAGAATGAGGATCAGTAAAAATAGGAAGGATGCACCATCATGGATAAATGTTGAGATTAGTGGTGCATTGGAACCAAAAGCTACGAACATCGTTGATGACAAGACAACACCAATCATCACCGTATCGAGTCCCCAAAAAAGACCCGAAAATAAACCAGTAATCGTTCCCTTATTTCGCATTGCGATGATCCTTTAAAACGACCTCATGATTGGAAACACGTTCTGATTCTGGAGGTAATTGCATATAATCCCCATAATTTGAAGTTAGAATTTCATCATATGCCGTTGGAATTAAGAATTCGTGGCCTTCAAATACACCTGAGGTAACAGAATCTAAGATTTCATTACGAATAAATGTTGATTTATAAATTGCGTCGTTATAATTGAACACAAGCATATTCGCATATTCTGTTTTCTCATTGTTATATTTTTCAATCCAATATTGACGTTTTTTATACAAACTTGGAAGCAAGAAATTCACGCGGTAAAAGATACGATTTAGATGATAAAAAATATTTTTGATGATACGTTTTTTGCCGGTATCTTCATCTGTAACAAATGTATATACAAATAGAGAAATAAGTTTATTGTAGAAACCTACTTTTTTCTTTTGCTCATCACGAAATGCTATATCATCTGGAATGTTATCATAAGGAAATATATCAATCCAAACACCGTGGTTTATCTTAAGATACTCAGTTGATTTTTCAACAAGCTCAATCTTATTACTTCGAATCTTACTAAAAGCGTGATAGTGATCTTTTTCAGTATCAAAAGATTGGTAGAAATAATCTTTATCTAATTCCTCAGAAACAATCGATTCGAATCGATTAAATTCACTGCGAGACATATTGACATCAATATCATCATCCCAAGGAATAAATCCTTGATGACGAATTGACCCTAATAATGTTCCTGATGAGAGTGAATAGATAATATCATGTTTTCGACAAATTCGATCGAATTCGACGAGAATATTCAACTCTTCTTGCTGTAATTTGTTCATTTAGTCCTCCATAGACAACGCTAAGCGTGCATACTTATGTGCATAGTGGTATTGATCCAATGAATAACTTCCAAACGATTCTCCGCTGGCTTGTTTAAATTGAGCCCATAAAGCCCAGAGATATCCTGATAAACTAACATACATAAATAAGATTTTAGACTCCTGTTTTGTAGGTTTTCGTTCAAGATAGATTTCAAGTAATTTTAAGATTTGATCATCTTGATGTCCTGAGTAAATTGCGTGCATTGCGATATCTAATATTGGATCGCCCATGGCTGCATATTCCCAATCTAAGAGTCGTAAAGAACCATCATATAATTTCACGAAATTCGATTCCACTGGATCAATATGACATAAAACTTTCGGACGGTCAAGTGTATTAAGATAGGATATTTCTTCATCAACGAGTCTTGATACCTCATTGATATCATCGAATAAAATCGCATTAGAATCTTTACATAAAGTCATATAATATGCAATGCGCTCTTCTAAATTAAAGGAATGGCTCACTGAGATATCGCTTGAGTGCAACATTCGTAAGATACTAAAAGCTTGTGGTATATCATCTTGGGTAATCGACTCACAATTATCATAATAACGTGAAATTTTATAACCGTTTTCTGGGTTGATATAATAAAGCTTATCCGATAACTTTAAGTGATTAATTGCCTGGTACACTTCCGCCTCTTCGCGTCGGTTTATCAGTTGTTCAGTTCCTTTTCCAGGAGCCCGAAACACATAAGACTTGTTATTGACTCTGAAGATAAAGGAATCATTTGTCATCCCTTTTTTCATGGACTCAATTCCGGTTATCTCATTTGATGTAACTCCGAAGACATTACAAATAATTGAAATCATTTCATTTTTTGTCTCGGTAATATATGTCGTATCAAAAACACGTAACTCTTCAATTGATTCGAACTCGAAAATTGACTCTGGTTCGACCTCGTTTGAATAAATATGAATTTGATTGATTCGATCGAGCCAGCAGTTCTCCCAGTAATACTGCTCTTTTCCAGCAATCTTAATATCCTGATTAACTGCTTTAATTATTTTTTGAGATGTTTCGGCGTCAAAAAATGTGGGTCCATAAAGGCCAAGTACATCCTTGCCGCCAATTTCCATCTCAGTAATAAGGCCGCTTGGTGCTGTTTTTGCAGTCCATTCATCCGTTTCACCTTCAAAAAATGTTGTAGCGTACCATGATTTAAATTCATATTTATGGAACATATTTTCCATAATATAGATATCTGATGGCATAATTAACGTGTTTTTCATAACATCTTGTGCATGATAAATCGTAGAGATGTTGTTGTATCGATTGTAATCGGGATTATGAATCAATTTGACCCCGTATTTCGTTACGAGATATTCAAATTTCTCTTTGAGATAACCGACTACGACATATATTTCTTTAATGCCTACTTCTTGAAGTTGTTTGATGAGTCGTTCGACCATTCGCTCACCGTGAACTTCCATAAGCCCTTTGGGTGTTTCATAGGTATAAGGTACAAACCTTGATCCAAACCCTGCAGCCATAATTATTGCGTTATCGACCTCGTATTCTTTAAGAAACCTAAGTCCTTCTTTTGTAATTTTGAAATTATTTACATATCCTTGATTGATGCAATCATTCAAGAGTGAATTAACTTTCCCTAAGGAAAAATTTGTGTGTTTGCTTAATTCACGCTGTGATGAAATTTCATGCTCAAGTAACGTTCTGAGAATATAAAATTTCGAAAACATAAAAACCTCCGTTCAAATTTGCTTACATATTGTAACATTTGAACGGAGGGTTTTCAATTACCGCTGATACAACTTAAGAGTGTTTGACACAAATGTATGGGAATCGTGAGTCAAACTATCAAAGTGATCAAAAGATATTTCTTTATATGAATTGAGTTCATGAACAATTGCTTCCAAATCGCCTTGGGGAATAATTGTCATAAACGGCTTAATCGAAACTTCTTTATTACCACCTGTATCATATGCAATCACAGGTGTATGACAGCAAAGCGCTTCGATATTTGTTGTAGGATAGTTATCCTCATAGGTTGGATTGATAAAACGGTGCGAAAGTGTGTAATACGCTGCAAGTTGCTCTGCACTGTCCGTTCGTAATACACCATCAATTGCAGCGGGTAATGAATTCTTTTGCTCTTCAGTCAAACCAATCAGTACAATTTTGTAATTATCAGAAATCATGGTACTTAGCTTAATGAAGTCGTTTAAGCCTTTGCGCTGCTCCCAAACGCTTGCAACGCCAAGTAAAACGAGTTTATTCTCATATTTTTTTGTTAATTCTGAATCATATGTAGGTTTAAAGAGATCCGTATTAATACCATTATGGATTACTTCGCACGGATACTGAGCTAAAAAACTTTTTGAAAGTAATTCTTTAAGCCAATAAGATGGCGTCACTAAGGTTAAATTATCGAGACCACTAAATGCTTTTTTCTTCCAAAGGAAATTTTTCTTTTGGCGTTTAAATACTAATGCTTCAGGATAATCTCGTGTTGAATTACATTCAACACAGCCTTCATTCCACGTTTTACATCCGTTGAAATCAAAATAAGCACTGCTTCCACTGATTGGCCAACAGTCATGAAAGGTCCAATAAATTTTTCCCTTAAATGTTTTTAATGCCTCAAAGAGCATTTCAACATTTAAGTAGTATCCGTGTAAATTATGCAAATGAATCACATCCGGATTAAAGGTTTCAATTTTTTCAATTAGTTTTTGAGTTGCACGATTTGAATGCAGTCCATGTCGGTTAAAGACACGCGTCATGAAAACATGACTGTATGTCGTAAGCTTATCACCAATATAGAACGTATCCGTATCTTCTTTTGCCTGATGACGACCGTAACATATTAAAACTTCGTGGCCCTCTTTTTTTAGTCCGTTTGCGAGATCTCGTACAATTTTACCGGTACTTCCGTAGTCACAAACCGAATTAACGAATAGAACCTTCATTATTTACTCCAAACATTGCGATTTATGTAGTCAACATAAGAAATAATAATACGTAATACTTTTTCAGATACATTCGGCATGCTGTAATCAGAAACATAGCGTAATGTTTCCGGTTCTTGTTCTTCCAATACTTCTAGCCCTTGTAAAATACGTTCTTTTTCGAGCCCTACCATCATTACAGATGCTTCTTCCATTGCTTCTGGACGTTCATGAGCTTCACGTAGATTAAGTGCTTTGAACTTAAGAATTGATGATTCTTCACTAATCGTTCCACTATCACTTAGAGTAGCTTTAGAATCCACTTGAAGTTTTACGTAATCATTAAATCCCATTGGTTTCATAATTTTCACAAGCGGGTTAAAAGAAACACCTTTCGCATCGATCATGTTTTTTGTGCGTGGATGTGTACTTACTATAATGGGCATTTGGTATTTTTCGGCAATTGCATTTAAACTATCAACTAGATTCAAGAAATTTCTTTCTGAGTTAATATTTTCATCTCGGTGTGCTGACACGACAAAATATTCACCTTTTGTGAGTTTAAGTGATTCAAGAATTGTACTTGCGGCAATATCATCCTGACGCGATTGAATGACTTCATACATCGGGCTACCAGTTTTGATAACGCGATCAGCGGAAAGACCTTCTCGTAATAAGTACTCGCGAGCAATATCACTGTAAGTTAAGTTGATATCAGAAATATGATCAACAATCTTACGATTTGTTTCTTCAGGAACACGTTGGTCAAAGCAACGATTTCCAGCTTCCATATGGAAAATTGGAATATGCTTACGCTTTGCAGCGATTGCACAAAGACAACTGTTGGTATCTCCAAGCACTAAGAATGCATCAGGATTTACTTCCTCTAAAACAGGTTCAATATTGATAAGGATATTACCAATCGTACCAACGGGTTTACCCGTAGCGGTTTCTAAAAAGTAATCAGGTTTTCTAAGTTTAAAGTCATTAAAAAACACTTCATTTAATTCATAATCGTAGTTTTGTCCTGTATGCACAAGCACATGTTCAATTGCATCACTTGATTCTAAACGATTAATCACTGCAGATAAACGAATAATTTCAGGACGTGTTCCCACGACAGTCATAACTTTTAGCTTTTTCATCTAAACCTCCAAATAGTGTGTATCGGGCGTATTAGGATCAAATGGTTCATTAACCCACATGACCGTGATTAAATCTGTTTCACCCGTATTAATGATATTGTGTGTGTAACCGGTTGGAATATCGATAACCTCAAGCTTCTCACCCGATACATGATATTCTATAATCTCTGTTTCAAAGATATCCCTAAATTGGATACAACCTTGACCGGAAACAACTAGAAATTTTTCATTTTTACTGTGATGCCAGTGATTTCCTTTTGTGATTCCAGGCTTTGAAATATTGATACTTACCTGGCCACGTTCCGGTGATTTTAAAAATTCGGTAAATGAACCACGATCATCACATTTCATATCGAGAAAATAATTAAACGCATCTTTAGGTAAGAACGAGAGGTATGTACTATACAGTTTTTTCTCAAAACCTTCTTTAAGATTGGGTACAAAAAGTGAATTGCGTGATTCTTTAAAAGAATGTAAGAGATCTGCAATCTCACCTAAAGTAACATCATAAGATGTTGGTACCGTACAGTAAACCCCTTCAACAACAGTAGGAGATCCATTAATTGCTCTCACAAGTTCAAAAACAACATCATCAATATACATGAGGTTTAATGAGATATTTGGATCATTAACTTGGATGGCTTCATTTCTTGAAATTGCATGACACCATGTTGCAATAACTGTGTTGTAATGAGGACGAGACCACTTTCCAAATAGATTTGAGAAACGGTAAATCCACACTTTAGCACCTGTTTGTTCCATATGACGAATTAAAACCGATTCACCTTCACGTTTACTACGACCATAATCATTATCAAGCGCAGCTTGAATACTGGACGAAACGAGAATAGGCGCTTTATTATTATGCTTAGCTAATGCACTACATAAGTGTTCGGTAAAACCAACATTACCTTTTTTAAATTCTTCAGGATCGGTAGGACGGTTAATTCCTGCGAGATGTACAACAACTTCTGCATGAGATGCATAAGCCTCGAGTTCTTCAAGTGTGTTGTTGCGGTCATATGCGAGTACAGTATGACCAAGATGATTTAATGATGCTACAAGATTTTTTCCAACAAATCCCGAAGCACCTGTAACAAGAATTTTCATCTACATCATGTCCTTCAGTTCATCTTTAATTTCATAAAGATTAACTAACTTAGCCTTGATTTCTTCAACATTAAGTCGGTATGTGTTATGAGAATTATATTCTTGTTCTTCATGAATTTCTTCACCCTCCATGAAATATTTATCATAGTTGAGATCGCGTTGATCCATAGGAACTCGATAATAATCTGTAAGATCTTCAGCTTTTTCGAATTCTTCTTTAGTTAAAAGCGTTTCATAAAGTTTTTCACCGTGACGTGTTCCAATAATGCGGGTTCCTTTTTGGTATCCTGTAAGTTCTATGATTGCCTGTGTTAAATCTTCAATCGTACTTGCAGGTGACTTTTGGACAAAGAGATCACCGGGTTCACCGTGTTCAAAAGCAAATAATACTAATTCAACTGCTTCGTCTAAACTCATTAAGAAACGTGTCATATGTGGGTTTGTAAGCGTTAATTCTTTACCATTTCGAATTTGTTCTAGGAATAATGGAATTACAGATCCTCGTGAAGCCATAACATTTCCATAACGGGTTCCACAAATTACAGTATTTGTTTCTTTTGCAATACGTGCTTTCGCAACAAATGTTTTTTCCATCATAGCTTTTGAAATTCCCATTGCGTTAATTGGGTATGCAGCCTTATCTGTCGATAGACAAACAACGCGTTCAACACCACAATCAATGGCTGTTTCTAAGACATTATCCGTTCCGATAATGTTGGTTTTTACAGCTTCAATTGGGAAAAACTCGCAGGAAGGAACTTGTTTTAAAGCAGCAGCGTGGAAAATATAGTCAACACCTCGAACTGCATGAATCAGTGATTCTTTCTGACGAACATCTCCAATATAAAATTTTAAGCGATCATCATTGAAAAACTTACGCATGTCATCTTGTTTTTTCTCATCTCGAGATAGAATGCGAATTTCTTTAATGTCTTCATTTAAAAGACGACGTACAACGGCATTTCCAAATGAGCCGGTACCGCCTGTGATGAGTAATACTTTATTTTTAAACATATTTTTTACGCTCCCATGTGTTTTATAATTATTTCATATGCGTGTGCAACGGTATAATGATTCATTAAGTATTCATGCCCCTTTGCACCCATTTCTATTCTTAAAGTCTGATTGGATACGAGCGTATCAATTGCTTGATACCATGCCTCAACATCCGTACTTTCAATCCCAAATCCATATTGATTGGTCATTGCAATCGTTCCGATATCAGTCGCTGTGTCTGTAGCACAAACAACGGGTTTAGAAGCCTCGAGATAGGTCAAGAGTCTTTGCGGATAATTTGGTATCGTAAAACGATGATCTAAGAATATCAAACCAACATCACATTGACTTACAAGACTATTATATACCCTACTTTCAAGTTGCCCTAGGAAAAGTGTGTTGGATATATTGTTTTCTTGAATAAAGGAAGTAATCAGTTCCTCTTTTGCACCCGACCCTGCGATTAAAAACACAATACGATCATCATTTTTAATGCGATCGATACATTCGATCACAAATGGAATTGCCTGTGGTGCCCCTAAGTTACCGCCATAGAGAAGAATCGTTTGGTCATCACGAATGGAATACGTCTCACGAATGGAAATGCTGTCATGAGCTGTATTGTTTTCGTTAATATCTAATGCGTTTGGTAAGATTTCGAGTCGTCCTACGGTAGATGGATGATGTTTTTCCATATAGTTTAGGTTCGCAGGTGACATCGTGCCAATCACATCAAACATTTTGTAGAGTGCTTTTTCTTTATGAGAGAAGAAACGATGAATCAAACCCATTTCTTTCATAAATCCAAGATCAACGGCATTTTGTGGAAAGATATCTTTGAGCATTAAGTAGAGTAACGCGTTTGGATTCTTTGTTTTAAGATAATTAACGGTTTTTAGTAGTGTTATAGGGGGCGTTGAATACAGAATAAGATCAAACGATTCATGTCCCAGATGTTTTTTCAGCGCATTCTTGAATTGTGAATCAATTCGAAGGGTTGCGATGCCTTTATCAATTAAATTACTATTTTTCGTTAAATTTCCAGTTTTAATGCCAAGATAGTGCATACCAAATTGTTCATAATACTCTGTTTCTTGGCCTAAACGTTTTTCACGAGCATATGCAATCGTAACATCATGTCCTTTTTTCTGAAATTCAGAAAGTAGATCAAAGTAAATACTGTGACGATGCATCCCTGAATTTGTTGAACTTAAATAAAGTACTTTCATAGGACCTCCTTAATATTGCCACAATAAAGAACCATCTTTATTGTAAAGGCGTTGACGACAATATGTATCTACAGTGATAACACCATCCGGTGCAATCCGATAAAAATCATTACTTAAAACAGGTACAATGGGTTCAAATGACTCATCTACATAAATAAAGAAATGATAATCAATGTATTCAAGATCTAGAATCTTGTAGGCATAAGGTTTGTTGAATTCAACATATTTTGCACTTATGATTTCATCTTTATAAGGAAACATATTAACAATGCTTTCAGGAAGTTTCTCAACATCGTAAGATTTGACATCAAGTGCTTGCGTTGTGATTTCTTGACGTTCAAGTGAATCCTTGCTTAAAGCTTCTTGAATGTGTTCTTTGGTGACTTCTTTACCCGCTAAATCAAGATACTCTGTAGATTTAAAAGCTTGTTTTAAGTCATCATTTGGAGTATATGCAACAAGTGAACCATAGACCGTTGGCTTACGTTTAAAGGTCGGTTCAACAATCCAAGTTCGATCGGTTCCTAAAATTCCATACAGTTCTGATTCATGATCCCACATTGCATAATAGGAAAGATTCTCTTGATACTTTGATGATGAAGGTAACGCGGCTTGAGAATCTAAAAGCTCATCGCGCTCATCATTACAATTACGTCGAACTGTTAGATATGCAAAGCGATTGTCATAATCATCATAGCTCGGACGATTGAAAATTGTGTTAAATCGTAATAACTTGTTTGGACCACGATAATTAGATTGGTGCATGTAGGCATTGATGTCTTTGTAGAGAAACAAACCTGTAAAACATGCGAGTCCTGTATAGATTAATCCATTCAAAACTTTTGAGTCTTTTAAGAAATAGTGGTCAAGTATATACTTGAATACGACGATGCAGAGAATAAACGTATAAATCGTTGTTCGACCAGCAATTAATTCTGAGAATTTCAAACAAAAGTAAACTGCAAATCCAAGTAAAGTCGAATCAACCATGAATTTCTTAAATACGGAATCCGTGATTTTATCGTAGTGATAAAGAATTACTGTAGCGAATGCAATACGGACAATTCCTGCAAAGTTCAAGACTTGTGTCTTCGCATCAATATATCCCATTATTTTCTTAGATCCTGGAATAAATGGAAGGTGTGCGAGTACACGTTGCCATGGAATGAATGCAAAAACAAAAGAAATACCAAGAACAATGATCAATGTTTTTTTATTCCATTTAACGTTGCGTGCTAAGAATATAATCGGTAGGTAGAATAATACAGATATATGGAATAGCGCAAGTGCTGCTACAAGTAAGATTGATTGTTTTTTGGATAGATTTTTTTGAGGATTAAAGAAATAATAGGACGCAACTGCCATAACAAGACCTTGACGAATTGCACTTAAATTCCAAACAAAGAAAAACATACCAATAAAGAGAATCAGCGAAACGAGTGATGAATCAGTCGTCTCATCAATCCATTTTACAAAGAAACCGAGTGTAACGGCTCCAAAAAAACCAATAAAAAATTGGAATGGTAAACCAATGGATTTAAATATAAATATAAAAATGCGAAATCCGAGTTCAATGTTACTTTGATGGTCTAACATTTTCCCAAACGTTGTTACGTTTTGTAAATTATAGAGATATTCATAGGAAAAATAATCTGTACCTACACCTACTCTAAAAATTACGATAATAAAAAGTGGGACCGTTGCCAAATAAAACTTTTGCTTTTTTGTTAATTTTGGTAATAAACTAACAATAAAAGGAAATACCAGTGCAAAATAGTACATAATTACCTCCAATAAAATAATATAAAATAATAAGTCTTAAAGATAAATTCCCTAAGACTTAAACGAGTTTAAAACCCTTCTGTACTGTCTTTTTTAAAAATAACTACAACAGTGCGTAAGATTAATTTAAAATCAGTCCAAATTGAATAGTTTTCTATATACATAAGATCCATTAGAAGTTTATCTTTTGGAGATGTATTGTACTTACCCTCGATCTGCGCTAGACCTGTTAAGCCTGCTTTAACCTTCAAGCGGTAAGCAAATTCGGGCAACACTTTTTGATAAGAATCGACATTTTCAAGCATTTCAGGACGAGGACCTACAATGCTCATTTCACCTTTAAGTATATTGATGAGTTGGGGAAGTTCATCCATACGAATTTTACGAAGAACCTTTCCAACTGATGTGATTCGGTCATCATGCTCTGTAGCAGAATAATTTTCAACATTTTCTTTCATTGTTCTGAATTTATAAACATCGAAAATGCGTCCGTCAATTGTCGCTCTTTTTTGTTTAAAAAGAATTGAGCCACCATCATTAAGTTTGATCGCAATTGCTGCGATAATCCAAATTGGTGATGATAAAATGGCACCAACTACCGCTACAAAGATATCCAAAATTCGTTTTAAAACACGTTGTTCGAAAGATAGACCTTGAATATTTACCTCAACCATAGCCTTATCATCGACAACCATCGAGAACCCTGATAATTCAACAATATCCGAAATCGAAGGCGCAAACATGAAATTTAATTGATGCTTGTAACAAAGATCAACCAGACGTTTTCGCTCACTTATAGGTGTTTCTAAGATTACAACATAATCAACATTGTAAAGCATTGCTTCCAAATTCGGATCATCAACAGCAATGCATCCTAAAATATCATATTGCAGCTTAAAACGCTCTAAATAATGTTTAACTTTTCCTAAACTCACTTGGTCGTTTTCATCATATACAATAATAGTACGAGACGGCTTGTACATCTTGAAGTAAATATAATTGCCTAAATAGGCAAAAATCACAATCCCAATAATCTGAATGAGTATGGTATAGAATAATAAATCCAATTGCTCAATTTTAAAAGATTGATTGTTATTAGGATTTGTATTCATGACCATCAATTGAAAAAATGTCGCTAAATCCGTTAACATAATTGCAATCGTTGAATTATAAATAATTGGTTTGCTCTTTTTTACACCAATTTCGAAAGGTCCGTAAACCTTAAGCATTAAAATGCCAATCAAGATAAAGGTCGAACCTGTAATGACCGCTGTTCTTGACCAATTTTGTAGTGCAATATTTTCTTTTCCAAAGAGATAAAAGAATACCGCTGCTAAAAACACAAAGATAAATCCCTTTAGAGCCACAATTACTAATGACTTTAGATTTTTACTCATATTTTCTCCTAATTATTAACTACTACCCGTAAAACACAAATTCGTTTTCATATAGAAACATTTTTATATTTTTAGTAATCAAATACGTTATAGATAAAGTGTAATCACAATAAATTCCATTGAAGTGGTTGAATCATGTTTCAATGGAATCATTTTGTATAAAACACAGTAGATAACCTATTTATCCTTGTCAATTATATCATTTTGACGTATTAGATTCAATATTGATAGAACGTCTTCAGTAATTGTTAAGAAACAATAAAAAAAAACAGAATCAATCTGATTCTGTTAGTGATGACCACGGGTTTGGGCAGATTTGACCAAGGATCATATGTTCTTTCGAAGCTGTTGCAGATGGCACATTACTTGACCTGCCCGCCAATGTTTCATTACCCAATATTGCAAACGCAATGGCTTCTTTTGCATCACTTGAAAAACCGAGGTCTTCTTGAGTACAAACCATGATGTCATCAGGTAACATCATGCGTATTTCTTCGAGCAATACGGGATTATATGCGCCACCACCACCAATAATCACTTTATCGATCGTATGTTTAGGCATAATAAAACGTTTGTATGCATCTGTAATTGAATGTGCTGTAAATTTTGTTAATGTATAAATAACATCATCAGCATCATAACCTTCTTTATATAATTTTGAAACTAAGTGCTCTCCAAAAAGCTCGCGTCCAGTTGATTTGGGTGGTTCAAGTTTTAGATAAGGATGATTTAAAAGTTTTTGATAAAGTGCTTCGATTAAAGTACCTTTTTTCGCATGTAGCCCATTCTTATCATATAACTCATTATAATAGTGAGATGTTGCTGCATTCATCATCATATTACCCGGACCGGTATCAAAAGCATACAAATCATCAAGCTGAGCATTTTTAGGAATTACCGTAACGTTACCAATTCCACCGATATTTTGAAGTAAAACCGTTTTATGTTTTTCGCGATACATTAGAAATTCAGAATATGGAACCAGTGGAGCACCATCCCCACCTGCCACAATATCCATGACTCTAAAATTAAAAACTACAGGAACCTTATGATGGAATGCGATGATTGATGGATCTCCAATTTGAAGTGTTGACTTCATCAATTGATTACTTGGATTTGGAAGATGGTATAATGTTTGTCCATGGGAAGCTACAAAATCAAGTGATCCCTTAAAATTACTTTCTGTCAGTACTTTTGTCGTTGCATCATTAAAGAGGTGTCCTAATTCAAAATTCAGTGAACAAATTTCATCAACACGTGATGTTTCTGGTACACTGGCTCTTAAAATTCGTTGACGAATCTCTTTTGGAATCTCAAGCGTTACAAAATGAATTAGAGTACATGACGTTTCAGTACCCGAACCTTTGATTTCTACTAAAGCTGCATCAATCCCATCAAGAGATGTTCCAGACATCAGTCCAACTGCATATTTAGTTTCCATATTGTTCCCCTATTTATTTTCCAAAGCACGTGTAATATGCCCTTGGTTTTGGTTTAGAAGATGTAACGCTTCTTCAACATCAAGATTACATAACTCCATTACAATGGCTACTTTGACACTTTTATCACTTAAATTCAATAAATCGGTTGCACGTTCATAAGTACACCCAGTTGCGTTCATAATTATATTGCGTGCACGTTCGACAAGTTTTGCATTTGTTGCTTTAACATCCACCATTAGATTTCCATAAACTTTACCCAGTTTAATCATCGCTCCGGAGGATATCATATTTAAAACCATCTTCGTTGCAGAACCTGATTTCATACGTGTAGAACCTGTTATAACCTCTTGCCCAACTACAACTTCGATGGGATGATCGGCGTATGCAGCCATCTTGCTTTGAGAAACACATGCAACTGAAATTGTTTGAGCACCAAGTTCTTTAGCGTATTTAAGACCACCAATACAGTAAGGTGTTCGACCGGATGCACCAATTGCACACAAAATATCATCTTTCGAAAAATTAATGGCTTTCAAGTCCGTCATACCACTAACTTCATCATCTTCAGCAGCTTCAACTGGATGTCTTAAAGCGATGTCACCACCTGCAATAATTCCTATTACTGACTCTTCGCCAACACCAAATGTGGGAAGACATTCGGATGCATCAAGGACGCCTAGACGGCCTGATGTACCAGCCCCCATATATACAAGGCGACCACCTTGAGCAATTGCGTCATAGGTAGCGTCGATAGCAGCGGCGATTTCATAAGTTTGTTCACCAACCGCATCTATAACACGTTGATCTTCATGATTGATCAAGGTTACCATCTCGACGGAATCGAGTCGATCGATATTTTTAGTATTTGGATTTTGAAGTTCGGTACCAATTTTTGATAAGTCGATTTTCATATATCTGTCCTCATTTCATTGTATATCTATTATACCTTCTTTGAAATGATATTTCAATTTAATTAACAAAAGCGTGAAATAAAGTTAAATATTTCGAATTGATTTAATCGTGTCGCGTGTATTTACGATCTTACGACGTGTTTCTTCTATATTGTTTTTCGCAACACCCAAGTAAAGTAAATCTGAAATAGCTAACATTGAAAAACGTGATGCAATAGAACCCAAACGAACTTCTGACTCTTCTTTAGGAATGTTAATGACAAAGTCAGAATTCTTCGCAAGCTCATTACGTCCTACTTGAGTGATCGCAATCGTTGTAGCCCCTTTATCTTGAGCGAGTTTTTGAGCCATAATAATTTCACGCGTTTGACCCGAATAGGATAAGGCAATAGTGACATCGTTTTCAGTTATATGCGTTAGTGAAGACATTTCCAAATGGAAATCATCGAAATAAACAACATCTGCATCAATACGAACGAACTTATGGTAAAGGTCCTGACAAACAATACCTGAACCTCCAATACCTAAGAGATAGATGCGACGCGCATTGCTTATTGCTGCAATTGAAGCATCCAACACCTCAAGATTCAAAAGTTTATATGTGTTATCAAAGGTTCTATGATTGCTGTAATGTGATTTACGTACCATGGTTTCAATCGTATCTTCTTCTTTGATGAGTTTATCAAACGATTGTTCTTCTTCACTGTGATCTCGAGCAAGCTCTACTTTTAGGTGAGTGAATCCGTTATAGCCAATTTTTTTTGAAAAACGAACGATTGCAGCTGCAGAAGAATTAATCTCCTTCGCAAAATGTTGCGATGAAAAATTAACAACTTCATCTTTATTCTCAAGAATGTATTCCGCAATACGTTTTTCTGTATCAGTATAAGTATGCATATTCTCTTTAATCCTATAAATACAACTCATCTAAAATCCTCCTATGATATATTATTTATCGTGTTCTTGTTTAACCAACGATTGATCATACATTCTAAAAAACGGAAAATAAACTAGCGTCGTAATACCGACTAGAATAAGTGCTAATAGCAGTGAGCGCACATCTCCTAAGGTTGAAATAAATAAACCTAAGGGCATGGGAATTACCCATGGTGCTACAATACTTGGAATCGAAACATAACCTAGATTCATTGCCCAGTACGCAACACTTCCTGTTATTAACGGTGCTAAGAAAAAAGGCACTCTAAAATACTTATTCTCGACAATCGGTGTTCCAAAAATTATATTCTCGTTAATATTGAATATATTTGAAAGAAGACTATCTTTTCCAAGTGTTTTAAGATGACGGCTTTTCGCAAAAAGCAAATTAACCGTTAATCCTAATGTGCATCCAGATCCACCGATCCAAACACACCACCCTAAGAATGCTTCCGTACCGATATATACGGGTAAATTACCTGAAACGATCATAAATCCGTTCACAAGCATCATATGGAACCAAAACGGTCTCATTAATGTTCCTATAACGCCAACACCATGAATCCCTAAAACCCAAAACATACAAATAATCATGATGAGTGATAGTATGATAATAAATTCACTCAAAACATTGGTTACTACTATAATACCATTAGCCAGCACTAGAAAGAAATAATTAAAAATAAATATAAAGATTAATAGACAAAGCAACATGACGATAGTTGGCCATAAGCGGTTATAGTAATCCGTAACGGCTTGGGGAATCCGCGTTCCTTTAAACTTAAACGAATCCAAATAATTGAAAGCGAGTGATACGATTACAGATACGATCATCGTAACCAATGGAAACGTGGTTGTGTGTCCATTTGGAACCAAAACAACTCCAGGTAATAACGATAAGAAAACAGTACTCATCGTAAAACTCAGATCAACATTCGTATTTAAAACTTCACTCGCAATTAGATACGATAAAGAAATCGATAACATGACGCAATATAGCTGGTAAAACAGAACAGCTTGATTACGAAATGGATCACGAACCCAACCGATTTGATCAAACTGATAATACACAAAAATACAAACACCCAAAACGATATTGATATATGCCATTTTATTAATCGCATTTTTTATAGCGTTTAAACAACGACTTCCCTGTATCAATGAAACAAACTTTTCTAAAAACATAATAAACTTCCTCTTCTACTTACAGTATTGCGTACTTAGCATTTTAAAAAAGAAGGATAGAATCCTTCTTAGTCAATACGCACAAATTTTATTTTAGTATATCGATCAATGGCATGAACAAGATCTACGTAATCAGGATGAATAAATCCGATTACATTGGTTCGTGCATCCATTGGAAATGCTTTTTTACAAATTTGCATTTCACCACTGTATCGTCCCGATAATTCATTCTCAATCGTAATCGCTCCACGGACACGCGGTCCATTATCGGTTACGGGAATCCCAGGAATACGTGGTGTTAACATACGAATCACATTTTCAGATAAATCCTTACGCACTTCAAACGTTTTATCATACATATCCGGTGCATTTTTAGTAAAGAATGCAGGTATATGCATAATTGAATCTTTCATATACGATTCAATATAGAATAACGTTTCAAGGTGTGCTTTACTATCTCCAATTAGAATATCCGTGATACCACAATCATGAATCAATTCCACGGCTGCAAGATACGGATTACATTGACGATGTTTCTCAACGGTAGGTAAACCCTCATAAAGAGGGAATCGTTTTAAAGCATCACCGGGTACAAAAGCCATAATTTTTATATTGTGACGAATAAATACTTCATTGATTTTTTTAAAATAATCTAACGATAGTCCCGTCTCCGTTTTAGGATAAAAGTTATGTAGAACAGAAATATTCTTAAAATCAACACCTGCTTCCAAAGCATCAAGAATATACGGTTCATTTACAACACTTGCATTCAACATTAAATCAAAGTCTTTTTGAAGTGATTTAACGACATCAAAGTCATCAAATCCATAGTCAAGACGTAGTGATGTAAAACCAAGTGTTTTAAGTGCTTTATAATCATTTGCAGCAATTCCCAGTTTCTCAAAAGTTGCAGGAGAAATATCGGGTACTAGTTCAAGACCTAAGCGTTTAACTTCCGATAAAAACTTTGGCATTTCTTGATCCAATTTCGATAAATCTTCTTCTGGAATATGAAGTGAAGTAAATAAATACTTCACTCCTATAGCAGCCGCAGCTTCTAAATATCCGTAATCTAAATCTTTAAAATAGCTTGAGATACCTAACATAATTTAGTTTTCTTCTGCTTGTTCCGCAGCAGCCATTTCAGCGAGGTCGTTTTTCTCCATTGCCTTCACAAATGGATAGAAGCATAGGAACATAAATACCCAACCAACGAGTACAAACGCTGTTGCTGGAATACTTCCTGCTGTCGCTAAATATGTTTTAATCGGTGCTGGTGTAATCCAAGAAATCATCAATGCCGGTACTGGTATAACACCTAATGTTGTTAAAACAATTGCGGCAAGTGCTAGCACTAAGTAACTTAAGATGAATGGAATCATCATGAGTGGATTCAACATAATTGGTAATCCAAAGATAAGAGGTTCACCAATATTGAATAAGGATGCAGCTAAAGCAAGTTTACCTAAACCGCTTAAACGTGGTGATTTTGACATAATTAAGCAAAGTGATAATGGGAACAACCCGGTCCAAATATAGTTATCCATAAATACGGATGTATATGTGTGTGGGAGATTTGCAAGTGTACCGGTAGCTTCAAATGCAGCAAGGTTCAATTGTGACATTTGACCCCAGAATGTACCACCTACTGAGTTTACGATGTTAGATCCGTGAATTCCAACAGCCCATAAGATTCGGTTTAAAAGTGTTGCAATCATCACAACAATTGGTGAATCACCAACGGCTACTAATGGTTTAAACACACCTGCAATCAATTCTGGAATGTTTAATTGGAAAACATGACCTAATAACCACCAGAATAAAATTACAAAGAAACTTGGGATTAAAGCGATAAATGATTGAGATACCATTGGAGGAACTCCCTCTGGCATTTTAATAACAAGTTTTTTATTAACAACAAATCGATAAATTTCAACCGTAATAATTGCGACAATCAATGCAGCGAATACGCCAAGTGCGCCCATATATGTTGATGGAACACCTGTAAACTTACCTTCAACACCATCAACCATTGTTGTAACAGTTTGTGCTGGATTTAAAAGTAAGAATGATGCAACGGCTAGGATCATCGGTTGAACAATATCGTGATTTTCTCCGCGTTGTTTGTTGTAGTACTCGACCAATCCATAAGATGTCGTGATTACAGTATAGAGGGCAATAAAACCTGTCCCTACTCCAGATGCTGCTGCAATAACCCAGCGTTTATCTCCTAAGAAATCAGTCCAAGCTTTAACCGGGAATGATGCAATAAGTAAAAATACAGAACCAATAACTAATAAGGACATGATTCCAAGTCCAGTACGTTGCATTACTTGAACGTATTTTAACTGAGAAAATTTGATGAGTGGTGGGGCAATCTTCTCTTCTATAAATTGTGTTAACTTCTCCATATTAACTCCCTTTCCTGCACTTGTTAGTGCTTACATATGAATAGTAACCGATTTCAAAATATATTTCAACCTTTCTTCGCAAATATTGGAATATTATTTCAATATCTTTGTTTTTTTATTGTAATCGGTTCCATATTTTGCTACTATTAATTTGTAGAAAGAGGTATTAATATGAATACAATTATTATAAATAGTCCTATCATGCAAAAACAAATTCAAAAAATTGTTGAAACAATGACCGATCCGAAATGCACTTTTGTAAAGAAAGATGGTATCAAACTCTATTTCGAAACGGACATGGAAGATAAGGACGAAGCGTGCAAACGCATTAAAGCTGAAATCAAAAAAGATCCTATGGCTGGCGCAATTATGTTTACAGTCAAAGCAGATGAATATATCTAAAAACAATATAAAACGTTCACTGATAACAGCGAACGTTTCCTAAATTCAAATCTCAACCGCACCACCCAAGGTGCGGTTGTTTTTGTATAATAAAAGGAGCCCACCCGACTAAAAGGAGCTCCCATATGAAGTATAAACAATTAGATAAAAAAATGAAAGACCAAATTGATATTCTATTAAGCATCGGCTACTCTATGCGCAAGGCAGCACGTAAACTCAATATATCTCATTCTACGATTTCTAGATATAAAAATAATGTCTATAAGAAACGAACGATTGATATTCGAGAAAAATATTCCCACCTAATCGAATATCTGCATTCTCACTATGATCCTAAAGTTCATTCGGTAGAAGTATGCTTGAGTAACTATAAACGATATCATCCATATAAACCGTGTGTTTCATCGCAGCAAGTCTATAACTGGATTAATCAAGGTAAACTTGATATAAAACCAAATAGAATGTGCTATAAACGTCGAAAACGTAAAAAGAGAATTAGTGGAATGATGAATCACTTGAGATGGAACTTGGAAGAGAAAACAGTACTTCCAATTAGCCTTAGACCTAAATACATTGAGAAACGTAACGAGATTGGCCATCTCGAAATCGACTCTATAATCGGTAAGAAACATGAATCTGCAGCGATTATATCCATTGTAGACCGCTGCTCAAGAATGACCTGGCTTATTAAAGCAGAATATCGATATGACTATTACACATCAAACTTAATTCGAAAATTTATTGAAGAGAATAATATAACCACGAAATCGATAACAGTAGATAATGGACTTGAATTTAAAACATTAGGAATTACAGCCAAGCGGTTGGGTGTGAAACTATATAAGTGTGATCCATACTGTTCTTTTCAACGTGGAACCAATGAACGAGCGAATGCAATAGTAAGAAGGTTTATACCAAAAGGTAAATCAATGTATGATATAGCGCAACAATATCTTGATGATATTTGCTTCAAAATTAACTCAATGCCGCGAAAAATATTTGACTTCAAAACGGCCTATGAGATAGACTTTAATAAAAGTAAAAGTGGTGCGGTTGAGATTTGATAAAAGAAAAACGTTCACTGATAACAGCGAACGTTTTTTTATGTATTTTAAACTATGAATGCATCGACTCTTTTTCATGATAAGTACTAACAATAGATGTTTTCGAAATCCGTTCATAAAAAAGGCGATAATCCTTGCGAAACAATGTTGAAATAATATGACTCACAATAAATATCCAATAACCTAAAATCACCAATAAATAGAGGACCGACGTAATGGTACCAACATATAAATTGGTTGATGAAACCATTTCAAACAGTGCCCCTGTAATATCTCCAAAACGAATGATAAATATATAAACAAGAACAGTTCTTAAAATTATAGATTTGATTCTTGATGCACTCTGCTTTGCCACGATACGTACTTGCACCACTGACATACCTACGGTTGATCCTTGATGTACAATTGGCCATATCGCAAAAAAGAAGATGAATCCAATGAAGTTAACCATCGACACAAATACATGATTCTGGGCTACTTCGGGATTAATTGCACGCATTCCAAGCATAAATACTGAAAGAACCACTGACATTATCGCTGTATCAATCATATAAGCGACAAGACGCCGTATATAAGTAACTCGAACCGATTTTTCAGCAGATTCTAAGTCCAACGCTTCTCGAGATGGAAAAAAGTAAGTCATTAAGGGTGCGATGCCATATCCGAAAAGCCCACCCAAAGTATTTAAGATTAAATCATCCACATCGAATAAACGATAAGGTCCTGGATACAGTCCATAAAGCCCTGTAAGCTGTGTTAACTCAAAGAACAATGATAGTATAAAACTTAAAATCACTGTTTTCTTTAAATCACAGTTAAAGTAATAACGTAAATAAATTCCAAAAGGGACAGTCATCAGGATATTAAAAACCGGTTGAGTGAATACCCCCTCTTTTAATCCCATCAGAATAGAGCTTGGATTTGATAAACGCATCGAGGACTCTCGAATAAAGTCTGATATAAATGAGAATGGAATGGGTTGAATCATATCTTTCCAATGTGTATGCACTGTTTGTCGATCGGGTAATGGTAAAATTACCAGATAAAAAGCACACAGTAAATAGAAAATAAAACTGTAGATTACCACAGCCCGCCATTTTGAGACCGAGCCATGTTTATGATAATCATAAATTAAATATGGAATTAACATCGCAAATGCAATGAAAGGAAAACTGATTAGAGCTGTTCGTATTGGATAAAAATAGGTTTGCATCGTCAATTCCCCTTTCCTTGTTATTTACGGTCTAAATATTCTTGGTATGTTCCGAGATAGTCTACAAGCGTACCATCTTCTTTAAATTCCATAATACGTGTTGCGGTTGTTTCAATAATTTGGTGATCATGTGACGCTAAAAGAATTGTACCTGGGAATTTAATCAGTGCATTATTCAATGCAGTAATGGACTCCATATCAAGATGGTTTGTTGGTTCATCAAGAATTAGAACGTTTTTACCCATAATCATCATCTTGGACATCATACAACGCACTTTTTCACCACCGGATAGAACATTAAGTTTCTTCAATGCATCATCTCCAGCAAAAATCATGCGTCCTAAAAATCCACGTACATACGTTTCATCTTTTTCATCAGAAAATTCCATGAGCCAATCAACAATTCGTTCATCAGTTTCAAAATCTTCATCAAAGTTTTTATTGAAGTATCCATAATCAACACTTGATCCCCAATGCACAAAACCAGCATCTGGTTGAACTCGTTCTGTAATGATATCAAAAAAGCGTGATTTAGTGATTTCTTGGTCTCCTACGAACGCTACCTTTTCGTTATTTCCAATTGTGAAACTTAAATTTGTGAAAAGTTCTTTGCCATCTAAAGTAGCACTCAAATCGCCAACTTCTAATACTGAACTTCCGAGATTACGTTTTGGTTTAAACTCAATAAATGGGTAACGACGTTTTGAAGGTACCATCTCATCAAGTTTGATTTTTGATAGAGCTTGTTTACGTGAGGTTGCTTGTTTTGATTTTGAAGCATTTGCACTAAAGCGATCAATAAAATCTTGAAGTTCTTTAATTTTTTCTTCTTTTTTCTTATTTGCATCTTTCATTTGACGAAGGATTAATTGACTGGATTCATACCAGAAGTCATAGTTTCCTACAAATAACTGAATTTTACCGAAATCAATATCCGCAATATGAGTACATGTTTTATTTAAAAAGTGACGGTCATGGGATACTAAAATTACGGTACTTTCAAAATTAATTAAGAATTCTTCAAGCCATTGAATGGCTTCAAGGTCAAGGTGGTTTGTTGGCTCATCAAGTAGAAGAATATCAGGATTACCAAAAATTGCTTGGGCTAATAATACTTTAACTTTATCAGAACCTGTAAGTTGTTCCATTTTCGATTCGTGATACTGACGATCAACGCCTAGACCATTTAATAATGTGAACACTTCTGCTTCAGCATTCCAACCATCCATATCCGCAAATTGTTCTTCCAGTTCACCAGCACGAATTCCATCCGCTTCTGAGAAATCTTCTTTTGCGTAGATCACTTCTTTTTCTTTCATAATCTCATAGAGTTTTTCGTTCCCCATGATAACTGTTTCTAAAACTGTAAAATCATCGAAGGCAAAATGATCTTGTTTTAAAAACGAGAGTCGTTTTCCATTTGGAATTGATATATGACCACTTGTTGGTTCAAGCTCACCGGATAAGAGTTTCAGGAAGGTTGATTTTCCTGCACCGTTTGCACCGATGACACCATAACAATTACCTTCTGTAAATGTTATAGATACCTCTTCGAATAATGCCTTGCCATCAAACATTAACGATAAATTATTTGTACTAATCACTGATATTCTCCTTTAAATTCGTTCAAACTCCTATTATAGAGTATATTTATAAATAAACAATAAAAACAAGACAGATTTGTCTTGGCTTTTACATTACTTATCTTCTTAATAGTATAGCAAATTTTTGTGAATATAGTAGTCTTATGATATTGATGCAATTATAACCACGATACAAGTCCTGTTGTTATGTCATAAAACGCACTCACAACTTTAACATCATGACGTTTGATAGACGAATTGTCTGCGATTTCTGAAGCCGTTTTTTGAGCGTGGTTTTCCGATGAATGATCAATGCCTTCACTTAAAATGTGTCCTTTGATTTGATCCACAATGGTTTTTAGATTCCCATCAAGTGATAGGTTATTGAACGCGGCACTGATAGCACCGCATTGACTATGACCTAAGACGACAACTAAAGGCGTTTTAAGATTCTCAACCGCATATTCAATACTTCCTAACACCGAAGAATCTGAAATATTACCAGCATTTTGAATCAAAAACAAATCCCCTAACTTACAATCAAATATAATATCCGGTGACACACGAGAATCCGAACAACTAAGAATAATCGCATAAGGATTTTGTCCCGTTCCTAAGTCTTCCATCTCATGTTGAGCATGATGTGAATTTCGAACCGTTTGATTTGTAAAGCGAAGATTTCCATCTTTTAATAAATCTAGTGAATTTTCCCATTTATGACGCATAACTACTCCTCTTCTTTCATCGCTGTTTGATTGTGTTTTAAAAACAATTACGATCTTATAGTTATTATAAAATGATTATTCAAATATAACGGCGGTTGTCATGAAACTATCACAAAATGTCATCAAGAATTTTTCTCGTTAAAAGACAGTAACAATGGTATTATAGTGACAGAACGGAGTTGAATTATGAAATCAGAAATTATTTGTGTTGGAACCGAATTGTTGTTGGGGGATGTTGTGAATACAAATGCAACGTATATTGCCCAACAATTAGCGAATGATGGCATATTTTGTTATCATCAAAGTGTTGTGGGTGATAATCCGAAGCGTCTTAAGCATAGTTTTTCGGAAGCTTTAAGTCGTAGTGATGTCATTCTTCTTACAGGTGGACTTGGACCAACTTATGACGATCTTACAAAAGAAATTATCGCTGAAATGCTTGGTCTTCCTCTTATACTTCACCAACCTACCATGGATAAGCTTGAATCGTATTTTAAAACAAGTGGTAAATCTATGACCGAAAACAATATTAAGCAAGCGATGATTCCTCAAGGTGCTTTTGTATTTGAAAACATGTGTGGTACCGCTCCAGGCATTGGTATTGAAACCAACACCAAAACTGTTATATTACTTCCGGGACCCCCACGTGAAATGAAAATGATGTTTGAAACATCTGTTAATGATTACTTAAAACAAAAAACAAACGTGACGCTTGTATCGCATAAGATCTATTTATTTGGAATTGGTGAATCAACAGTCGAATCAATTCTCAAAGATAAAATGATCGATTATCAAAACCCTACAATTGCACCATATGTTTCAGATGGCAGCGTCATGTTGCGTATTACTGCAAGTGCTCAATCTTATTTTGAAGCGGACACACTTATAAAACCCGTAATCGAAGAAATCAAAGAACTTTTTCAAGATTATTATTACAGTGTTGATGTGCCCTATCTTGAAGATGTGATTGTTCCCTTACTTACACGAAAAAACATGAGCGTTTCAACGGCTGAAAGTTGTACAGGAGGACTTTTAAGTTCCCGAATAACACGCGTTTCCGGGAGTTCAAAAGTATTTAATCTGGGTGTTACTACGTATTCAAACGATCAGAAAAACGCAATCCTAAACATACCTCATGAATATTTTGATACCGTTGGAGCTGTTTCTCCGGAAGTCGCGAAACTAATGGCTTCCAATATTCGTACACTTGCAGGTTCAGATATTGGTATTGGTATAACAGGAATCGCAGGACCTACAGGTGGTTTTGATGATAAACCGGTAGGACTTGTATATATTGCAATTGCGACGTCAAAAGGTGTTGAAGTGAAAACCCTCAACTTAGGTCGAAACCATGCTGATGAACGAATACAAATCCAAAAAATGGCAACAAATCATGCTTTGAAAATGATTTTCGATGAAATCAAATAAAAAAAAACGATGTAGTTAAATGACGGAAGACTACATCGTTTTTTTATGTCGGCTATATTCAAGGAGAAGAATGAATATATTTTCACAGTGACCATGTACTGGGAATACATGTCCCCCTCCACTGTCCGACCCCTATATATTAAAACCTAATTCTTAATATAAACTTAAATAAAACTTAAATCGATTTAAGATAAAAACGCTTATGCAAAAACACTCTTAAAGTATCAAATACGAATATGACTTATTGTATTTTAAAATAAATCGTTTAAATGATAAGAAAGATGACCTATAATCGCTAAAACAGTGTATAATCCTAATTATAGCGCTTTTATTGGGGGATCTATGCATATGAATAAAAAGAATATCTTAACCTATTTCCTATTAATATCAATGTGTATTGGTTTGTTTATGTATTCATCACTGAATCCATTTATGAAACACACTCGCTTCTATAAATGTGGTAATGAATTGGAATCCCAGTTGATTTTGACCCATACAGGAACGTATGTTATTTTAAATCAGGATGGAACGTTTTATAAAGATAATTATCATCGCACATTTTTAAGATCATTTCGACTAACGGACCATAAAGACGTGAAAATTGCATCTCTGAATGAATCAATTCGTTTTAAGTCTCGAAGCCAAGGTGATATGATTTGCAGCCAAAATTATCGTAACGATGATCTCAATACTCATGATCGAATGGCTTCACTGATTCTCGATCATCATAACCGTTTAATCCAATTAAGTAGTATCATTAAAAACAAAACAAATAATTCGAGTCCGGTAATCACGTACAACACAATTGACTACCAAATTACGCTATTTGAAAAAAACTTTGACCATATCCTCGGGAATTAGTACAATTTCACTTATTATCCACCTTTATACTTTAAACTTAAATTCTAGAAATTGGGGTCCTTTATGAACAAATTATCACGCCTTGAGGTACTTTCTCTTGGTATTACAGTTTTCTCTATGTTTTTTGGTGCTGGAAATCTTATTTTTCCTTCCATGATTGGTTATCTTTCGGGATATAACCTTCCAATATCAATTTTTTTCTTTTCAATGTCTGCCGTCTTTCTAACGTTTTTAGGCATTAGTGCCGTCGCAAAGGCTGAAGGCTTCAATCCAATTGGGTCAAAAGTTCACCCGCACTTTGCCACAGCGTTCACCGTTATTATTTATATTTCTATAGGACCTGGATTAGCGATTCCACGAGCAGGTACAATGCCCTTTGAAATTGCAATTAAACCGATGTTATCTGCATCGAACTTGGGTGTCGCAATGCTTATTTATACGTTTGTGTTCTTTGGTATTGCCGCATGGTTATCCATGAAACCCAATAAGTTAGTGGATCGTATGGGTAAAGTATTAACACCGATTCTTCTCAGTCTTTTGATTATTACTTCAGTCCTGATTTTTTCTAAACAGGCACATGTAATTTTACCTCCCAAAGATCCATATCGTCTCCATCCGGCAACGGCCGCATTTATTAATGGTTATATGACGATGGATGCGATCGGATCCCTTACAGTTGGACTTGTACTTTCTATGATTATACAAGACATCGGAATTACCGATAAAAAGCTGATTCGTAATACAACATATCAAGTTGGTGCGATTGCAGGGATCTTATTATTTCTTGTTTATATTCTTTTGGCACTTCTAGGCTCTCATATTGCACCAAATTTACCAAATGCTACCAATGGTGCAGAGGTCTTAATTGCTGTTTCATATGCGGCCTATGGGTCTTATGGTCCAATTGTACTTGGATTGATCTTTACCTTAGCATGCCTTACAACTTGTGTCGGATTAATTACTTCATGCAGTAAATATTTTTCAGAACTTCTACATATCCTAAGTTATGAAAAATTTGTTATCTTACTCTCAATAATTAGTTTAATCATTGGTAATTTCGGTTTGAATCAGATTTTAGCGATCAGTTCACCGATACTGAGTGCAATCTATCCAATCGCAATTACTTTAATTCTCTTAACCCTTATAGGCGACATACCCGATATAACATTTAAAATAACGACGATTGTTGTGGGATGTATTAGTATCCTATCAAGTATTAATCATGCTTACAGTACATGCTTTAAACTCATCTCGACGCTTCCATTACATAACCTTCAACTTTCTTGGGTCATACCTGGAATCGTCATTGCCATTATTACAACAATCTATGCAAACCTTACACTGATTGAAGCTTAAAAAAAAACGACCGAAGTCGTTTTTTATTTTGAAATTTTTTCTTTAATCCAAGCAAAGAATCCTTTGTGTTCTTGAACTGTTTCTTCAATCACTTTTGTTTCTTTTTCTTTCTTTATTGCCTCAGTTCTCATAATCATTTTGGAACTGCCTTCCATGTCAGAACCCAGACCACTTAATGTTGTATTTGTTTCAGCGATCTCTAAGAGACCATCTTTTACATCAAGAATTCGAGTTAAATCATCCATACTGATCTCATCGTGTGATTTCGCTTCAGCCATTCCTTCATTAACTTTGTTATTAAGTTCTGTTGAACCTTCAGCAAGTTTGGTTGCTCCTGCTTCGAGTTGTGAACCAGCATGATAAACTTGATTTGAGCCTTGTGCAAGAGCATCAAGTCCCTCTTTAACAACAATTGATCCGTCATTTAGTTTTTGAATGCCTGATGATAGTTCAGTAGCACCTGCGGAAAGTTTGGACGAACCATCAAGTAGAAGTTGACTTCCACGTGATGCCTCTTTAGATTTAGTATCAAGTACCAAGGCTCCAGCATTTAGTTTTTGTGCATTCTCATTCAATTGTGCAGACACAGTTTCAAATTGTTCCAATCCATGATCTAGTTGACCAAGTCCTGCTAAGACTGATTTTTGATTTGTATTCACAGTTTCAAGTCCTTGTTTCACAGCTTCACTACCTTCAACAAGCGTAGGTAGTTGTGTATCAACGTGTCCATAGATTGTATTTACTGCTTCATTGGATTGTTCGAGTGCATTAACCGTTTTAACAAGTGTTTCATATTCTTGTTGGATTTCTGTACGATCTTTGTCTTCAGGAATCAATGCAATGGCTTTTTCAAGTACCGTAATTTGTTCTTTGAGCGATGCAATGGTTTGTGCTGTTTGTTTAATTTGACCTAATCCCATTGTATTTGCACCCTGGACTCCGTTTACACCTGATACAACTTGATGACTTCCCGTCGTCAATTGTTGTGTACCCGAATCAATTTGACTCATTCCAGTCTTAAGTTTGGTTACAGAGCCTCTAACGGGTTGCAATGCTTCAGAAGCTTTAATAAAGCCTTCGCTCAATTGAGTTGCTTTGGAAGCATATTGCGTAACACCTTCGCTTAAAGCCATATAACCATTACCTAATTGTGCTGTTTTCTCGGTAAAAAGAGATGTATTGTCAGCAAGGGATTGTGCACCTACCGAGCTTCGATAAATACCGTCAAAAAACACACCCGAACCTGAAGCAAGCTCATGCGATCCATCGCTTACTTTACCAACTGCACTAACATAGTCAGTAATGCCACTATTTAATTGATTTGAACCATCGGATAATTGTTGTGTTCCGTTTGCAAGTTGGTTGGCAGCATCTTTTAAAGTCTCGATACTTCTTGCAACATCTTCAACACGATCAAATTCTTCTAATGCTTCTAAATTTGGAATGTTTGAAGTCGCGGTAAAGACAATCGGACTCATTTCAAAATCCACAACATCTGCTTGGACTTCGATATGGTCATCAAGACCAAAGAAATCTTTGGTAATACCGAGATTTTCTTTCATTCCTGGAAGAACAGCAAAGGTAGCAATTTGATTGTTCCCATCTTGAATTAACTTACCTGTATTCACAGTAACATCTTTAAAAATGTCTGAGGATAAGTTCATGACAGTTGCAACCATGTAAGGTGCATAACCATTTTTTGTTCCACCATTTTTTAATTTAATAGTGCGTGGATCGTTATTTTTAATGTCGATTGAAATCTTTAATCGACCGCTTTGTCCAACAATATCTTCTGGACGAACTGTTTTACCATCTAAGGTATAATGAATCGATGTTTCAATCGGTAATGATTGTTCGATATCTCCTTGATAATAAACATCTTTTTGATCTGTATTCCATATTACTGTATTACCCGCAATACCAGGTTGATCGTCCGTTTTAACATTGACGATATTTTTTAAATTTGATTTATCTGAAACAGTCTTTAATTCTTTATCTGAATGTAAGTGTACACTTGATACTTTATGAATCACGCGACCATCACTATCCAAGTTTACAAAAACTGTTTCGTCTTTTTTTATCGGTTCATTTGCACTTACAGGTACAACGGCAACCATACTGATTGCAATCGCACCACTTAGTGCACGTATTGAATTTTTAGTCTTCATTCGTTATAACATCTCCTTTATTACTTTTTTTCCATCCCCGTGTTGTTTTACTTATAATTCCTTCGCATCCAAGTAAGATACCAGGAAGAATAAATAATATAACGAGTGTAGAAATGATTGCTCCACGAGCGATCATACCGCTAAGACTTGATACTAATTCCATCTCAGAAATAATTGCAACACCTACGGTAGAACCAAAGAATGCAAGTCCACTTGTTGATATTGACTTAGCTGATTCTTTAACAGCAATTTCCATTGCTTCATGTTTTTCTAAACCATTCCCGCATTCTTCTTTAAATCGTGTAGTTAGCAGAATTGCATAATCAACTGTAGCCCCTAATTGAATTGATCCAATTACGATACCAGCTATAAATGGAATAGAAGTTCCCATATAGAATGGAACACTCATGTTAATAAAGATTGCAAGCATGATTGCTGCGATTAAGAGAACTGGAATTGATACGGACATAAATACAAGGGCAATGATAATAAATACGGCAGCAAAACTCAGTGCATTAACACGAGCAAAGTCTTCATCCGCAATATCGATCAGATCTTTTGTTAAGACCCCTTCACCCGTTAATAATGCATCTTCATCATAATGTTTCATAATTGAAGATATCGCCTCTATTTGTTGGTTTTCTTCATCCGTAGCGGATTTAAAAGAAGAATTAATGATGAGACGTTTATAATCACCTTTTTCGAAAATTGAGACTACCTTTTCCGGTAAAAACGATTCTGGAACTGTAGGACCCACATATTTTTGATATGAAATAACATTTTCAATGCCATCCAACGATTCGATTTCTTTAATCATTCGGGTGATTTCGAAATCAGGAACTGTTTTTGGAATGACTGCAAAATGTGTTGTTTGCATATTATAATCATCTTTTAGTTTTGTAAGTGCGACCATTGATGTCATGTCTTTTGGTAAGGATTCATCAAGGTTGTAGTAAACATCATTATTGCTTTGTCCAAAGTATGCTGGAACGAAGAGTAAAACACCGATGAGTACAAATACTTTCGCATGACGTGTAACTAATTTTGATAGATGATCAAATTCAGGTAGAATTGTGCGATGGCGCCATTTATGAATTGGACCATCAAAGATAAGAATTAATGAAGGCAATACAGTTAGAACTGATAATACACCTAACACGACACCCTTAGCCATTACAAATCCAATATCTTTACCGATTGTTAGATTCATAGCACCGATTGCTAAAAAGCCTGCAACCGTGGTTAATGAGCTCCCTACAATCGATGATGCAGTTGAGGCAATCGCAGAACCCATTGCTTGTTCTTTGTTTGAATTCTTGCGTAACTCCTCTTCATAACGATGTAATAAGAAAATCGAATAATCCAACGTTACACCTAATTGCAATACGGCAGCTAATGATTTGGTTATATATGATATTTGACCAAATATCACGTTTGTTCCAAAGTTATAAGCGATTGCATATCCAATGCTCAAGAGGATTATAAATGGTATAACGGTTGATTCTAAAGTCATTGCGAGCACTAATGTGGCAAGTAATACTGCAAGTCCAACATAAATTGGTGTTTGTGCATCTGCAAGTTCTTTTGTATCTTTTAATAATGCAGACATTCCGCTGAGGAATGAATGTTCATCAAGCAATGATCGAATATCATCGATTGCTTCATGGGTAAGTGGTGAGGCATTTCCTTCATCAAACTTAACAATAAGTAATGTTGAGTTCTCACGGAAAAGTAACGACTGTACATCTTCGGGTAACATTGTTGAAGGAACGGATATATCTACAAGGTCGTCGACCCAAATTACATCTTCGACACCTTTAACCGTCTTAATCTTTTCTTTTGTTTTTACTACATCTTTGTTTGTCATGTTTTCAATGACTAACATTCCAGTCGATGCACCACCAAATTCTCGGTCTAATATTTCTTGACCTTTAACCGACTCAGAGTCTTTTGGAAGATATGTTAGAATATCATAATTTATCTTCGTAGATACTGCTCCGTAAAGCGATGGAATTAAAAGCAAAGTCGCAATAATTAATATAATTTTGCGGTGTTTCGCAATCGCATCTCCAAACGCTTGGGTAAAACCTTTCTTCACGAAATCATCTCCTAATAATACGTTTTATGGTATCGAAGAGGAAGGGCTTCATGGTTTCTAAACTTGAGGGTTCCTCAAGAATTATTGTATTGTATGCAACTGAACCCGTAAGTTCGATTACAATGTAAATCGTATGATCTATTTCTGCTTCTGATATGCCTAAATCTTTAAGCCCTTTTGTAAACATATGATAGATTAAATTTATCTCTTCATAGTCTTCTTTTGCCTTCTTAAGAACCCCCCATGACAAATTCTTATGGATAAGCTTTAGAAGAAGCCGATCTTGTTCTAAAAAATCAAGAATTACATTGATAAAAAATATCACTTCATCTTCAAAATGTTCGAATACGTTTAAATGTGTTTCGTTAACCGCATAAACTAAAACATCCGAACTTTTCTTAAAAATAATGCGATCTAAAATATCGTATTTATCTTTAAAGTATAGATAAAAGGTTCCTTTACCAACTCCAGCATGTTTCGCAATATCGCTGATTGATGTTTCGTTAATTCCATGACTTGTAAATAAATCATACGCAGCATTATACAATTTGTTCTCTTTAAGTAACTTGTTTTTCTCAAGCTTGGATACCATATTTCCCTCCTCCGATACAAACTGACCATTGGTCATTATGCCAGCCGTTGTTTAGTTTATCACCAAACTGACCGTTGGTCAACTATTTTCATGAAATTGTATCGTTTTCTATTTTTTATAGTTCTATTATCGCATCATTAGACAAATAAAAACACGGTTTCCCGTGTTAATATGCTGCATATGGCAAGAGTTGATCAAGAATTACTAAATGGTCATTAGAAACCATAATCTCACATTGCTTATTATCTGCATTAATTTGTGAAAGAAGTTCTCGTGTTTGACCTGAAGGTGCAATCACGTTTCCCTCACCGTTCACAGTAACCATTTTCACAAAATGTGTTTTTCCAGATTTTAAAGCCTCCGCAATAGCACTTACACCTGAATTACATCCTGCTCCTGTTGTACTTTGAACAGAAATCCCAGTATATACGTTTCCATCCGCTGATAATAATGCCGTACATTCTCCATTTAATAATGCATTCGAGGATAGCACATCACATCTTGAATTTTGGTGTGCTATATCAATTAAATCACTATATTTCATACTTATCTCTCCTATTTCTCCGTAATTCTATCACATCAATTACACAAATAAAAGAGTTTTGTAAAAATAAATATACATACTAACTTTGGCCATATATGTATACTATTTTTAACGATACTAATCTGCGATACAATCTTTCTAAAGTCTAAAAACTACTTCAAATTAGAATAATATCCATTATTTTTCTAATATATTTGAAAAAAGTAAATCAAAATCAAAAAATTCTTTACTTTTACTGCAAATTATTTTATATTTTACAAGAAAAAGGAGAATTATATGAAGAAACCGTACGAAGATTTTGGAAGTAAGCTCTTCACAAAGGATGTGATGAGTGAGTATTTACCTCGCCCCGTTTTTGAACGTTGGTTAAATGCAATCCAATATAAAGAGAAAATGGATATGGCAAATGCGGAAGCAATTGCACATGCAATGAAAGTGTGGGCTTTAGAACATGGTGCTACACATTATTCTCATTGGTTTCATCCGATGACAGGCTCAAGTGCGGAAAAACACGATGCTTTTATTGAGCCCGATCGAAATGGTAAGCCAATCACACGATTCTCTGGCAAAACATTAATTAAAGGAGAAACAGATGGATCCTCATTTCCAAATGGTGGTTTACGACAAACCTTCGAAGCACGTGGATATACATATTGGGATGTAACCTCTCCCGCATTTATTCGGGGCCATGTTTTATTTATTCCCTCAATTTTTATTTCATATCACGGTGAATCCTTGGATGAGAAGGCGCCACTTTTAAAATCTATGGAAGCCTTAAGTAAACAGGCAACTCGTATCGTAAACCTTTTAGGTGATAAAAGTGTTACGAGTGTTGATGCTATGATTGGTTTAGAGCAAGAGTATTTCTTGGTTAGTTCTAAACATTTCGAACAACGAGAAGATCTTGTTTTTACGGGACGTACCCTTTTAGGCGAAAATGCACCGAAGGGTCAAGATTTAGTGGGCCATTATTACGGTAATATTCCTTCAAATGTTGTGCACTATATGGAGGATGTTAATGATGAGTTGTGGAAACTTGGTGTTTACAGTAAAGTGGAACATAATGAAGTCGCTCCAGCACAATTTGAAATCGTTACCCATTTCGATAAGGCAAATATTGCTCTTGATCAAAATATGATTGTTATGGAAACATTACAGCGCGTTGCAAAAAAACATCATTTATCAGCACTTCTTCATGAAAAACCCTTTAAAAATATTAATGGATCCGGTAAGCATAATAATTGGTCCTTAGTAACAAATACTGGCCACAACCTTTTCGAACCGGGCGAACGTCCTCACGAGAATATTCGTTTCCTTGTCTTTGTGTGCGCACTCGTAGAAGCGGTTGACTCGCATGCGGAATTATTGCGTTTTGCAGGGTCATCTGCTGGCAATGATCATCGACTCGGAGCATCTGAAGCACCCCCTGCTATTATTTCACTCTTTGTAGGATCTGTTCTTGAAGAAATATTCAAGCAATTAGCGACCTCAAAGGAAATTAATATTGAAAAAGAGGTTCAGTATTTTACACCACTTACCACACTGAGCGCTGTGACGAAAGATTACTCAGATCGAAATCGCACATCTCCTTTTGCATTTACTGGAAATAAATTTGAATTCAGGATGCCAGGCTCTTCGATTTGTAGTGCATTTGTAAATACTGTGTTATGTTCAATTATGGCAGAATCACTTGAGCGTATCGCGGATGACTTGGAACAATACAAGTATGTACAAGATATTCGCGAACAAGCATTGGGACACTGTCAGCGAATCATTAAAGCGCATCACAGGATTATTTTTGATGGTGATGCTTATCATGATAACTGGAAAGATGAAGCGGTACGACGTGGTTTACCAAATCTTGAACACTATGTTGATTCAATTCCTTCTATGCTTTATCCAAATACAGTTAAATTATTTAAAAACACTGAAGTACTGAGTGAACGTGAATTACAAGCCCGTACCATTATCGTTCAAACGCGATTTATAAAAACCATCAACACTGAAGCCAATACTTTACTAAAAATGGTGAAACAAGATATTATGCCTGCAATTGTAACTTCTATTAATCACTTATCGAAATCAAACAGTCAAAGCAGTTATGTGCTACGTCAAATCACAAACCTCGAGTCAAATCTCGATGCACTTGACGCTGCAATCATGACACTTGAGCAGAAATTATTGTTTGTTCACGAAATTACTGATTTAGAAGAAAAATCACTCGCAATGCATCATCAAATTCGACCAGAATTTGAGACAATTCGCGAACTGGTTGATCGAATGGAACGCGTAATTTCCAAATCACATTATCCCTTCCCAACTTATACGCAATTATTATTTGAACTCTAGTACACAACAAAAAAAGGTATTCAACTTGAATACCTTTTTCTTATTATGAATTGTATTTATAGTGATCCATAAATGCATCTAATGTTTCTCTTTGAGCTTCAATTTGCTTGTAAATACGCGCAATTTCTTCTTCAAAGTCGTTTTTAGCTGCTACTACAGGTTCAACAACCTGCGGTGTTGGTACAAAATTTGCAACCGGCTCAAGGACAGGCTCTTGCATATTCATATGTTGAATACGAGTACGTTCTTGAAGTGCATCATGAGATGGGTTTGTAAAATTAACGCGACCCATTAATGCTTCCATTTCTTTTTGCATATTCTGTAATTTCTGAAAGAGTTGATTGATTTGGGTGTCTTTTTCATCGATAATGCGTTCAAAGTCTTGTCTGGGTTGCCCTTGAAACGTTTGTGTATCTAATCGTTCTTTGAGACGACGCACCTCATCGTTCAATCCTTTACGAACCTGATATTTGTCAATCATTTCTTGCTTAAGTTCTTCTTGCAATTGCGCAATTTCTTGTTTTAGAAGTGCACGTTCTTGATCGAATGTAAAAGAAGGAGCGCTGTTAACTTCTGCTTCCAAACGGTTTATGATAATATCCTTCTTTTGAAGTAATTGATCATATTGCGTACGAATATCTTCTACACGTTGCATAATATTTGGTTGTAATTGAACTTGTTCAAGTTGTTGTGTAAGATTTTGAATCTTTTCTTGCAACAACATTACAGTCTCATCTTTTTCAGATGTCATGAGTTCAAGTTTTTTAGTTAAAAACTCTACTTCATTTGTTAAGGTTTCAACAGCTAAATCATCTTGACTGTTCATTGCTTCGACAGCTTCAGTAAGTTGTTGAATTTTGACTTCAAGTGTTTTAATCTCTTCTTCTTTTTCATCAAGGACATACTGTGTATGTTCAATTGACTCTTGTTGTTCATCAATTGTTCCTTGTTGATCCATTAGACGTGATTCAAATGCTTCGCGTTGGCTTTCTAATGATTCAACCATGCGCGCTGCTTCTTGAAGTGCATTATTGCGTTCAATAATCATATCTTCTTTTTGATCAATTAAAGCCATAAAGTTTTCTTCTTGAGCTTGATATTCTTCTAAAATTTTCATAGTACGTGCGATTTCCGAATCTTTTTCTGCTAGTTTAGTTTCCATAACAAGCATTTGTTCGCGTAACTCGTGAACTTCCGCATTACTTGTTTCAAGTTCAATTTCTTTTTCTTTTAAGAGGCGTACACTTTCTTCGAGTGCGCGATTCTTTTCTTGTAGGCTTGATTCAAGTTGATCAAGGTATTGCTCAACTTTAATATTTTCTTCTTCATTTTCTTTCACTTGCTGTGTTAAAACGGATACTTCACCATGAGCACGTTCTAACTGTTCCTGGAGTGATTGATAGTGAGAAGATATTTTATCTAATTCTTCTTGTAATTCTCCACTAACGGTCTTATATTGATTTAACTCAGTTGAAAACTGTAATTCTTGATTCTTAATATTTTCAGCTAATTCTTCATTTAAACCTTTAATGCGTTTGTACTCTTCTTCAATTTCAATCATTTTCGATTCTGCATCTGTAAATTGTGACTTTAGTAATGCATTTTCTTGAGAAAGTGAAGCTTTTTCAAGCAACATTTCTTTGATTTGAAATTCGAGGTTTCCTTGCATCTGTGAAACATTTTGTTCAATTTGTTCTACATATGCTTCAACACTACCGCGTGTATAGCCTCCGAAAAGTGTCTTTTTGAATTTATTCGATGATTCTTCGAGATCATCATCTTCTTCATCGTCGATGTCATTTGATGCGTCAAATGTCGGCATGGCGAAGTCGTTTGATTTTGAATCATCACCAAAACTCATATCAAAAAAATCGTTCATCTTATCCCTCCTTCATAATTAATTCATTAAATGTAATATCACTGAGTGATGTTACGATTTGAGGTGACGCTTCAACTAGATGACGCGCACCTTTTACTTTTTTACCGAGACGCCAAGGTTTTATTACTTCATGGTCAATAATATTAAAGTCTTTGTCTAAGTAAATGACACAAATGTCAAACTTCATAAAACAAGTATGAACACGTGCACAATGAAGAAATAACATTCCTTGGTCTTCATTGATTTCTTTTCTCAACATCAACCCTTTGAAACGTGTTCCAAAGTTTGATGCGATTTCGAGGTTTTTTATCATTATCGGCCTCCCAATGCTTCAATAATTGTCGGCACAGCTGGTCCGAGCAGAATAATAAAGATAACAGGGAAAATAAAGAGTACCATTGGAATCAGAATTTTAACTGGAATTTTTGCAGCACGTTCTTCAACATCTTGACGGTGTGAAGTACGAATCATTTGAGATTGACTCATTAAAACATTTTGGAGTGAAATCCCAAGTTCATCTGCTTGAATAATAGCATTGGTAAAAGATTTTACCTCTTCAATTTCAGTTCGTTCAGAAAGTCGGTTTAACGCCTCTTTACGAGGTTTACCCAACATGATCTCCCGTTGACAAATACGAAACTCTTCAATCAACGGTCCCTCTGCTTTGGTTGTAACATGTCCGAGTGCTTGGTCAAAACTTAGACCGGCAACAACAGAAACACTTAAAATATCCATTACTTCAGGTAATTGTCCTTTGATAACTTTTTTACGTTTTGTTATCTTTCCCTCTAGTGAATAACGACGATATACGTATCCACCAGCCATCCCCATCATCATATACATAATGCGAGAAAACCCACGTTGATGGGATGTAATAGCAAGATAAAGTCCAACTAATCCAAAACCGACAATAATAATAACATTCATCGCACGGTAATCTTTAGGATTCGTTGTAATCCCCGCTTTAAGCAAACGATCTGCAAGTTTTAATTGAGATTCTGCTTTAACCGGGAGCATTGTTGATACGGCATGAATCAACTTATCAACAATCGGTTGTAAGAAACGTTCTTGGAACGTTTTATCCAAAATGTCATCAGAACCATGTTTTTGTGAGCTCGAATTCTTTGTTTCATCCAATCGTTTTTTAATAACAAGTGACTTTCCTGTTAAGACACTCATTACAAAATCTACGAAGACATACGCAAAGATTGCTCCTGTAATTGCTTTTATCATGATTTCCTCCTACATCTCAATATTTGTTATTTTCTTGATCATCGCATAACCCATGATTTCAAGGGTTGCACTAACACCAAGCAATGCATAACCGAATGGAGTTGTGAATACTGGCTCCATATATTCTTTATTAACCATCGAAATTAAGACAAGAACAACAACCGGCAATCCTGCAATTACTTTCGCAGAAACATCTCCTTGTGCTGTTAGAGCCTTAATATTTTTCTGAATTGTAATCCGTTCTCGAATCGCTTCACCGATATTATCCAAGACATCCGCAAGGTTACCCCCTACTTGTCTTTGAATACTAACAGCAGTGTTCATCAATTTCATTTCTTCGGATTCCATGCGTGTTGATACAGCGGCCAGAGATTTTTCAATATTCTCTCCCAATTCAACTTCACGACACACTTTAAGAAACTCAGGACCAATTGGATCCGGTAAATCTTTCGCAATACTTGCAAGTGCTTGTTCAAAGGTAAAACCAGCACGTAAACTATTGGAAAGAATTAATAATGCATCACCTAATTGTTGACTAAATTTACCAATTCGTTGTTTTCTTTTAATTTTAATATACATCGGTGGACCAATAAGTGCTGCAGCGAAAGCGAATAATGTAACAATCATCCCTTTATCAAGTGCAACACAAATTACAACTGCAAACGCAGCAAGTCCTAACCACATTTTCAGAAATTCATCCGGTCGTAAGTTAATTCCAGCCATTAAGAGATTTTCTTTTAATTTTTCTGGAACTTCAATACTGATGGATTGTTTTTCTTTTTTCTGATCTTTTTTTGATTTTTTTGAATAACCGTATAAACTTTGTTTTTCGATTAAGTCCAAACGGTCTTTTAACATTATGAAGCGATGATAAATCAAATTTAATACAAATTGAAGGACAACAAGCGTAATGTAACTAAGGCATGCTGCCATTATAATCCACATTATTTTTGGAACCACTCATCTTTCACAAGGATACCATTCGCTTCTAATGTATCAATGATGTATGGACGAATACCCGTTGCCATAAATTTACCTTTAACTTTACCTGCAGCATCATAGCCTTCTTGTTTGAAAACGAAGATGTCTTGGAGTGTAACAATTTCACCCTCCATACCTGTAACCTCTGTGATCGCAACAACTTTACGTGAACCATCACGAAGACGGGTTTGTTGAACAATGATGTTGATCGCAGATGCAATTTGTTCACGGATCGCTTTAATAGGCAGATCCATTCCTGACATCATAACCATTGTTTCAAGACGTGAAACCATATCCCTCGGTGTATTCGCGTGACCTGTAGCAAGAGAGCCATCGTGACCTGTATTCATCGCTTGTAACATGTCAAGCGCTTCACCGGAACGAACCTCACCAATAATAATACGGTCAGGACGCATACGGAGGGAGTTCTTTACCATATCTCGAATGGTTACAGCACCCTTACCTTCAACGTTAGCTGGACGTGCTTCAAGTGTAATAACATGATTTTGCATTAACTGAATTTCAGCCGCATCTTCAATGGTTACAATACGTTCTGTTTCAGGAATAAAGCTTGAAAGAACGTTAAGTAATGTTGTTTTCCCAGAACCAGTACCTCCAGAAACCACAACGTTACAGCGTCCTTTAACACATGCTTCAAGAAAAGCAGCCATACCAAATGAAATCGAATTAAATCCAATTAAGTCACTGATTTGCAGTGGTGTTGAATTAAATTTACGAATTGTAATTGTTGGCCCACTTAAAGCTACAGGCGGAACAATGGCATTAACACGAGAACCATCCGGTAAACGCGCATCAACCATTGGGTTTGCTTCATCACATCGACGACCTAATGGTGAAACAATACGATTAATAATTTGAGCTACGTGAGCATCATCTCTAAAGAAAACGTTGGATAACTCAAGACGACCTTTACGTTCAATATAAACCGTATTCGGACCGTTAACCATGATTTCAGAAATATCTTCATCACGGATTAGAACTTCTAAAGGTCCAAGTCCCGTAACATCGTCAAAAATTTCTTGAATTAATTGTTCGCGCTTTGCTTTCGTCATTGCTTCTGCACGTTGTGTTAAGCATTCCGTAATAATTTCACGAACAT